>JAEUQG010000108.1 GCA_016789755.1 Bryobacterales bacterium
GTTTCGATGGCGGGGATGGCGCCGGAGAAGAAGGACCGGTTGGCTAATTCGATGCCTTTCTGCAATTGGCCGGGAGATGTCTGGAGGAGGGGAGCGATTTCCTCGCCGAAGGCATCGGCATGGGAATAGCAGACTGTGGACCAGGCTTCGGCGGGGAGTTTCTGGTCGAGGGCACAGCGGAGGGCGGCGCAGCCAGCATCACGGAAGGGGATGGCAAGATCGAGTGCGCGGGGCAGGACGAGGCCGATGGCGCCGGCAGCGTCGGGCAATGCGCGGGTGAGTTCGTAGCGAGTGACAGGGAGGCCATCTTCGTCGAGTGAGAAGGCGAGGGGGCATAGGATGGGGATGGCGCTGCCACCCGCGGAGCGGAGACTGACGGAAAGGGTACGCATGCCGTTTTCGAGGATAGAGGCTTTGCCGATGTGGACGGCAACCGGTTCCTGTTTGAGGGCGTTGATGTGGGCGCGGATAGTGCTGGAGGAGCGCAGGGCGTGGGAGCGGACGGTGGGGTCGGAGTCGCGGATGCATTTGACGAGGACGGGGAGGAAGCGGGGGTCCTGAGTCTGTCCCATACCCCAACAGGCGCTGCGGCGGAAGGCGAAGTCCTCGTGGGAGGCCCAGTTGACGAAGAGTTCGATGGAACGGGTTTGGCGGGCGCGGTACAGACCGATGCCGGCGTTGATCGCCACCCGAGGTGCGGGATCGTAGGCGGCGGTGGAGAAGACTTCGAGGACGTCGGCGCCATCGAGTCCCCAGATGGATTCGACGGCGTTGGCGCGGACGCGGCCGTCGGGTTCGGTGAGTTGCTCCATAACCCAGGCGGAGTTGCGTTTGCCGCGGCCCATGAGGAGGGCGGCCTTGGAACGAATTCTGGGGCTGGAGTGGTGGGAGATGGAATTGAGCAGGGGGAGGAGGTTGGCGGGTGTGGAGATGGACTCCATGACGGCCAAGAGGCGGGCGACTTCCTCATCGGCGAGGCGCGTGGGGCCGGTGAGGATTTGGGAGATCTGGCGTTCGAACGAGGGATCGATGCGGGAGGCGCGCCGGGCGATGGAGATGGCTTCTTCTCTGGTGCAGAAGTCGGGGTCGCCGAGGCGACTTGCCAACTGATCGTTCTGGATGAGGGTGGAAAGGAGCAGTCCTTCGCCTTTGCGCTCATTTCCTTTTGCAAGAATGCTTACCACAGAGCGGCGGAACCGGGCCGGGTCGTCGGCGAAACAATCCTGGATTGCGTGGCGAGCGGAGACGGGGTTGGTCTCAAAGTTGGCTACCAGCAGCTCTAGTTGGTCAATTGTACTTGTCCGTAACACCTTAGATATCTCATCGGTGAAATCAGATCGATTAAGAGTTGATAGTTCTTTTAGCGAAGGCAGCTTTGAGGAGGGGCGGGGCAACGATGGTGGTCAAGAGGGACATACTCACTACCACTCCGTAGAGCATATCGGTGACAGCGCCCAACCCCATGCCGATTTGGGCGACGACCATGCCGACCTCGCCGCGGGGGACCATACCGGCGCCAACGCGGAAGCGGTCGGCGGGGCCGAGGCTCCAAGCGCCGAGTCCGCAGCCGAGCATTTTGGAGAGGACAGCGGCGACGGCAACGATGGCGACGAGGGCGAGGGCTTCGGGGGAGGAGATGGCGGCGGGGCGGAAGTAGAGTCCGATGCCGACGAGGAAGAAGGGGACGAGGAATTCGCTGAGGCCGCTGGAGAGGTCGTGGACGCGGTGGCTAACGGTGCCGGAGAGGGCCATACCGGCGAGGAAGGCTCCGATGATGGCGGCGACACCGGCCTGAAGGGAGAGCAGGCCCATGCCGAGGAGCATGACCATGGCGAGGTGGAAATCGGATTCTTTGCCGCGGAGGAAATTCTGGACCCAGAGTTTGAGGCGCTGCATGGTTTTGGAGCCGTAGAAGACGACGGCGACGGTGAAGCCGATGGCCATGAAGGCGGTCAAGGCGAGGTCGAGGGGGCGGAAATCGCCTTTGGCGAGGCTGGAGACGAGGGCGAGGACGATGAGGCCGAGGACGTCATCAATGACGGCGGCGGCCATGACGGTGCGGCTGGCGGTGTGCTGGAGGACGCCGAGGGAGTCGAGCACCTGGGCGGTGATGCCGACGCTGGTGGCGACCATGGCGGCGCCGAGGAAGAGGGCTTCGACGGTGGAGCGGCCCCAGGCGTGCATGAGGAGGAAGCCGGTGGCGAAGGGGAGGAGGACGCCGAGCATGGCGACGAGGACGGCGGTTTTGCCGGTGCGGAGCAGGGCTTCGGACTCGACTTCGAGGCCGATGCGGAAGAGGAGAAACATGGCTCCGAGTTCGGCGAGGGCAGAGAGGACGACGGAAGGCTGTACGATGCCCAAGACGGCGGGGCCGAGGAGAATGCCGGCGAGGATCTCGCCGACGACGGCGGACTGGCCGATGAATTCGGCGAGTTCGCCCATGAGCTTGGCTCCGGCAAAGACGACGAGCATGGTGAAGAGGAGGTGGCCGGCCTCCTCAGAAGCGCTGAGGAAGGCGATGGGGGCGAGTTCAGGCATCGCGCCGCCGGTAGGCCAGCCATGCAATGCCGGCAAGCATGGCGAGGACGAGGATGAGGAGGATGAGGATGCCCTGGTTCAAGGCGCGCATTCCGGCGGCCTGCTGGGCGGAGGCGGTGCGGAAGCACTGGGCGCACTGGCCATAGAGGGCGGCGGGGAGCAAGGCGAGGGACCATTTCATGGGCGCAACTCCTTGAGGCGGGCGGCATCGGGGAGGAAGGCGAGGAGGAGGCCGATGCAGACGATGAGGAACGGGAGGAGGACGTAGAGGAGGGAGCGGACTTCGAATTTGAGGTGCATGAACCAGCCGGCGATGAGGATGGATTTACCGAACGAGAGGGCGAGCAAGACGAGGAGGAACAGGATGGGGCTGAGGTGTGGAAAGGCGAGGGCGACCTCAAGGAGGGTGAGGGCGAGGAGAGCGAGCCAGATTTTTGTCATTGCGGCGTTGGTCAGCATCCCGGGGGTTCTCCTTATAGCTTGGCAGACATGAGGTAGACGAGTGGGAAGATGAACATCCAGACGAGATCGACGAAGTGCCAGTAGAGGCCGCTGGTTTCGACGTCGTGGGCATCGAGTTTGTTGCGGCTGAGGGCGGCAGCGACGATGGCGAGGTAGAGGACTCCGGCGGCGACATGGGCCATGTGCAATCCGGTGAGGGTGAAGAAGGTGGCGCCGAAGAGGGGCTGATTCCAGGGGTTGGCGGCGAGGGTGACGCCTTCGACGCGGATGAGATGCATCCATTCGGCGATGTGGAGGCCGACGAAGGCGAGGCCGAGGCCGACGGTGGCGAGAAGCATGCGGACGGCGCGGCCGCGGCGGCCGGTTTTCATGGCGTTGACGGCAAGGGCCATGGTGTAGCTGCTGGTGAGGAGGACGAAGGTCATCAGGGTGGCCTGGGCGATGCTGGAGGGACCGAAGGGGGAGGGCCAACCGGGGTTGGAGAGGCGGGCGTAGGTGTAGATGACGAGGAAGGTGGAGAAGGTGAGGGCGTCGGAGACGACGAACAGCCACATGCCGAGCGGCTTAGAGCCGATGGCGAAGGGGGATCCGCCGCCGGCCCAGGTGGTATCGGGTTGTGTGTGTGTGCTCAAGATCAATTTCCCCAAAAACGGAATAGCCACAGCAGGTAGACCCACAGCAATCCGAGGAAGTGCCAGTAGATGGAGGCGACATCGACGGCGGTGCGTTTACCGGGGCCGAGGGTCCAGCGGAGCGCCTGCCAGTTGAGGAACGCCATGGCGATCCAGCCGCCGGCGAGATGGGCGGCGTGGGCAACGGTGCCGACGTAGAAGAAGGCGCTGCCGGGATGGCTGTTCAAGAAGACGCCGGCGGCGCGCAGATCCTTCCAGACGAGGATCTGGCCGGCGATGAAGAGGGCGCCGAGGAGGGAGGCTGTGGACCAGGCGATGTTGAAGTTTTTCCGGTTCCCTTCCCTGAGGTGGCGGCGGGCCTTTTCGACGGCGACGCTGCTGAGGGCGAGGATGCCGGTGTTGACCCAGAGGAGGTCCGGGGCGGGGATACCTTTCCAGTCGTTGGAAGCTCCGCGGCGGACGACCATGGCGCTGGTAAATGCGCCGAAGAACATGATGACGGAGCAGAGGAAGGCGTAGAGGCCGGTGTGGGAGGCTCTGCGGCGGGCTCCGGGGGCGGCGACGTTCATCGTTCCTCCTGCTGCATGAGGAAGTCCTTAGGGGCGCCGGGGAGGCTGTAATCGTAGGGTCCGCGATGGACCTGGGGGGGATTGTGTCCGAAGTTTTCTTCGGGAGGCGGGGAGGGGAGGGTCCATTCGAGGGTGGTGGCGTGCCAGGGATTTTGGCCGGCTTTGGGGCCTTTCCACCAGCTCCAGAGGAAATTGAAGAGGAAGAGCAACTGCACGGCGGCGGTGAAGAAGGCGGCGTGGGTGGTGGCCTTGTGGAGGAAGGAGAGGTCTTTGAGGAAATCGAACTGGGCGAAGTCGGCGTAGCGGCGGGGATTGCCGGCGATTCCGGCAAAGTGCATGGGGATGAAGATGGCGTAGACGCCGATGAAGGTGAGGTAGAAGTGAATACGCCCGAGGGTTTCGTTCATCATGCGGCCGCGCATTTTGGGGAACCAGTAGAAGGTGGCGGCGAAGGCGGCGAATACGGTAGCGACGCCCATGATCATGTGGAAATGGCCGACGACGAAGTAGGTGTCGTGGAAGTAGGAATCGAGGGCGGGCTGGCCGAGGATGAGGCCGGTCAATCCACCGCTGATAAAGACGGAGACGAAGCCGAGGGCGAAGAGCATGGCGGTGGTGAGGCGGAGGCTGCCGCCCCAGATGGTGCCGAGCCAGTTGAAGGTTTTGATGGCGGAGGGAACTCCGACGGTGACGGTGAGGAGGGAGAAGGCGATGGAGGAATAGGGGCTCATGCCGCTGATGAACATGTGGTGGCCCCAGACGACGAAGCTGAGGAAGCCGATGATGAGCATGGCCCAGATCATGGCGCGGTAGCCGAAGACGGGTTTGCGGGAGAAGGTGGCGAGGATGGTGGAGACGGCTCCCATGCCGGGGAGGATGGCGATGTAGACTTCGGGGTGGCCGAAGAACCAGAACAGGTGCTGGAAGAGGAGGGGGGATCCGCCCTTGTTGGCGAGCAGCTTGTCGTTGATCATCAATCCGGCGGGGAGGAAGAAGGAAGTGCCGGCTTCGCGGTCGAGCAGGAGGAGGACGCCGCCGGCGAGGAGGACGCCGAAGGCGAAGAGGCTGATGATGGCGGTGGTGAACCAGCCCCAGCAGGTGAGGGGCATACGGAGGAGGGACATGCCCCGGGTGCGGAGTTCGAGGGTGGTGGTGATGAAGTTGATGGCTCCCATGAGGGAGGCGATGCAGAAGAGGGCGATGCTGAGGACCCAGAGAGTCTGGCCGAGGCCTTGGCCGGGACCGGCGATCTGGCCGACGGCGCTGAGGGGCGGGTAGGCGGTCCAGCCGGCGAGGGGGGCTCCGCCTTCGACGAAGAACGCGGCGCAGAGGACCACGAAGGAAAGAAAGGTGGTCCAGAAAGAGAGCATGTTGAGGCGGGGGAAGGCCATGTCGGCGGCGCCGATTTGGAGGGGGAGGAAGTAGTTGCCGAAGCCGCCTTGGGGGACGGTGGTGAGGAGGAAGAAGACCATGATGGTGCCGTGCATGGTCATGAGGGAGAGGTAGAGTTCGGGGGTCATGACGCCGCCGGGGGCGCCGTCGGGCCAGAGCGTTTCGAGCAGGCGCCAGCGCGATTCCGGATAGACGAGGTGGAAGCGCATGAGGACGGAGAGGGCGATGCCGACGAAGGCGGCGAAGATGCTGAGGGTGATGTACTGCAGCCCGATGGTTTTGTGATCGGTGCTGAAGAGGTAGCGGCGGAGGAAGCCGTGGTTCATGTTCGTCACCTTTGGGCGGCCTGCCGGCGCAGCCAAGTGTCGTAGTCCTGCTGGGAGACGACGACGAGCACGCTACGCATCTGATGATGGCCGAGGCCGCACAGTTCCGAGCAGGCGATCTCGTATTCGCCGGGTTTGTCGGCGCGAATGCGGAAGGGGATGGTCATGCCGGGGACGAGATCCTGTTTGATGCGCAATTCGCGGACGAAGAAATTGTGGATGACGTCGCGGGATTGAAGCAGGAGTTGAACGTGGCGTCCGGCGGGGACGCGGAGGGCGGAGCTGACGATGTCGTCCTTGCCGGCGGGGTCGTTTTCGACAATGCCGAAGGGGTTGCCGGCGGCATCGTTGACGAGTTTGATGTCGGTCTTGCCGAATTTGCCATCGGGGCCGGGGTAGCGGAAGCTCCAGGCAAACTGTTTGGCGGCGACCTCGATCTTGAGGCCGGCATCGGCGAGAGCGGAGAGGTGGACTTCGTACCAAAGGCCGGTGCTGGCGAGTCCGGCGCCGACGAAGAGGAGGAGGGTGATGGAGGTCCAGAGGATTTCGAGGCGGGTGCTGCCTTCGGAATGGCGGGCTTGCTGGCCGCGGTCGCGGTGTTTCCAGATGAGCCAGCCGAGGAGGGCCTGGGCGACGAAGAAGATGACGCCCATGATGAGGAGGTTGACGGAGAAGATGGAATCGAAGGAGGCGGCGTGGGCGTTGATGGGGGCGGGAAACCACCAGCGTTTGATGGCGAAGGAGGCGGCGACGAGGACCGCGGTGGCCCAGATAACGAGGGGCAGCAGCATGTTAGTTTTCAGGACCTCGCCCGCACAACGCGCCGGGGGCCGCCCCGGCCTGTGCGGGCTTAGGGGTTCCCTCGAGGCCGAGTTGTGCGGCATTGGCCTTCATGGCGTCGATGCAGAAGGCGATGTGCAGATCGAGATCGACGCCGAGTTCGAGGGCGCCGTTGGTGATGTCGGCACGGTTGACGGCGCGGGCGAAGGCTTTGTCCTTCATTTTTCGTTTGACGCTGGGGACATCCACTTCATGGATGCTGCGGCCGGGCTTGACGTAGGAGACGGCGGTGAGGAAGCCGGCCAGTTCATCGCAGGCGAAGAGGGTTTTTTCCATGAGCGAGAGGCGGGGGACGCCGGTGAAATCGGCGTGGGAGAGGATGGCGCGGCGGATGATTTCGGGGACGCCGCGGGCGGCGAGGATGGGCTCGCCTTTGGTGGGGTGATCGGGGAGTTGGGGATGGATTTCCCAATCGAAGTCGTGGAGGAGAGCGGTGATGGCCCAGAGGGACTCGTCTTCGCCGAACTTGCGGGCGTAGGCGGAGACGCAGGTCTCGACCGCGAGGGCGTGGCGGCGGAGGCTATCCGACTGCACGAATTCACACAGGATGGTCCAAGCCGTTGCTCTATCCATTTCGTAAATTCTCCAGCTTAACAGGGATGGGGGCTGGGGAGGGGATTAGGGTTGCGGGGTGGACAAGGACGCCGAAGCTCCGCGGTTGCCCCTAGGCTATAGGTGGCTTGGCTGAAGTCGAAAGGCGAAGGACATCTGAACCGGATCAACGAAATCTTGCGCGAACGGATGGCCACTGAGCGCTCAAGCGAAGCACGGGCGGAAGCCGCTGCCGTTTCGTCGTCCACGACGACAGCTTGCGCCGGCCAACTCGCGGTTCCCAGCGCGACTTATGTGGAAGCCTGAGCAGAGGCACGTTTTCGGGACTACCCTTTGGCCACGGTTCGGTCCATGTCATCAACGATTTTGGGCGGCGGTCCCCTGGAGCGAAGGGACCACTTTCTCCCAATCGTCTTGCAGTACGCAGTAAGTCAGGATTGGGAAGCCCGTGCGGAGGCGAGTCTCGCGCTCACCCCGTCTGCCGGCCGGGCCGAACCGGCGCCTGCGGCAAGGTGCTCCTGAAGCATCCGGTGAAGGAACCGGAACGACCCGCCCTGACGGATCATGATCACGCGCTCCACGGCATGGTGGAGGAATCTCGTATAGCGCCAAGGCGTGTAGCCGCCACGAGCCAGAAGGTAACGGAGCGACAGGTTATGGACGCAGAAGGCGCCGCCTTTTTCCAGGGCGACCACCGCGGCACGCCAAGCGATCATCGGGGCAATGGCGGCCATGCCTGCGCCTATGTTCCCATCGAACCGCGCAGACACCAGTGCGAGTCCGAATGCTGGAATGAGCAGGAGAAGGAGATAGCGGGCCGCATAGAGGCCTGATTGTTTGAGTCCGCCGTTTGCAGCGCTGCGCTGGCTCACAGAGCCCGTCACCAACCCCTCGGACAGCGCGCCGAACAGCACGACGACCAGCACGCCGACCAGCCCGAAGACCAGCCCGAAGACCAGCCCGACGAACAGCCCGACGAACAGCCCGACGACCAGCCCGACGACCAGCCCGACGACCAGCACGTCGAACAGCCCGCTCTTCTTCACGCCTCGCCAAGACCATGTCACAGTATCGACGGGTCGCGGAGCATGGCCGTGCTCGACGAACAGCACGCCGAACAGCACCAGC
>JAEUQG010000168.1 GCA_016789755.1 Bryobacterales bacterium
CGAGGCGTGGAGATACCGGTCGAGGCCGACCGGTTGGGTTTTCTTCAACTCCGCCCAACGCCGGGCGGCGAGGCCGATATTCTGCTGGAGTACGATCTTACAACGGAAAAGAAGCTGACCGCGGCGATCAGTGTGCTGGCGTGGCTGCTTTCGGTAGCCGGCTCTCTGGCACGCCGTTCCCGCCAGGCAACGCCCGCCGCCGGAGTCTGAAACGCAGCGGCAGGCGTCCCGCGCCTCAACGAGTAGACGCACTTGCACGCGTTGCCCGCGACCGCCGTAACCGCCGTACCGCAGTAACACCGCCGTACCGCCGTAACCCGCCGCCGTCACCGCCGTACCGCCGTATACGCCGTATAACCCGCCCTGTCAAGGCAAAGTAGAAATGTCGTGTGCCTGGCAAAGTAGAAATGTCCGGTTGATGGGTGCGTCCAGAAAACTCGTGTTAGTCTGGCCGTGCCGGTGAAGCGGAGACGGGCTCTGGTGGCGACCAACCCGATCAAGGAATACCCGGCTGGAACTCATCTGGACGATGAGGAGAGCGTGATCCTCCCGGCACGTTCTCGGGCTTGAGTTGGAGTCAGTGGGCGGGAGGCCATTGCTCCAACTCAGGCTTGGGTTTACGCCCCACATCGGACAGGTAGATTCCACATGCCTCAGAAAACGCATGACTGAGGCCTCAGGATTGCCTGTGTTGGCAATGGGAGTCAGGCAGAGGAAAAACGGCGCAAACGCACCAGAGCAAGAAATAGATCCCGGCCGACCAGCCGGCCCGCGCGGTTGCGTTTCCCTGTATAGGGCGCTGTTCGGTAGGCTGCCGCTCCCGAGCCCGGGCTTGGGACGAATCGCCATTAGTCCGATCCTCCCGATCGGTAACCCGATGCTTGTGCCGCCTTCCACAGCGGCGGTGCTTTCTTCAACTCGAAGTTCTTGTTCCAATCGCTGCCCCGTGCTGGCTTGTGCCGCACCGGCTTGGCCTTGTTCTCGGGCCGCGGCGGGCGAGTCGGCTCCGGGCATAACTCGACGCTCAGATAACGTTCCTGATAACGAACGGCAAGGGAACCATCCAGCCGCCACTCGACCCGCACTTTGGCCTTCCGCATCCCAGCCGTCATCTGTTCTCTCGCCACTTGATACCGCTTGCCGTTCACCCGGATGGTGTAGCCGTCATCCACCGTGCGCGTCTCGACATGACTCAGAATCCCAGCCAGGTTCGTGCCCGGGCTGAGCGCCCGGTGCGCATCTTCCTCTCGCGCCGGCTCCACAATCAACGTCTCCTGCCACCATGGCAGATACTCCTTCTCCAGATATTCATTGGCTTGCTCCAACGTCTTCGCCCCAGCCACCCGCAACCCTTTGACCAACCGGTCCTGCGCTGTTTCAAAGTTCCTCTCCACTCTCCCCTTCGCCTGGGCCGAGTGCGCCGCAATCCATACGATTCCCAACTCTTGCAGCGCTCGTGCGATTTGCGTCGGCGGCATCTCTACCGGGTCTTTGTCTACTCCCGGCTCATCCCGTTTGCGTTTCTCCGTCGTGTGAAACAGGCTGGCTTTGTCGGTGTAAAACGCTCGCGGCCGTCCGTTCTTTTCCAGGTAGGTCCACAACAACTGCATGTTTTCCTCGGTGGAGTCGTGCCGTACAAAGCGTGCCAACAACCGGCTTGTCGCGTCGTCGATCATCGCGATCAGTTTCAGTTCTTCGCCCCGCCCCTCCAGCCAGTCATGCGGCGAAGTGTCCCATTGCACCAGTTCCCCCAAGCAACTACGCCGTTCCCTGCGCGGATGCAGCTTCTCGACTTTCTTTTTCTTCGCTCGCCAGAGTCCCGCCTCTTTCATCCACTTCCGCACCGTCTCTTTGCTGACGTTGATCTCGTGTTTCTTCTGTAGATACTCCATGGCAAGGGTTGGTCCGAATCCTTCGTACACTGGCTTCGACAGGATTGCGATGGCCCTCTCTTTCGTTGCCTCGCAGATCGCGCGGTTGGATTGCTTCCCCTTCAGCCCGTGGATGACGGCCTTGTCCCCCTTCTGTTTCAGTGCGGCCAGTAGCCGCCCCACATGGCGTGGCCAGACATCCAACTCCTTGGCCGCTTCCACTTGCGTGATCTTCTTCTGCTTGGCTTTCTTTAGCGTGACCAGCCGGTCTCGCTCTGCCTGTGTCATCAGTAGCTGTCCTTCATCTCCCATCCCCTTCGGATCGGATGAGTGTCAAGAGGACATTTCTACTTTGCTAAATAGGACATTACTACTTTGCTGCGACAGCGCCGCACACCGCCGTGTCACACCGCCGTTCACCGCCGCCCGACTCAAGGCAACTCGACTACCGCCCGCGCCCCCAAACTCCCTTTCCCGCCCTGCTCCTCGAACGTAAGAAACGCCGTCCCGTTCACCGACCCATAAGACCTGCCCACAGCCGTACTCGACGTATCCACTTCGCCCGGCAACAAACCTCTCCCCGCCTGCACCAGGAACCCCACCACAAAATCCCCCGACGCAATCGTGACCGGCGGCACCGTGTACGTCTGAAAATCCCCCAGCCGCTGCACCGTCCCTGGCGTTCGCTGCAACGCGACGCCGTTGATGTTCTGCTGCCCCGAAGCATGCCCTCCCGAAAGCACCGTCAGCGCATCGTTCAATTTCAGTCCATCGCTGCGCCCGTGGAAGATCAACTGCACGCTCCGCAACGTCGCCGGATACCGCGGCGGAGTCAATCGCGTCACCAGATACACCGGCCCCGGCCCCTCCGGATAACCCACCACCACGTCGAAATTCCCGTTGTCGTTTCGCAACACCGCCTGCGTCGGCGGCGGCGGAGTCACCGCCACTGCGCTCGCCTGCAGCCGCACAGTCGCCGATGGCCGTGCCGGATCGTTCGACAGAATCGTGATCGTATCGCTCGCCGCCGTCCCCGCCGAACGGTAGCGCACCGTAATCGCCGCGCTTCCTCCAGCCGGTAGCACCCCCGCCGCCGGCGCACCGGATATCGTGAACGCTGCATTCCCATTCCGCATGGAATAATCGAGCGCCGCCGGCCCGCGGTTGAGCACGCCCAGCGTCAGATCCTTCGTCTGCCCCGAAGCTACCGCCCCAAAATCCAGCGATGTCGCCGATAGCACCATCTCCGGCACATCGCGCAACACTCCCGCGCCCGCAAGCGGAATCTCGAACACTGGCCGCGACCCGTCGTTGCTCCGCATGCGCATCGCCCCCGCCGCGCTCTGCGCCGCATCCGGAGCAAACCGCACGCGGAGTTGCATCTGCCCGCCCGCCGCAACCAACAGCGGAGCCTGCGGTTGTACCGAATACGCCGCCGGCAACGTCAGCTCCGTAACTTCCAACGGACCGTTTCCCGTATTGCGAATCGTCACCGTTCGCTCCGCCGTCGCGCCCGTCAGCACATTCAGAAAGTCCAGGTTCCCCGGCGCCGCTTCCATTCTTGCTGTCTGCGTAATCTGCACCGGACCCGCGTCCACCGCCGTCGTGTGAAATCCGTCCGTTGCCAGCACCCGAAACCGTACTGCATTCCCGCCCCGCACGCGCGACGTCTTCAGCTTGTATTCCGTCGCCGGATTGTCCACATCCAGCGGCAACCAGCTCTTGCCATCGTCGCTTGAATAAGCGACGGCATACAGCAGGGAATCCCCGTCCGCATCCTCCGCTTCCCACGTCACCGACTGTTCTTCCGCGCTCCACCTTGCCCCCGCCGCGGGCGAGAGTATCCGTAATTGCGGCCGGTTCGCCGATGCCTCGCGCACTGCCAGCTCCCGCTCACCCTTCACCAACTGCATCTTCGTCGCCGTCTCTTCGTACGGCAGCCGGAACGCAAACGAGTCCAGCGTCGTCCGTTCCAGGCTCCCCGGATTGCGAAACCCCAGATCGAAACAATGACGCGACAGTTCCCGCTCCCCGTTCCGTTGCACCACGCAGTACGCGCCCCCCTCCTCGGAAAGCCGCGCCGGCGAGTTGCCCGGCAGCACATAGAATGGATCGAACTGCGCGCTGTCGTCCGCCCCCACCGTCCCCGCCACAATCGCATACCGCGCCGCCTCCGCCAATCGCTCTCCCATCGCTGATCGCAGCGACTTCATCTGCGGCACCATGTGGCTCCGCATCAGCTTCTCGTAATGGAACTGCGAGATCCACAGGTTCGAATAACAGTACGACATCAGATCCTGAAACAATCCCGGCCGCCGTGGCTCCGCCGTGGCCGCCGCGTATCCAAGCTCCTGCACCACGCTCGACGATGAGTTCGGCCAATCCGTTTCATCGTCCCACGCCTTGCAGGAGTCTGTTGTATTCGGATGCCGCAGTCCGAAATTGTGCCCCATTTCATGCGCCAGAGCGCTCTCCGTATTCAGCCGCGGATTCGGCAGCGTCTCATCGTCGCGCGTGCTTTCATCCACCACCCACACCACCCGCCCCGTTCCCCCAAATCGCCGCGGATCCGACATCGCAAAGAACCCCGGCGCCGATCCCGATGGCAACCACGCCACCAGTTGATCGAACGCGTGCAGCCGCAGCCCCTCTGTCGCCTCCCCGCTCAGCAGCATCTCGTAATACTTGCGCAGATACATCATCAGCCGCGTTTGGTTGATACTGTTGAAAATGTCCGTAAACCAGAACTTCCCGAACAGCGTGTCCGGCTGCGGAAACAACTGCCGCCGGTACAGAATCTGTTCCCCAGGCACCGGCAGGTATCGGAACTCCCCTTCCGCCACCGGATACACTGCCCGCGCCAGTTCATGCAACGTCGATATGTTGCTGCTCGGACAGACCGGCGGCTCCTCATCCGTCAATTGCACGCATACCGGCACATACCGCACCACCAGACTCGGACCCATCTCGAACTCCGCGTTGTACGGCAGTTCATTGTCCGACCTGTCGACCTCCGGCATCGCTCCCGTCCCGCTTGGATTCACCCGCGCCCTCAGTCGTGTCGTCCCCTCCAGCGTCCAATCCTTCGGCAGCACAAAGTCGAATCCAGCCGGCTTAGGAAACCGCACGCCTACACGTCTCGCTTCGCCCGCGTTGTGCCGGAAAACCGGAGTCCTCGGTGGCTTGTCGCTCCGGCTCGCCTCCAGCACCACTTCCACTCCCGGCACGCGGTCGCGCACCCCGCCCACCAACTCTACGTACACCCGAGCCATCGTCGCCTTCTCCGCCACCAGCGGCACTTCATTCTTCTCCGTCTGCACCACTTGGAATACTTCAATTCGACTTAGCTTGAAATCGAAAGCCAGCACATAATCCACCGCCGCCGATTGTGCCACGACATTCTGTCCATCCAGCACAACCGCGCGAATCGCCAGCACCGTCTCCCCCGCCGGCAAAGTGAATCCATCGATCTTCAACGACGCCGTGCCCGTCCCCTGCGTCACCCGTTGCGCACTCGAGGTGGCAAGCACGCGCCCGCCCGTCCCCGTCGCCCGCAGCGCGATGCTCGCTTCCGGCCTTCTGATCTCATACCGAACCTGCGCTTCAAAGCCCGCCTGCGATTCCGGCTCAATCCGCTTTCCACCCGCCGGATTCGCGCTGCTGATCGTGATGCTATCCGGCACTACCGGCGCCGTCAGCGTAAACCGCCACACCGACCGGAACCGCACGGAATAACTCAAATTGCGCAGCGTCGCCACCGGCCCCGATAGATCCAGATCCGACATCAGCATTTGCGCCGCACTCACCACATAGGCATCGAACTCCACCAACTGAGTCCCTTCTGTCTTCCGGTACGTCCCCAGCCGCAGCGTCCGGAACTCGCCGCATTGCGCCGCCGCCGTCATAGTCAATTCACTCGCCTGACTCACCTGCCGCGTATCCCGCACCGTGCTCGCTGGACACCCCGGCAGCGTCCGGGCCGCCGTCTCCGTCCCCAACGTATAAGCTTCCGCCGTGAACGTCGCCGCGCGTCCCCCTGACAGAGCAGCTAGAAGCCGCGACGTCGCATTCACCCGCGCGCTCAAACTCAACTTCTCCGGATTCGTTAGCGTCGCAATCTCACCGGAAGACCGGGTCACCGTCAATGACGTAT
>JAEUQG010000211.1 GCA_016789755.1 Bryobacterales bacterium
TTCAATCTGTACTAGGCATGGCTATTTTTAAGGATCCAGATCGCCCCGAAATCAACACGGTTAGCCCCGAGGCTGCCATTCCCGGCGGCGAGTTTCAGATTCGCGGCAAAAACTTCGCGCGCGCCGACCGCCCGCGTGTCCTCTTCGGCGACGTCCAGGCCCCTGTGGTCATCGGATCGAATTCCTACGTCATCGCCAAGGTCCCCGAAGGCGCCGCCGTCGGAAAAATGGTGGTCGAAAGCGGCGACCACACCAGTTCCATCTGGCAGTGCGGCATCGGCGTCCAAATCGCCGACAGCATGCACCCCGTCGCCAATCCCGCCGTCGATTCCTTCGGCAACGTCTACGCCACATTCAGCGGTTCCCGCGGGCAGAAAACCCCCGTCTCCGTCTACCGCGTCGATTCCAGTTACGACGTCAAACCGCTCGTCACCGACATGATGAATGCCACCGGCCTCGCCCTCGACCGCGAAGGCATGCTCTATGTCAGCAGCCGCTACGACGGCATCGTCTATCAGGTCGCCCCCAACGGGGCCATGTCGGTCTACGTCGAAGGCATGGGCGTCGCCACTGGACTCGCCTTTGACCGCGACGACAACCTCTACGTCGGCGACCGCAGCGGCACCATCTTCAAAATCAGCCGCCAGCGCCAGATCTACGTCTTCTCCACAATGGAGCCCTCCATCGCCGCCTACCACCTCGCCTTCGGTCCCGATGGCCACCTCTACGTCACCGGACCCACCACCTCCAGCTACGACGCTGTCCACCGCATCAGCCCCGCCGGGGAAACCGAGGTCTACTTCCGCGGCCTCGGCCGTCCTCAGGGCCTTGCCTTCGATGCTCAAGGCAACCTCTATGTCGCGGCTTCCATCGGCGGCCGCAAAGGCGTCGTCCGTATCGACACCAGCCGGCAGGGCGGCCTATTCCTCTCCGGCCCCAACATCGTTGGTCTCGCCTTCACCCCCGCCAACGCCATGATTGTCGCCACCAACAACGCGCTCTTTCGCGTGGACGTGGGCTTCCAGGGGCTCTTGCCCGGCTAACCGCCGCGCCGCACCGCGATGGACGCAGCGATTCTGGCGATCGGTTCGGAAATGCTCACCCCGCAGCGGGTGGACACCAACTCCCTCTACATCACCGGCCACCTCAACGCCCGAGGCGTCGAAGTACTCTTCAAGCTGGTCGTCGGCGATAACCGCGATCACCTTGTCCAGGCCCTCGACTATGCCCTCCGCCGCGTCGATCTCATCTTCGTCTCCGGCGGATTAGGCCCCACCGAAGACGACCTCACCCGCGATGCCGTGGCAATGGTCTGCAACAGACAACTCCTGTTCAGCCAGGAAATCTGCGGCTGGATTGAGCAGCGCTTCGCCCGCATGAACCGTACCATGGCCGAAGTCAACAAACGCCAGGCCTACGTCGTCGAAGGCGCCCACGTCCTGCCCAACGAACGCGGCACCGCGCCCGGCCAGTGGGTCGAACACGAAGGCCGCCACATCGTCCTCTTGCCCGGCCCCCCTCATGAACTGAAGGCCATGTTCCAACAGCAGTGCCTTCCCAGGCTCGACACTTTGCTCCCCGAACAAGTCATCCGCACGCGGTTCTATCGCGTCGCCGGCATGGGCGAATCCGATCTCGATCAACTCATCGCCCCTGTCTACAACAAGTACACCAACCCCGCCACTACCATCCTCGCCGCCGCCGGCGACATCCAGATTCACCTCCGCGCACGCTGCCGCAACGAAGCACAGGCCGAAGCCCTCCTCGCCGAAGTAGGCGATCCCATCGAAGCCCTGCTCGGTGACCGTGTCTATTCCCACAACGGAGACTCGCTCGAAGCCACCGTCGGCCGGATGCTGCACGACCGCGGCATGACCATCGCCGTCGCCGAAAGCTGCACCGGCGGCATGCTGGGCGAAAAAATCACCTCCGTCCCCGGCAGTTCCGGTTACTTCGCCGGAGGCTTCCTCACCTATTCCTATGCCGCCAAGCAACGATTGCTCGGCATCGACGCAGATTTCCTCAACACCCACAAGGCCGTTAGCGAACCCGTCGCCAAGGCCATGGCCGAAGCAGCGCGGCACAAAACGGGCGCGGACATTGCCGTGTCTGTCACCGGAGTCGCCGGCCCCAGCCAAGGCGGCGAATCCGAACCCGTCGGCTCCATCTTCGTCGCCGTTGCCTCAGACCAGGGCTGCCACGCCCGCCATGTGCAGTTCGCCGGCGACCGGCATCGCATCCGCGCCCTGGCCTGCCAGATTGCGCTCGATGCCGTCCGCCGTCAATTGCTCCGTCAATACAGCAGCAAATAGCTGGTGAGCCGCTCCAGATCCTTCGCCGGCAGCCGGTAGGGAGGCATCGTCGAACCCGGGGAGAACTTCTGCGGCTCGGCGAAATGCCCTTCCACCCACGCACGGTCTCGCCGCTTCGACAACCCGTTCAATCCCGGACCCAGCTTTACCCCGGATCCGTTCAATACATGGCACGCCGCGCATCGCTGCTGGTGATACACCATCGCCCCTTCCACCGCCGGCATCGGAGCATCTCTCAGATCTTTCGCGTTGCTCGTATTCAGCTTGATCAGAAAGGCCGCCAGTGCATTCAACTGCGCGTCCGGAAGGTTGATCGCCGGCATCGTCGAACCCGGCACCATCTGCTGCGGATTCTTGAAATGCGCAATCATCCACTTTGCATCCCGCCGGATCGAAGCAGCCGTCAGGTCCGGCCCCGCCTTCGTCCCAGATTCTCCCAATGTGTGACAAACGGAGCAGTTCTCTTTGCGGTAATACCCCAGCCCCGCCAACTCCACCGGCGAAATCTGCGCCCATTGCGCCGCTTCCCCCTCCGCCACATCGGGCGCCGAAGGAGTCGTCGCAATCGCCGCCGCCGTCAACGCCGACCAGCCCACAAACGCGATCGCCGCCACCGCCATCGCGCCCTTGCGCTGCGCCAGCTTCACCACCTTGCCCCGGTCGATGAACGGCACCAGAAACAATCCCACAATCGCCAGATTCGGCAGCACCACCGCTCCGATCACTTCCATCTTCCCCTCGAAAAACTTCAGCATCTGGAAGAGAAACAGGAAATACCAGTCCGGCCGCGGCGTGTACGTCGTATCCGTCGGATCCGCCAACCGGTCCAGTGGAGCCTTCAACACCACTGCCATCACAAACAGCACCGCGAACACCACAAAAGCCGCCACCGTATCTTTGAACACCTGCTCCGGATAGAACTTCTTCTTCGGCAAATCGTCGCCGGCCGCCGGCGCCACCCCGTGCTTGCGCACCAGGTAGATGTGAACCGCAATCAGCGCTACAATCGCCAGCGGGAACAACAGCGTGTGCGCCGCGTAGAAACGGGCGAACGTAACCACGCCCACCCCGCCATCGGCCCCCATCAGCCGCACGACATAAGGTCCCGCCACCGGAGCCAGCCCCGATATCTGCGTCGTTACCACCGTCCCCCAATACGCCCGGTTATCCCAAGGCAGCAAGTACCCCGTCAATCCGAACGCCAGCGTCACCAGCAGCAATACGCATCCCACCATCCAAGTCGCTTCCCGAGGACGCTTGTAGGCGCCCCACAGAAACACCTGCGTCATGTGCAGCACCACCAGCACAATCATCATGCTCGCGCCCCAATGGTGCATGCCCCGGATCAGGCTTCCGCCCGTCAATTCCGTCATGATGTACTTCACGCTCAAGTACGCTTCCCCCGGAGTCGCCGCGTAGTTGAACGCCAGCAACGCCCCCGTGAACGCCTGCACCATGAAACAGAACAGCGCCACGCTCCCCAGCACCTGATGCCATCCCGCCGACGCCGGAATCTCCTCATACAGGAAATTCTTTACGATCGTCTCTATCCCCGTCCGCTCTTCCGCCCAGTCCAGCAGTTTCCGAGTCATCGCCTATACCTCCGGAGACGTCTGCACAGGACCCAGCAACAGCTTGTTGCCGTCCACTTTCACCTGATACCGGTCCAGCGGCCGGGGAGCAGGCCCGTCGATTACCTTCCCGTCCATGTCGAAGTTCGACGTATGGCACGGGCACAGGAACGTCTTCTTCTGTTCCTCGTACCGGAAGGCGCAGCCCAAATGCGTGCACTGCGGCGAGAACGCGATTACCTCGGACGCCGATTTCTTCAGCACCCAAGCCGATGTCTTCTCGCTCGAAATCTTCCAGCCGTCCACCCGGTTCTTCCGGAAAACGATCTCTTCCGGCACGCCTTGCGGAAGCGATGCGATATCCGTCACTTCCACCCACTCCTCCGCTTTCCGCGACTTCGGTGGAAACAGCAGATACACCGCCGCCGGTATCCCCAGCGCCGCGCCGATCGTTCCCATCAATCCGTAAATCGCGCCGAGATGAAACCGGCGTCGAGACACATCTTGGCAGTCTTGCCCCTGAGTCATTGGATCATTCTATACCCGAACCGGGAAATCTTTGGCCACACCAACCAGTCCGGGCCCCTTCTGCGTTTGCTATGACAGTGAACGACGTAACAAAGAACACATACGTTGCAGAAATTGTCGATAATTTTGACTTCTACCCCACCCGAAAACCGATTTCTGCCATCCATTCCCTATCGCTTACGTCTAGTACTTCAGAGCACTGCGATACGA
>JAEUQG010000216.1 GCA_016789755.1 Bryobacterales bacterium
TACTCTCCTCGGTTTGACCGCCGGCCTCCTGGTGGCCAACGCCGAGCGCGCCAAGGCGGAGAAACGCTTCCAGCAAATGCGCCACCTGGCCGGACAGGTGCTGAAGTTGGATGAACTGGTTTCCGGCCTGCAAGGCTCAACCCGCGCCCGCCACCAGATCATCCGGATTTCCAAGGAATACCTGGAAGCCCTTCGCGCCGACGCCCGTCACGATCAGACTCTGGCCCTCGAAATCGGCAATTCCTACGTGCATCTGGCGGGCGCGCAAGGTCTGCCCACTCACTCCAACCTCGGCAACTCCCAGGAGGCCGAAGATAGCCTGCGCAAAGCCGAGTCCATCGTCGACCAGGTCATCGCCTCTTCCCCATCCAACGGCAAAGCCCTGCTCACTTCCGCCGAAATCGCCGAAGGCCGCATGATCCTTGCCGACAGCAGCAGCCGCGATAGCCAGGCCGCGCTCGCCCAAGGCCGAAAAGCCGCCGGCCGCCTCGATGCGCGTCTTAAGCTCGGCGCCATGACCGGCGACGACAAAGTAGCCACTGCCCGCATCCTCTTCAACGTTGCCTTGATGCACAAGAACCTCGACATGCTCCATGACGCCGTCCGCTATGCACGCACTGCCGCCTCCATCGTGCCATCCTCCCCGAACGGTCTCCTGCGCACGACGGAAGGGTTGGGGCTTCTGGCCGATTCCTTGCGCATGATCGGAGATCTCGAGGGCGCCTCACAAGCCATGCGCCAGGCCTGGGCCGCTTTCCACAAACTACCCGAGGACGGCCGCCACTGGCTGACACGCTATCTTCTCCATTGGCGCGAGGCCGTAATCCTCGGCGGCGGAAGCGGCGGCTTGAACCTCGACCGGCCCGGCGAAGCACTCGCCTCCATCGGGCAAGCCTGGCAGTTGATTGACCAGGCCGCCGCCAGAGACGCCAACGACTCGCGTGCGCGCATCCTCTTCGCCCAAACCGCCCGCGAATTCGGCGCTCTTCTCACCCCTCGCGATCCCGCCCGTGCTCTCGCCGTCTTCGATACCGGCATTCGCCGTCTCGGCGAGGTGACGAAAAACCCCAGGGCGCGCCGCGGCGAAGCCGAACTGCTCGCCCGCTCTTCTTACCCGCTGCGCCGTCTGAATCGGCCCGCCGAAGCCCAAGACAGAATCCGCAAAGCTGCCGCCATCCTCACGGAACTGGGGAACTATCCGCCCGCCACCGTTCGCCCCACCGGCGACGACGCCACGGTTCTCCGCGCGTCTGCCGATCACCTTGCCGAAACCGGCCGCACCCAGGAGGCAGCCCGCCTCTACCAGCAACTCCTCGACAAGATCTCCGCCTCGCAAACCGGCCCCGAAAAGAACCTCCGCTACGCGGGCGCCGTATCATCCCTCTACGCCGCGCTCGCTGATTCCCACCACCGCTCCGGACACGCCGCCGAAGCCCGCGCCTGGTCCGCGCGCCGCCTCACCTTGTGGCAGCACTGGAGCCGCCAACTGCCCGCCAATCCCTACATCGCGAGACAACTGGCCGAATGCGAGCGATAGTCCATCTATCTACTGACCGCCGGCCGCGGAACGCTACCAGCCACCTGCTGGCCGCTGTCTTCCTGCAGCAAATCGAGAAATGCCTGCGCCGCCCGGTTCAGCCGCTTCTTCCGCGCATAGATGATTCCCAACGGCCGGATCAAACCCGGCGCCGCCAGCGGCACCCCCACCAACTTCCCTTCCGCAATCTCCCCGCGCATCATCCGCGCCGGAACAATGCTCACCGAACTCCCTAACGACAACGCTTCCTTTACCATCGGAATCGAATCGAAGTGCATCATGATCTTTACCGCCACCCCTTGGTCGCGCAGAAACCGGTCCACTTCCTTGCGTATCGGCAACTCCGGATCGAAGGCGATAAACTCCATCCCGTCCAGATCGTGCGGCTGCGCC
>JAEUQG010000271.1 GCA_016789755.1 Bryobacterales bacterium
GGCGTCCGATACGGTGCCGGTAATGGAGGCGGTGATGCTCTGGGCCGATGCGCACACAGGCAACAGTCCCAATGCAAACAATGCGAGAAATAGGGCTTTCATGGGTTTGATTAGTATACAGGAACCCCGCGGCGCGGTTTGAAACCATGCCACCCGTTCGCCAGTCGACCGAAATATCGCCACGCAGGCTCACCCCTTCTTCGGCGTGATCTGCGGAGTCACCCTCCGCCCTGCATACGGGAACCGTCTCTCCAACATCCCCCAATCCATCTCCAATCCCAACCCCGGCTTCTCCGCCGCCAACACCCCGCCGCCGGACTGCACGGGAAAGGTCCCCCGCGTCAACTCCACGAACAGTTGCTCACTTCCGCCGTCCCATTCCTGCGCCAGGAAGTTCCGCACCGGCATCATCGCCTGCAGCGAAGCCACATGCGCCACAGGCCCGTACCACATGTGCGGAGCCATCTCACCGCCATACACCTCGCACAGCGCCGCGATCTTCCGCAATTCCGTGATGCCCCCGCAGTGCACCACATCCGGCTGCAGCACCCGCGCGCCTTTGGCATCCAGCAACGCCTTGAAATCGTAGCGAGTCAGCAATCCTTCGCCGCCGGCCAGCGGCACCGGACTGCGGGCTGCCACCTCCCCCAGCACCGCCGCATTCTCCCGCAACACTGGCTCCTCGATGAACCACGGCCGGTAGGGCGCCACGGCCTCGGCAAACGCCAAAGCAGAACGCACGGTGAATGTTTCAAACATCTCCAGGGCAATCTCGAAGTCGGGCCCTCCGGCCTTGCGCACTGCCGCGATATCCGCTACCGTCCGCCGGATCCGTTCCTGCTCGTTCTCGTGCCGCGGCACCACCCACTTCACCGCCGTCCAGCCCTTCGCCCGCGAAGACTCCGTCCACTTCGCCCAGCCCGCCTCGGTGCGCTCGGAAACCCCATGATCCCAATGGCTGTAGTAGGCCCGCAGCCGCTTGGCCTGCGCCGCGCCCAGCATCCGCCACACAGGCTCGCCCAGCCGCTTTCCTTCCAGATCCCACAACGCAATATCCACCGCCGACAAAGCAGTCATCAGCACCGAGCCGTCACGCCACCGCGACAATTGGTGATAGATGCGATTCCAATGGTCCTCGGCGCCGGAAGAAACCTGCCCCACCAGATGCGGCTCCAGCCACCGTATGGCCTGCTCCACAATCTCCACCCGATAGGGTAGCGATCCTTCCCCCAGCCCGGTCAATCCGCCATCGGTGGCCACCTCCAGAAACAGGTAGTCCCGATTGCCGATCGTATGCTTGTGCGTGCGGAATCCGGTGATCTTGGGCAGCGCCGCGGCCCGTGCCGCTGTCAGCGCGCACCACCCGAGAAACGCCCGGCGCGCGATCACGCTACTTCTTGCCCCAGCCCTCGTACACCTTTGAGGCGTGGTAGTTGGTCACCTTCGCCTCATTGCGGGCCACCTCGTAATAGACCGCGCGCAGCAGTTGATCCTTGCGGTTGATCAACTGATCGCGAATGCTCTGCTGCACCCGCGGGTCGGCCAGTTCGCGTTGTCCGGCAGGCTCCTTCGAGATCACCTTCAGAACACGATAGCCTTCTTCTGTTTTGATTGGAGGCGACACCTGCCCCGGTTGCAGAGACATCACCATCTTGCGCAACTCCGGATTTGCCTTGTCGAGCGACGACTCGCCGATGAACCCCAGGTCTCCGCCGTTGGCCGCCGTATTCGGATCTTCCGAGAAGTTCTGTGCCAGCGCCGAGAAATCCTCGCCGCCGCGGGCCCGCTGCTCCAGCGTCAGGATCTTCTTCCGCGCCTGTTCGTCGTTGGTGGCCTTGTCGCCCTTCAGGTTGCGCACCGAAGGATCGGGCCGCGGGGTCACCAGCAACTGCGCCAGATGCACATGCGGCTCCGCCAGGTGGAAGCTCGCTTTGTTCGCGTTGTAGAAGTCCGTCACCTCTTTATCGGTGATGTTGATCTTCGAGGTAATCTCCTTGTTGAAGAGCTTCTGAATACTCAAATCGCGCCGCAGTTGCGTTTTCAGATCGTCCACGGTCATGTTGCGGGCTTGCAACTGCTTCTGGAATTCCTCCTGCGTATAGGGCGTCTTCAATTCGTTGAACTTGGCTTCCACTTCCGAATCCGTCGCCATCAGGTTGGCCTTCTCGGCCCGCTGCAGCATGATCTCGTTGTCCATCATCGTGCGCAGCAGTTCCAGCTTCTGATAAGTGACCTGATCTTCGCTCGGCTTCTCGCTCATGTTGCCGAACTGAAAGCGGTATTGCTTGTCGAGTTCGGCGTGACTGATGGAGCGGTCGTTCACCTTCGCGGCCGTGTCGGGTGGCGCGGCCTGTTTGCAGGCCGACAGAAGAAGGATCGCCGCGGCGGGGGCGACTCGGGATAGCCGGATTCGCATGAGGCTCTTATTTTACCGTATCCCCACCCCAGCGGCGAACCGCGCGCCGCCCTGCCTCACTATGCCAAAATAGAAGGTTCCCACCCGTATATCAGGAACATTCATACAAGGTACTTATGTCAGAAATCACCAAAATTGTAGGCAGAGAAATTCTCGACTCGCGCGGCAACCCCACAGTGGAAGCCGATGTCTTTTTGGCTGACGGCAGCATGGGCCGCGCAGCGGTCCCATCGGGCGCCTCCACCGGCGAGCATGAAGCAGTGGAACTCCGCGACGGCGTCAAGAACCGCTACCTCGGCAAAGGTACGCAGAAGGCCGTCAAGAATATCAACGGCCCCATCACCAAGGCTCTGCTCGGCCTCGACGCCGACGATCAGGCCGGCGTCGATCGGGTCATGCTTGACCTCGATGGCACCGCCAACAAAAAGAAGCTCGGCGCCAACGCCCTGCTCGCCGTTTCGATGGCCAATGCCAAGGCCGCGGCCGCTTCCCACCGCACGCCGCTCTATCGCTATCTCGGCGGCGTTTCCGGCAACGTGCTGCCGGTCCCGCTGATGAACATCCTCAACGGCGGCGCGCACGCCGACAACTCGGTCGACGTGCAGGAATTCATGATCGCCCCGCACGGCGCCTCCACCTTCGCCGACGCTCTGCGCATGGGCGCCGAAGTGTTCCATACCTTGAAGAGCGTGCTCAAAAAGGGCGGCTACTCCACTTCGGTCGGCGATGAAGGCGGCTTCGCGCCCAACCTCAAGTCGAACAAGGAAGCGCTCGACGTCATCATGGAAGCGATCGCCAAGGCGGGCTACAAGCCTGGCTCGCAGATCTCGCTGGCGCTCGATTGCGCTTCGAGCGAGTTCTACGACAAGTCGAAGAAGGCCTACGTTTTCAAGAAGTCCGACCAGAGCGCCCGCAGTTCGGCCGAACTCGTCGAGTTCTGGGCCGGCTGGGTGGCCGAATACCCCATCCTTTCCATCGAAGACGGCATGGACGAGAACGATTGGGCCGGCTGGAAGCTGATGACCGAACAGCTCGGCGGCAAGATCCAAATCGTCGGCGACGACCTGTTCGTCACCAACACCGAGCGCCTTGCCAAGGGCATTGCCACCGGCACGGCCAACTCGATCCTCGTCAAGGTGAACCAGATCGGCACGCTCACCGAAACGCTGAACGCCATCCGCATGGCCACACAGGCCCACTATACGTCCATCATTTCCCACCGTTCGGGCGAGACCGAAGACGCTTTCATCGCCGACCTCGCCGTCGCCACCAACGCGGGTCAGATCAAGACCGGTTCGGCCAGCCGCACCGATCGCATCTGCAAGTACAACCAGTTGCTCCGCATCGAACAGGAACTCGGCTCGGCTGCCAGGTATGCCGGCCGCTCGGCGTTCCATCAATAGGACCCGAATGAGCAAGAAACCCGTCGTATTGACCATCCTCGATGGTTTCGGCCATAGCGAAATCACCGAAGGCAATGCCGTCTACCACGCGCGCAAGCCTCACTTCGATCACCTGTGGAAGACCTATCCGCACACGTTCATCGAAGCCAGCGGCCCTTGGGTTGGATTACCCGAGGGCCAGATGGGCAACTCCGAAGTCGGCCACCTCAACATCGGCGCCGGCCGCATCATCCACATGGATGTGACCAAGATCGACCTGATGATTCTCAACGGCGAGTTGTACAAGAATCAGGTGCTGCTCGATCTCATGGCGCATGCCCGCGGACGCCGCCTGCATCTGATGGGACTGCTCAGCGATGGCGGCGTGCACTCGCACATCGAGCATCTCTACGCACTGCTCGCCATGGCTAAGCGCGAAGGCGTTGCCGACGTCGCCATCCACTGTTTCATGGATGGCCGCGATACGCCGCCGCACAGCGGTATCGGCTACATCGAGCAACTGCAGAAGAAGCTCGAAGTCATCGGCGCCGGCAGGATCGCCACGGTGGTCGGCCGCTACTACGCCATGGACCGCGACAAGCGTTGGGAGCGGGTCGAACTCGCCTACAACGCCTTAGTGCTGGGCGATGCGGCGAAGAGCACCGATCCCGCCGCGGCGGTGAAGGCATCGTATGAAGCCAATGTCACCGATGAGTTCATCAAGCCCGTCGTCATTACCAACGATGCGGGCGAGCCGCTGGGCCTCATTCGCGACGAAGACGCAGTGCTGTTCTACAACTTCCGCGCCGACCGCGGCCGCGAGTTGACCATGGCGCTGCGCGACGAATCGCTGGCCCAGCCTTCACGCGCCCACATGCCGAAGAAGTTGCACTACGTCACCATGACGCAGTACGACCGCACCTTCGGCGTGCCGTTCGTCATCGTCAACGAACCGCCCGAGCACACACTGGGCGGCATCCTGAGCGGCCACGGAATGAAGAACCTGCGCACGGCGGAGACCGAGAAGTATCCGCATGTGACCTACTTCTTCAACGGCGGCATCGAGAAGTCGTACGAAGGCGAAGAGCGGGCGTTGATTCAATCGCCCAAGGTCGCCACCTACGATCTGCAACCGGAGATGAGCGCCAAGGGCGTGTGCGACGTGGTCTGCCACGGCCTGGAGAGCGACAGCTTCGATGTCATCATCGTCAACTTCGCCAACCCGGACATGGTGGGTCACACCGGCGTGTTCGAGGCGGCGGTGAAGGCTGTCGAGACGTGCGACGAGATGCTCGGCCGCATCTATCCGTTGATCAAAGCGAAGAACGGCGCCTGGATCGTGACCGCCGATCACGGCAACTCGGAGACGATGATCGACCCCGTAACGAAGGGCCCGCATACCTACCACACCACCAACCCTGTACCGTTGGTGCTCGCCAGCGAACAGAACATTCCGCTCCGCAAGGGCGGTTCGCTGCGCGACATCAGCCCCACGATCCTTGGCCTGCTGGGCATTCCGCAACCGAAGGAGATGTCGGGGCAGGATCTGCGGCTCATCGGCGACTAAACCGGAATGAGGCTTGCGGCGCTGCTGGTCACTGCCTTGGCATGCGCCGCCGAGCCCCGGCCCGTCCGCCCCGACGAGGTTCCGGCTTCTATCCGCCGCGAAGGCTGGCTGGCAGAAATCCACCGCGCCACTGCGCAACGGCTCCGCGATGGCGAGTGGGACCACATCGTCTACTACGCACTGCAATCGCAGCGCTTCACTTCCCTGCCCGTGATCGAACCTGCGCGTAGCGCGAAGGCCTTTCACGATTCCGGGGCAATGCCCGAAGACGCAGCCAGACGGCTGGACGCCTTCCACCGGGCTAAGCCGCAAGGGGAGCGCCATGAGCGGATGCGCCGCATGGTGGCTTCGCTCGAACAACTGCGCGCCGAATACGAACGGGCGATGCGCTTCCTCTACGAGAAGGAGTGGGCCTCGCGCGCACGGCAGGGCGCGGACCGGCGCGACTTCATTGCCACGCTCTACCAAACGCGCGGCCATTCGACGGACACGGAACTGCGCGCCACCTACGGCGTGCACACGGGATTGAGCACGCTGGCGGCGATGACGCCGGCGCCGAAGATCCGGCGAGTCCTGCTGATTGGCCCCGGGCTCGATTGGTCGCCCCGGACCGGCTTGCGCGAGGACACGCCGCCACAAACCTATCAGCCTTATGTGCTGGCCGATTCGCTGCTGCGGCTAGGTCTGGCTGCACCGGGAGATCTGCGCGTGGACTGTGCCGACATCAACCCGCGCGTGGTCGAACATATCGCCGCCTTTGCGCGCTCGCAGCGCAGGTTGACGCTCGACTACGCGCGGGGCGACGGCGACTGGAACGCCTACTTCGATGCGTTGGGCGCGACGGCGGGCAAGCGCGCGGGCAATACGTTCACGGTGGACCGCGCCGTGGCCGGCCGCGTTACGGCGCAGCGGATGAACATCCTCACCGAGCGGCTGGAGGCGGCCTACGATCTGGCGGTGGCGACCAACGTGCTGCTGTACTTCGACGACAAGGAACTCGGGCTGGCGATGGCGAACATTGCCCACAGTCTGAAGCCTGGAGGCTATCTGCTGCACAACGACCTTCGCCCCGCGGTGGAGTCATGGGCGCGCGAGCTGCCGCTGCCCGTCGTGCATGCTCGCACGGTGCGCCTCGATCCGGAACGGCCGTTGTTTGACGGCGTGGTCGTACAGCGGAAGTAGCCCTCACTTCATATGCGAGAGGCGAGCCAGGCGGAAGGGGAGCGTGGCAGGTTTCGAGGCGTTGCTGAACTCGATGACGATGGTGTCGCCGTCCACAACATCGCTCCAGAAGCTGCCGTTGTCCATCAGCGTCTGCGCTGTGTAGGGTCCGTAGCATCGCTTGCCGTTCTTCTCGCAGACGCGCACTTTGCCTGAGCCTACTTGAAAGGCGGCGAACTCGACGCGCAGCGAAGCCGCGCCCGGCGATTGGATCTCCAGGCGCCACAGCGGCTGGCCGCCGGCCTTGACCCACTTACCCTTGTTGAGCGCGCCGGCGGGCAGCGGGCGATGGACGCCGGCAACCTTAGGCGTGCCGGGGGCATCGAGCAGCCGCCGCTCTTCGGCGCCGAGCGGCTTCAACTTGAGCCCGCCCAGCAGCAGGACCGGCGCAGCGAGGAGACAGGCAAGCACGCGGCGCATGGCTCGCTATTCCTCGTCCGCCGCGCGGAAGCGCTTCTTCGGCTCCAACGTCTCGCCGCCACGGACCCCGGCGTTTTTCACCGAAACATTCTTCGTCAGAATTGTTTCAAAGGCGATCCGCTTGTTGCGCAGCGTATTGCCTTCGCCATGGAAGGGCCCGGTGTCCTTTTCGGTTTCCGAAGTGGAGCTTGCGAACTGTACGGTGGCGGTCATGGTTCCCGTGACGGCGACGTTGCGTGTGTAGATGCCGATGCTGATGAAGTATTGGCCGGCGCGCAGCGGAGGACTGCCGGCGGTGTCGATGACGATGGTTTCATCGGCGAGGCGCGAGGTGGCGCCGAAGTCGGCGACGACGTTTCCATCCTGCACCTCGGTGTCGCCGCCCAGGCGGACGAAGAGGTCGGTGTCGGCTTCCGGAGTATCGGACTTCATCTGCACGATGAGCCGCGAAGCGCCCTGCGGCACGTCGATGCGGAAGCTGCGGTTGCCGTTGAACAGCGTGGGAGAATCGACCGCCGGCAGAGCATACTTGACGCCAACGCCGGAACTGAGCACCGTGACGGCGCCCGGCTCGGTGGTGTTGGCCGGCATGGTCACGGTGGCGGTGACGGTGCCTGCGGCTTCGACATCGCGGGTGAAGATGGCGAGGGCAATAAAGTACGTGCCCGGCCGCAATTCGGGCGAAGACGACGGGAGGATGGTAACGCTCTCCGTTCCGATGGGCCCTTCCGAGCTGTGATCGAAGACGGCGCGGCCATCGGCCACCACTACATCCGAGCCATGGCGGACGAACAGGTCCACGTCGGCATCGGCCGGGGTGGTGGTTTGCAGACGGATATCGAGCCGTGTGGCCCCTTGCGGCACTTCGATGCGGAAACCGCGCTGACCGTTGAACAGCGTCGCGTTGGCGACCGGCCCGATGCGGAAGGACCCGGGGTTGCCGGAAGTGAGTGTTACCGGTCCGGTGGCCGGCGCCGTGCCGGTGGAGACGGTAGCCGTGATGGAGCATTCGGCCGCCACATCGGCGGTGAACAGGGCGGTGGCGATGAACCAATTCCCTGCCCGGAGCGCGGCCCCGGTGATGACGATGGTCTCGTTGCCGTCGTTGCCCTCGGAGCGTGCATCGGCGACGACGCGGCCGCCTTCGAGGCCGACATCCTGCCCGGCGCGAGCGTAAAGATCGACATCGGCGGTGGACGGCGTGGTGCGCAGCCGGATCTCGAGGCGCGTGGCATTCTGCGGGACGTTGATGGTGAAGCCGGAGGGTCCGCGGAACAGGGTCGCTCCGGTCACCGGGCCGAGACGGAAGCTACGCTCCTGGCCGGAGGTGAGAGCGCCGCTGGTGGTGGCGCCCGAGGAAACCGTGGCGGTGAGCGTCGCCTGAATCGTGGTGTTGGCGGTGAGCACCGAATAGGCAATGAAGTAGTTTCCGGGCTGAAGGTCGGCGCCTTGAATGGTGATGCGTTCGTCGGCGCCCGCCTCTTCGGAACGGAAGTCGGAGACGACGCGGCCGCCTTCCAAGGCGACGTCCTGACCGCGCCGCACATAGAGGTTGATGTTGGTGTTCGGCGTCGAGGAAGTGAGCGTGATCTCGAGCCGCGTGGCGCCCTGCGGGACGGCGATGACGTGGCTGAAATCGCCGCGGAAGAGCGTGGGGCCGGTGACCGGCTGCACCACAATATTGCGCGGCTGGCCGGAGGTCAGAGTGGCATTCGCTGCTCCGCTCCCCGCCGTAACAGTAGCAGTGAGCGTGGCATCGATGGCTACATCGCGGGTGAAGGCGGCCATGGCGATGAAGTAGGTGCCGGCCTGGAGTTGCGCTCCGGTGATGTTGATCAGCTCATTGGAGTCGTTGTTTTCCGAGCGGAAGTCGGCGGCAACGCGCCCGTTCTCCAGGCCCACGTCCTGACCGCGCCGGACGTAGAGGTCGACGTCGGCGGCGGAGGAGGACCGCAGCGCTACGGTGAGGCGGGTGGCCCCTTCCGGCACGGTGATGGTGAAGCTGTTCTGACCGTTGAAAAGTGTAGGCTCGGCGACCGGCCCGAGGCGAACGGCGCGCGCCTGGCCTGAGGTGAGCGGCCCACCGAGAGGAGCAGAGGGCGGAGCGGTTGGAGTGTTGGGAGTCTCAGAAGTGCCTTCGAGAATATCCTTGATGAGCGGGAAGAAGCTGGAGAGCCGCCCGTAATTATCGGCGAAGGGGAGCAAGGCGCAGTATTCGGCGGCGGAGTCGGCTTTCGGCCCGTGGCTGAGCATGCCGACCAGGGTGAGGCTCTTCGAGAACAGGCCGGAGCCGGAAGAGCCGCCTTCGGTCAGGCCTCCACCGCTCCAGAAAGCGCCGAGGAAGGTGGGCAGGTCCTTTCCGGCGAAGCGGACAGCATTCTGCGATACGCCGAAGGAGATGCGTTTGAAGTCGCCATCGGGGTGATGAATGCCGGTAACGTTGACGCCGGGTTCGACCGGGTTGGCATCCCAACCGGAGAAGTTGACGCCGCTGGGCGGGGCGGCGGCGAGGCGCAGCAAGGTGGCGTCGCCGGAGGAAACCGGAGTTCCGGTAATGTAACGTGCACCAAGAGTACGGGGCACGTCGCGGCGGTTGGGCGGCGTTCCGTTGCAGGTGGAAGTCTGATAGAACCAGAAAGCGTTCACGGTGCGGGCGACGGTGTCGTTATCGATACAGTGCTGGGCGGTGAGAAACCACGGGACACGCGTTCCGGTGAGTGTGTTCATCAGCGTGCCGGAACATACAAAGGTCCGGCCGCCGGTTTCAAAGACGAGGTGGGCGACGGCCTTGGCGGTCTCGGCCCAATCGGGATGGCAGGTGACGTCCAGATTGCAGGAGGCGGCCTGGCGCGGGGCTGCGTCCTGTTTCGCGTCGGCAAAGCGAGGCATGGCGCCGCTCACGAGGTGCGAAATCTCGGTCACCTGGAACGGCGGCGGATCGCTTGGGTTCGTTTTGTCAGCGGGCTCGTACTCGATGACAAGGGTTTCGTGGAGGACGATGTCGCTCCAGAAATCGCCGTCTCCGAAGGGGCCTTGGCCGGTGTAGGGACCGTGGATCTCGGCATCCTCGCCGGTGCCATCGTGGACCCAGAGGCGGCCTTCGCCGATGTTGAAATTGATGAAATGGGCACGGACGCCGGCTGCGCCAGGAGACTGAACGGCGGCGCGCCAGATTTGGCGATCGCCCACTTGGTCAGTGCGGGCTTGCTGTAAGAAAGATGCGGGGAGCTGGCGATGGAGCCCGGCGAAGGTGACCCCGGCCGGGGAATTGGCTTTGTTTTGTAAAACCTCGGCCTGGGAGAGGGAGGTCAGCCGGTGCTCCAGAACAGGCCGCAGGGCGATGCGGCGGCTGGGTAGTTGCTGCCTGCTAAGCTGTTGCCTTTTCGTGGCTTCCGGGTTGGAGTAAGAGAGCGGCCGGGCCTGGCGCAGGGTCTGGGCCGAAGCCGCCAACACGGAGAAAGTGTAAAGAAGTGTCAGGACTCGCATCGCGGTTTTATTGTACATCGACGAATAGTGATGAAAAGTGATGAATGCCGGTTGCCTTTTGTTACGTCCGGGTGATATTATTTTATCAGGGTTAAATATGAACACAGTTGTTGCATTTGCGGGAACGAAGCGAATTGCCGAGGGGACGCTGGCGGAGGTATCGCTGGCGGCGAAGCGTGTTTTGTTTGAGGGGACGGTTGGCTCGGTGCTGCTGTTCGATTGCGAGACGGGACAGCAGGTAGACATCGATTACCGTGCACCCGAAGAGGTGGCGGAACCGGCGGCTGAGGTACGCAAGCCGGGTCGTCCGAAGTTGGGCGTGGTAGCCCGGGAGGTAACGCTGCTGCCGCGGCACTGGGAGTGGCTGGGGAGCCAACCGGGCGGAGCATCGGTGGCGCTGCGGAAACTGGTGGAGGAGGCTGGGCGGAAGAGCGAGGGACCGGACCGGGTGCGGAAGGCTCGCGAGGCGGTGTATCGATTTGTGACGGCAATGGCTGGGAATGAGCCTGGATATGAAGAAGCGCTGCGGGCGCTGTTTGCCGGGGACGGGGATCGATTCCGGATGTACGCCTCAGCCTGGCCGGCGGATGTGCGGGATCATGCCTGCGGGATGGCGGGGGCTGCGTTTGTGGCGAACGATGAAAAGTGATGAAAGTGATGAATTCTCCGGGCATGGGGTGAGTCCGCCTCGCGATTCCAGGGTACACCGGGGAGTGGGGCGGGTTAAGGTTGTCAGGGCCGGGTGCGCGGGCAATTGGTTTCGGATGAAGGGGTTGGGAAATTTGCCCCTTATGTAATCTATCTTACCGATTGATGGGAATTCAAAACCGGGCGAGTTTGCCGAGCATGGCCCGGGTGTTGCCGTGGCCGGGGAGTTCGACGGAGTGGACGGGCTTCCAGTCCTTATCGAGGGCGCCGATGTAGCGCACTTTGTCGCGTTCGAGGCCCATCAGGATGACGCTGATGCCTTGGTCGGGGTAGGCCAGGAGGCGATATTGCATTTCACCCGCGCCTTCACGCCAGCGGTCCTGTTTGGGGGCGCCGAGGGCTCGGATGACGGCGTGGTAGTCGTCGGTGGCTTTGAGGCTGAGGGCTTTCTGTTCGATGCCGATGAATTGGACGTTGGTGGGGTCGTGCTTGCTGCGGAAGTAGCTGACGATGGCGAAGGTGAGCAGAAGCATGGCGCCGAGGGCGATGACGATCATCCTGCCGATGCGGGATTCGGCGCCTTCGCTGCCCCGGATCTCTTGCAGGCGGGTGGGAGGAGGGGGCGTTTCGCCGGCGGGGGGACGGGCATAGTCGTTGACCGCTTTCGGCATTTCGATGATGCGGCGCTCGTGGGGCCAGAGCGAACCGGCGCGGTATTCGAGTTCGCGCTTGAGGCCGACGATCATGACGGGCTCGTCGACCTTGGACAGTTCGCCGAGGAAGCGGCGCGGGACCCAGACCTCCATGGAGGACTTGGTATTCATGACGAGGATTTCGGACCAGGTTGCCTGTTTAAAGGTCCACTCGTTGTGTTCGACGCCGACGACGGGGGGATAGAAGGAGAATGGGCGGTCGCCCATGGTTTCGAGCGCCCCGGGATTTGGAGGAATGGACACGTAAGAGCCAGTTTCCATCTTACTGTACCCGGTGTGGTTCGCACCCTGCCACAATAGAAGCGCAATGTCTATCCGAAAAGAAGACGCCCTTGAGTACCACTCCTCACCGGCGCCAGGGAAGATCGCTGTCGTTCCAACGAAGCCCTGCCGTACCCAGCGCGACCTGAGCCTTGCTTATTCGCCCGGCGTCGCGGTGCCTTGCCTGGAGATCGAACGGGACCCGAATCTGGTCTACAAATATACGGGCAAGGGGAATCTAGTGGCCGTCGTCACCAACGGGACCGCCGTGTTGGGTCTCGGCAATATCGGCGCAATGGCCGGTAAGCCGGTGATGGAAGGCAAAGGGGTACTGTTCAAGCGCTTCGCCGACATCGATGTCTTCGATATCGAGTTGAACACGAAAGACCCGAAGGAGATCATACGGACGTGCCAGATATTGGAGCCGACGTTCGGCGGCATCAATCTGGAAGACATCCGGGCTCCGGAGTGTTTTGAGATTGAGGATGAACTGCGGCGGACATTGAAAATCCCCGTATTTCACGACGATCAACACGGAACGGCGATAATAGCCGGAGCTGCGCTGCTGAACGCGGCGGAGATTACCGGAAAGAGCCTGGACACGATCCGGGCGGTGTTTAACGGGGCGGGGGCGAGCGGCATCGCCTGCGCCGAGCACTTCACGAAGTTGGGAATCCGGCGGGAAAACATCACCATGTGCGATACGGCCGGGGTGGTGTACAAGGGCCGTCCGGACCACATGAACCAATATAAGGAGCGGTTCGCGCAGGAGACCAAGGCGCGGACGCTGGCCGAGGCCCTGAATGGGGCGGACGTATTTTTCGGATTGTCGGCGGCCAATTGCGTGACTCCGGAAATGCTGCTGGGCATGGCGCCGAATCCGATCGTGTTTGCGATGGCCAATCCGGATCCGGAGATTGCTTACGACTTAGCGGTGGCGACGCGGAGCGATCTGATCATGGCAACGGGGCGGTCGGATTATCCGAACCAGGTGAACAATGTTCTGGGGTTCCCGTTCATCTTCCGCGGAGCGCTGGATGTGCGGGCGACGATGATCAACGACGAGATGAAGCTGGCAGCGACGAAGGCGATTGCGGCGCTGGCGAAGGAAGATGTGCCGGACGCGGTGCGGCGCGCCTACGGCGTGGAGCACATGGAGTTCGGGCGGAAGTACATCATCCCAACGCCGTTCGATTCGCGGGTGCTGATCTGGGTGGCTTCGGCGGTGGCGAAAGCTGCGATGGACACGGGTGTGGCGCAGATGCCGATCGACATCGAAGAGTACAAGGAGCAACTGGCGCGGCGGTTGGGGAAAGCCACCGAAGTGACTCGCATCCTGATTCACAAGGCGCAACGCAATCCGGTGCGCGTGGTGTTTCCGGAAGGCGAAGAAGAGAAGATTCTGCGCGCTTGCGATGTGCTGATGGACGAAGGCATCGCGAGGCCGATTTTGCTGGGGAACGAGACGCGGATCCGCAACCGGGCCGAGGAATTGCGGCTGGATGCGGCGGCGTTTCGCATTGTGGATCCGAAGAAGTCGCCGCTGCTGGCGAAGTACACGGCGGAGTTCTATGCGCTGCGGCAGCGGAAAGGCGTGACGCAGAAAGAGGCGGATCAGGCGATTCTGGACCCGGTGTCGTACGGGTCGATGATGGTGCGGCAGGGGGACGCCGATGCCTTGGTGGCGGGCCTGACGCGGCATTATCCGGATACGCTGCGTCCGGCGCTGCAGGTGATTCCGCACCGGGAAGGCTGCACGCGGGTATCGGGGATGTACATGATGATCACGCCGCGCGGGCAGGTGTACTTCCTGGCGGACACGACCGTGAATATCGAGCCGTCGTCGGAGGATTTGGCCGAGATTGCCATCGAGGCGGCCGACACGGTACGGCGGCTGGATATCGAACCGCGGGTGGCGATGTTGTCGTTCTCGAATTTCGGCAGCACACGGCATCCGTTGGCGGACAAAGTGAAGCGGGCCGTGGAGCTGGTGCACCGGCGCGCGCCGGAGTTGATTGTGGACGGTGAGATGCAGGCCGATACGGCGGTGACTCCGGAGATTCTGAGCGAGACGTATCCGTTCAGCGTGCTGCGGGAAGGGGCGAATGTTCTGATCTTTCCGAATCTGGAAGCAGGGAACATCGCTTACAAGCTGCTGATGCGGATCGGCGGCGCCGATGCCATCGGGCCGATTCTGATGGGGCTATCGCAACCGGTGCACGTACTGCAACGCGGCTGCGAAGTGGCGGATATCGTGAACGTGACGGCGATTGCCGTGGTGGACGCACAGCGGCATCAGCGGAAAGCGAAGGCTAAACGGAAATAGAGCCTTCGAGGTAAAGGACGGCTTTGCCGGCGATGGAGACGCGATCGCCGCGGTCTTCGCACAGCAGCACGCCTCCGCGCGGCGAGATTTGCTTCGCTTTGAGCTTCGGTTTGGCGAGACGGGCGCTCCAGTAGGGAGTGAGGGTGCAGTGCGCCGAACCGGTGACGGGATCCTCATCGATGCCCTGGGCGGGAGCGAAGAAGCGGGAAACGAAGTCGTGCTCGTCGCCGGGGGCGGTGGCGATGACGGCAAAGCGGTCGACTTTGGAGAGCGCGGCGAAGTTCGGGGTAAGAGCTTCGACTTCGGCTTGTGAGTCGAAGACGACGAAATAGTCGCGGGCGGCGAGCACTTCGCGCGGGGCGCCGCCGAGAGCCGCGAGCAGGGCGGGATGAACTTCGCAGGCGGCGGGAGGACGGGAGGGAAAGTCGAGAGCGATGATGTCGTGATCGCGCGTGACATGGAGCACGCCGCTACGCGTCTCGAAAGTGACGACATCGCCGGCGAAGCCGAGTTTCTCCCAGAGGATGTAGGCGGAGGCGAGGGTGGCGTGTCCGCAGAGATCGACTTCGACGGCGGGGGTGAACCAGCGAAGGCGGTAGGCGCCCGCTTCGCGGACGAAGAATGCGGTTTCGGCGAGGTTGTTTTCGGCGGCGATGGCCTGCATCAACGGGTCGGGGAGCCACTCGTCGAGCGGGCAGATGGCGGCGGGGTTTCCGGTGAAGGGGACGGCGGCGAATGCATCTACCTGATAGATGGAGATTCTCATTTGTCCAGTCTAGCTTGCATGTTAGAGTGAGTATTTACCGAGATGATGATGCGGTGTGAAAAACCCGCTGGTCTTTTTATCCTTTTTTTCGCTTCCCTGACCGCGGCGGCCGATGGGCCAATGTCGTTGCAGGACGCGGTGGGCGCGGCGCTAAAGGAACATCCCGCATTGCAGGCGAGCACGGATCGCGTAGCGGTGACGGAAGCGTTGCGCCGGCAGGCGGCGCTGGCGCCCAATCCGAAGCTGATTCTGCAGAGCGAGAACACGCGTCCCTATCTGAACTCGTCGTTCGTCTATTGGCGCGATACGGACAACTTCGCTTACCTGCAGCAAACGCTGGAAACGGCGGGCAAGCGGGAGCGGCGTGTGGACCTGGCGGCGGCGAATATCCGGCGGGCGGAGTTGGAACGCGAACTGCTGCGGGCGCAAATCACGGGGCGCGTGAAGCTGGCCTACTGGGCGGCGGTGGGCGCGGCGCGCATCGCGACGCTGCTGCGGGAAGACCGCGCGAATTTTCAAAACATCATTGAGTATCACGAAATCCGCGTGCGCGAAGGCGCGGTGGCGGAAGCCGATTTGATCCGTGTGCGGCTGGAGGGCGAGCGGCTGTCGATCGCTTTGAATGCGGCCGAGTTGGAGGCGGAACGGACTCGCATTCATTTGTTCCGGGAGATGGGCAGGACGGAGTTTCCGGCGGCCACGTTTTCCGATATGTTAGAGCCGTTGCCCGATGCTCCGGCGGCGGATGTGGAGCAGGCATTGGAACGGCGGGCGGAAGTGAAACTGGCGATGCAGATGGTGGAAACGGGGCGCACGAATCTGCGCCTGCAACAGGTGATGGCGAAACCGAATGTGGATGTGTTGTTCGGCTACAAGCGGGCCACGGGATACGATTCGCTGATCGGCGGCGTGCAGGTGGATCTGCCGTTTCAGAACAAGAATCAGGGCAACATATCGGCGGCGGAATCGGAGATACGGGTGGCGGAATCGGCGCTGGCGGCGACAAAAGCGCTGGTGAAGGCGGAGATTGCGGCGGCGGCGCGGGAAGTGGGGTTGCGGCGCAGGCAATTGGGCGAATCGTTTCAGGCGATGCGCAAGCAGGCCGAGGATACGGCTCGCATTGCCGAGGCGGCGTATCGAGAAGGGGGAGCGGATCTGTTGCGGCTGTTGGATGCGCAACGGGTCAGGATTGAGACGCAATTGTTCTATCAAAGAGCGCTGGCCGAATACCGGCAAAGCGCCGTGAATCTGGAAACCGCGCTGGGGGTGGCCCCATGAGGCTCATCGTATTGATTGGCGCAGCCGTGCTGGCGGGATGTTCCAGCAAGCCGGAAGCAGCGCCGGTGAAGGCGGAGGCCGCGAAGGAAGAAGCGGCGCCGGAAGCATCGAAAGAGGTGACGCTCGATGCCAAGCAGTTGGCGCAGGCGCAACTGGAGAAGGTAACGGTGAAGTCGCAAGCGCTGCCGGAAACGGTGGCATCGAGCGGGCGCATTACGGTGAACGAGAACCGCTCCTGGCATGTGGGCGCGGTGACCGACGGCAAGATCATCCGCGTGCACGTGTATCCGGGCGACAGGGTGAAGAAAGACCAGTTGCTGGCGGGAATGCATAGCCACGATATCCACGAAGCGCGGGCGGAGTATCGCAAGGCGGTGGCGGAGGAAGCGCGCTTGAAGACAGCGTTGTCGTATTCGCAGCGGCACCGCGACCGGGCGAAGCGGCTCTACGATTTGAAGGCGGGGTCGTTGGAGCAGTTGGAGCATGCCGAGGCGGAGTTGAAGAACACGCAGAGCGCGGTGGAGAACTCGCATACTGAGCTGGACCGGACGAAGCGGCATCTGGTGGAGTTTCTGCAAGTGCCGTTGGAGGATCACGACGAGCATGAACCTGGGGATACGGCTCACGATGGGGATTTGATTCCGGTGAAGGCGCCTGCCGATGGCGTGGTGATTGACCGGCACGTAACCGCCGGGTCGGTGGCCAATCAGGGCGATGAACTGTTTCTCATCGCGGACTTATCGACGGTGTGGATGATCGCGGCGGTGAACGAGGAGCATCTGGGGAAGATCCGCACGGGGATGACGGTGAAGGTAAACGTGCAGGCGTATCCGGAGCAGCCGTTTGCGGGAAGGATTACGCGGCTGGGCGATCAGATGGATGCGGCGACACGAACCGCGCCGGTGCGGATCGAACTGGCGAATCCGTCGGGGCGATTGAAGCCGGAGATGTATGCCACGGCGGAGATAGCGGCGGGGGCGACGGCGCAGGCGGCTTTCATTCCGCAGGAGGCGCTGCAGCAGATTGAGAATAGCAACGTGGTGTTTGTGGAGACGAAGCCGGGTACGTTCGAGGCGCGCGAAGTGGAAACGGGCCGCGTGCTGCGGGGCGATGTGGAAGTGCGGAAGGGATTGCGTCCGGGGGAGGTGATTGTAGCCAAGGGAAGCTATACGCTCAAATCGCAGTTGCTGAAGGGGTCGCTCGAGTAGACGAGATGCTAGCGCGCCTGATCGAATTTCATCTGCGGCACCTGTTCATGGTTTCGGCCGGACTGGTGGTATTGATTGCGGGCGGGCTGTATGTGCTGTCGCACATTCCGGTGGACGCCTTTCCGGACCTGACGAATAACCAGGTGGTGGTGATCACCGAGGCCGCGGGGATGCCGCCGTCGGAAGTGGAGCAACTGGTCACCTATCCGATTGAAGTGGTGTTGATGGGTTTGCCGCGGACGGAGGGCGTGCGGTCGGTATCGAAGCTGGGGCTGTCGATGGTGACCGTTGTTTTCGAGGACTCGGTGAATGTGTACCTGGCGCGGCAATGGATCAACGAACGGTTGCAGGAGGTGCGGTCGCGGATTCCGGAGGGATTGGAGCCGACGCTGGGTCCGGTGGCGACGGCGTTCGGGGAGATTTATCAGTACACGCTCGAAAGCGACCGGCAGTCGGCGATGGAGTTGAAGACGCTGCACGAGTGGCAGATCAAGAATCAACTGCGGGCGGTGCGGGGGATCAATGAAGTAAACACGTGGGGCGGCGAAACGCGGCAGGTGAATGTGGAAGTGGATCCGGTGAAGCTGCTGCGCTATGGATTGACGCTGCGGGAAGTGTTCGACCGGGTGCGGGAGAATAATTCGAACTTTGGGGGCGGCTATATCGAGCACGCCTCGGAGCAGTATACGATCCGGGGGCTGGGGCGGGTACGCTCGGCCGAGGAGTTAGGCAATATTGTGCTGACGGCGAAGGGCGGCTCGCCGGTGCTGCTGCGGCAGGTGGGGGCGATCACGGACAAGCCGATGCAGAGGGCGGGGGCGGTGCTGCGCGACGGGAAGCGGGAGACGGTGTCGGGGATGACGATCATGCTGAAGGGCGAGAACGGGCGCGAGGTGATTCAGCGGGTGAAGGACCGTATCGCTTCGCTGCAGTTGCCGCAGGGAGTGCGGATTGAGCCGTTCTACGATCAATCGCTGGTGATCGACCGGACGATTGCGACGGTGAAGAAGAACCTGTTGGAGGCGGGCGGGCTGGTGATTGCGGTGCTGTTTCTGTTTCTGGGAAACTGGCGCGCGGCGTTGATTGTGGCGGCGGTGATTCCGCTGTCGATGCTGTTCGGCTTTATGGGGATGGCGCTGTTCGGCGTGTCGGCGAACCTGATGAGCCTGGGGGCGATCGACTTCGGAATGATTGTGGACGGGGCTGTGGTAATGATGGAAAATTCGGTGCGGCGGCTGGAGCGCCGGCCGAATGAACGGTTCCATTCCTTCGAGCGTGTCTTGCAGGCGTCGGCGGAAGTGGCGCGGCCGATTGTGTTCGGGGTGTCGATTATCATCGCGGTGTACCTGCCGATTTTTGCATTGGAAGGATTGGAAGGGCGGATGTTCCGTCCGATGGCGATCACGGTATGTTCGGCGCTGTTCGGATCGCTGCTGCTGGCGCTGACGTTCGTGCCGGCGATGACGAACATGGTGCTGTCGAAGGGAGTGAAGCCGCACGGGGACGACTGGTTTACGGCGGTGAAGAACGTTTACTCGCGGATGCTTCGCTTTGTGCTGCGGCACCGGTTGGCGGTGGTGGCGGTGGGATTGGCGACGGTGGTGGGAGCGCTCGATTCGCTGCGCTATATCGGCACGGAGTTCATGCCGCGGCTGGACGAAGGATCGCTGCTGATTACGACGAAGAAGCTGCCGGGGATTTCGCTATCGGATTCGGTGGAGATCAGCAAGCGGGTGGAGCGCGCCGTGCTGGAGTTTCCGGAAGTGACCGGAGTGGTGACGAAGCTGGGGCGGCCCGATCTGGCGACGGAGGCAATGGGGATCTACGAGGCCGACGTCTACATTCTGCTGAAGCCTTACGACGAATGGACCGCGACAAAGACGAAGGATGAGCTGATTGAGAAGATGGCGGCGCGGCTGGAACAGATTCCCGGCGTGGCGTACAACTTCACGCAGCCGATGGCGATGCGGCTGGATGAAGTGGTGAGCGGGATCAAGGCGGACGTGGCGCTGAAGATTTTCGGAGACGATCCGCATACGCTGGAGCATTTGGCGGAACAGGCGTTGCGCGTGCTGTCGGCGGTGCCGGGCTCGGCGGATGCGCAGATGGAGATCACCTCGGGCGCAGCGGAGGTGCGGGTGGAGGCCGATCGCGGGCAACTGGCGAGGTATGGGCTGAACATCTCCGATGTGCGCGATGCGGTGCAGGCGGCGGTGGCGGGGCAGGCGGTGAGCGAACTGATCGAAGGGCAGCGAAGGTTCACGGTGGTGCTGCGGCTGCCGGAGGAGTTCCGGCACAATCCGGAAGCGTTGCGCGAAGTGCCATTGTCGGCGCCTGGCGGCGAGCGCGTCATGCTAGGGCAAGTGGCGTTGGTGAAGGCCGATCGCGGTCCGGAGCTGGTTTCGCGGGAGAACGCAATGCGGCGCATTGTGGTGCAATCGAACGTGCGCGGGCGGGACTTGGGGAGCTTCGCCATCGAAGCGCAACAACGGATCGGGGAGAAGGTGAAGCTGCCGGCGGGATACTCCTTCGATTGGGGCGGACAATTCGAGAATCAGGAACGGGCGATGAAGCGGCTGGGCATTGTGATTCCGGCTTCGATTGTGATTATCACGGCGCTGCTCTATTCGATGTTCGGATCGATGCGGCTGGCGCTGTTGATATTTCTCAACGTGCCGTTTGCGCTGGTGGGCGGGATTGCGGCGCTGTGGCTGCGCGGGATCAATCTGAACCTGTCGGCGTCGGTGGGGTTCATCGCGTTGTTCGGCGTGGCGGTGCTGAACGGGATCGTGCTGGTGAGCTACATCAACCGGCTGCGGATTGAGGGGCTGGAAACGATGGAGGCGGTGGTGATGGGGGCGGCGACGCGGCTGCGTCCGGTGCTGATGACGGCGCTGGTGGCGAGTTTGGGATTCCTGCCGATGGCGCTTTCGCATTCGAGCGGCGCGGAGGTGCAACGGCCGCTGGCGACGGTGGTGATTGGCGGGCTGGTGACTTCGACCGTGCTGACGTTGTTCCTGCTGCCGCTGCTGTATCCGTGGTTTGCGCCGAAGTTGAAGGGGACACCGGGGGGCGAGGAGTAGACGGAAGACGGCAGTGCGGTGTGTTGGACTACTGGAGGCGGTTGCGGTCGTTGGTGACCAGTTCGTCGAAGATGGCGAGCACCTGGCGGCGGTATTCGTAGACGCGCTGGAGAGATTCGCGGAAGTTGGAATCCTTGCGGTAGTGGCTGAGCCACTTCTTCAGAGTGGCTTTGGGGATGGTGATGTCTTTACGGATGTCATCGGCGCTATGACCGCGCAGAAAGAGCCCGTAGAACATCGCCGCCTCACGGCGCGTAGCCATCGGATCGAAATCGTCGTAGCGAGGCACTTCGGTAAATCTCCCAGAGGCAAGCCCAGAAATTGCCAGTATAAACAGCCATCGGAGACACTGGCAAGAGCCTTTGCTCTTACTATGTAATTTCGGCTGATCGGTCTACAATGTTAGAGTCGGAAACATCTCTGGGAGTTTCGAATGAATCGAGTATGGCTACTGGCGTTGTGCTGGGCGGGCATGGCCCTGGCGGAGACCTGGTCGGGGACCCTGGTGGACGTGATGTGCAAAGGCAAGGACGTGGCCGGGCACACTCGGCAGTGCGCGGTGAATTGCGCCAAGGGCGGATACGGGCTGGTGATGGCGGATGGGAAATTCGTCAAACTGGACGAACAGGGGAACGCGATGGCGCTCGCCAAGCTGAAGGCGTCGACGAAAGACAAAGACCTGAAGGCGAAGGTGACGGGGAAGATGGACGGCGACATTATCGCGGTGGAAGGGATTGAGCTGCAGTAGCCAACTGCGCTTTGCGTAGCGGGGCCCAGAGCTCGAATACCGACGGGTTTTCGAGCCAAGTCAGCATCCAGAGGATCATTTCGTCTTTTTCATGGCGCTTGCCTGGCGCGACCTTGGGGTTGGCGGCGGCCAGCTTGGCGTGGTTCTTGGCTTCGATGACGGCCGAGCGCACCAGCTTGCGCCTTGCGGCATCGCCCTGTTCGTATTCCTGAGCAAGCAACAGCAGAGTGCGTTCGAGATCGGCGAAATCGTCCTGGCGGACGCCTTCGACCAGCGGAGCAAGGGGCAGCCCGCAGTGGCGCAGAATGTCGCGGAAGGTGCGGTCGCTCATGCGGGGGAGTTCCGGGCGCAGGCGTTGGGCGAAGGCCTCGGTGATGAGGCTGGGCTGGTCGCGGTGGAGAATTGCGGCAAGGGCAAGCCGGCAGCGTTCCTTCTTAGTGATTCGTTTTGCGCTGTCCACGGCGGTACTCCGCTACAGCTTTATTATGGGCATCGATGGCGGAGGAGAAGACGTGGCCTCCGGAGCCGTCGGGGCGGGCGACGAAGTATAGGTGTGCGGTTCGGGCGGGGCGGAGGGCGGCGGCGAGGGACTTCATTCCAGGATTGGCGATGGGGCCGGGTGGGAGTCCGGCGTGCTGGTAGGTGTTGTAGGGATTGCGCGAGTCGAGGTCGGAGCGATAGATGGTCCCCCGGTAGCGGCGTTCGAGCAAAGCGGCGTAAATCGTGGTGGGGTCGCAATCGAGCTTCATGCCTTTGACCAGGCGGTTGTGGAATACGGATGCCACGAGCGGGCGCTCGCCGCCGACGGCGGTTTCTTTTTCCACCAGCGAGGCTAACGTCACGGTGAAATGCACTGGGGCGGTGGGGTTGAGTTCCTTCCAGGCCCGGCGGAAGCGCATGGTCATGTCGCGCGTGAGTTGCCTGGCGGTAGTGTGGCGCGTGAGGCGGTAGGTGGCGGGGAAGAGGTAGCCTTCCAGCGAGGGGGCTTCGGGGACGAGGTCTTTGATGAGGGACGGATCGCGGGCGGCGTCGATGAACTGGGCGCCGGGGAGAATGCCCTTCGATTCGAGGATATGCGCCATGTCGAAGAGATTGCTGCCTTCGGGGAAGGTGACCTCGAAGTAGAAGATGTCGCCGCGGGCGATGCGGGCGTAGACCTCGAAGGCGGTGGCGGGCTTGAGGAACTGATACTCGCCGGCCTGGAGGGCTCGGGATGGCTGTAGGGCGCGGGCGGCGAGGAAGTGCCATTGCGATCGAACCACGCCGGCCTCGGCGAGCTGGCGGGCGATCTGGCGTGTGCCTGCTCCACGGGGGATGTCGAGGATGACTTCCTTGTCGAAGCCGCGGTAGGGGGATTGGAGCGAGGAAAAGGCTCCGATGGCGAGCGCGGCGCCCAAGGAGAGGGCGGTGAAGGCGAGGCGCTTCATTGCTCTTCGGGCCATGGGCAGGATTCCGGAAGGGAGTCGAGGTAGCTTTGCAGAATGAGGACGGCGGAGAGTTTGTCGATGGCTTTGGCGCGTTTCTCGATGCCGATGCCGCTGGAGCGGAGCACGCGTCCGGCCTCGACGGTGGTGAGGCGCTCGTCCCAGAGCTTGACGGGGAGTTGGGTGCGCTGTTCGAGCCTGGCGGCGAACTCTTCGACCAGGCGGGCCTGGCGGCCGGCATCGCCGCTCATGTGCAGAGGGTGGCCGACCAAAAACATCCCGGCCTCAAATTGTTTGGCGAGTTGATGGAGACGCCAGAGGTCATGGCGAAGGTTCTTGCGGACCATGGTTTCCAGGCCCTGGGCGGTGATGTGCAAGGGATCGCTGAGGGCGAGTCCGATGCGGCGCAGGCCGACATCGAGGGCGAGAATGCGGCTGGGTCCGGGTTGCGGGTTATCGGTCATTCGTTCCTGGTGTTCTCTGTACTAGAGTCGCATGTGTAAGATAGATGGTAAGAGTGGAGCTTCTCACCCCATCGTTAGCCAGTAAAGTGCCGCGGCCCACGGGAGGATTCCTGGTGGGGTTGGCGGCGACGATCGCTCTTCTCTATTTTGGACGAATCTTCTTCATCACCGTTACCGTGGCGCTGATTCTGGCGCTGATCCTGGATCCGATTGTCAGTTTCTGCATGCGGCTGCGCATGCCGCGCGGGGTAGCGTGCTTTGTCACGTGCAGCGTGGCGCTGCTGGCGGTGTACTTTGCCGCGGTGGCGTTCTACACGCAGGCGGCGGGACTGCTGGCGAATCTGCCGGCCTACAGCCAGCGGATCAACGAGATGGTGGACAGCGTGGTGAGCCGGCTGGAACACACGGAGAAATCGATTTCGGACATTGTGGTGCCGAAGCGTCTGCGCGATGCGAAGACGACGCAAGTTATCGCGCCTCCGCCGCCTCCGCAGAAGACGGCGGCCAAGCGGAGGTCGGCGGATCCGCCGATCCCGCCGGTGCAGGAAGTGCGAATCAGCCAGGAGCGCGAGTCGATCGTGAACACGCTGTACACGTATTTGAGTTCGTTCTACGACGTGTTGCTGATGGCGAGTTTCGTGCCGTTTCTGGTGTATTTCATGCTGAGTTGGCGGGACCATGTGCGGCGCAGCGCAATGATGCTGTTCCAGGGCGCCGACCGCATGATAGCGGGTAAGAGTTGGGAAGGCATTGCGGACATGGCGCGGGCGTATGTAGTGGGGAATTTCATACTGGGGCTGCTGCTGTCGGTGGCGAGTTCGCTGGTGTTCTGGTGGGCGAATCTGCCGTTTCCGCTGCTGGTGGGTCCGGTAAGCGCGTTTCTGAGTCTGATTCCGTACGTGGGCTTGCCGCTGGCGCTGGTGCCGCCGTTCTTCGCCGCGCTGCCGGTGCATCCGAAGATCGGGGCGTACCTGATCATCGGAAGTGTGGTGGCTTTTTTCCATTTGCTGGCTCTGAATCTGCTGTATCCGAAGCTGGTGGGGGCTCGCGTGCACTTGAACCCGCTGGCGGTGACGCTGTCGCTGATGTTCTGGGGTACGCTGTGGGGCGCGGCGGGACTGGTGCTGGGGATTCCGATCACGGCGGGAGTGAAGGCGGTGTGCGACAACGTGCGCGGGCTGGAGCCTTACGGGAAATTGCTGGGGGATTGAGGAAGCACAATCCAGTTGCGGGCCTGCTGGCCGCCAGCGAGTCCGCGATGCTCTTCCGCGCTGAAGTAGATGCCCACGCTGCCGCGATTTTCGCCGGGCGGCGAAGCGCTTTCCCACGCCGGTTCGATGACGACGTGGCGAACGGTTTTTCCAGCCTGTTCGAAGGAAAGCAAACGCCCGTCGAGCGCGGCCTGCAAGGTGGCGCCTTTGGCGGCGATTTCCAGCTTGTGAAACTTCGATGGGTCGAAACCGGGCGCTGGGGCGGTAAAGGCGATGGTGGACATGGGGTTGAGACGGCGCACGGTGACGATGCCGGAGGAGTGGAGCCGGACCCAGAATCCGGCCGATGATCCGCCCTGGATGCCGTCGCCGGGGGCGGCGCGGCGGCTGCGGAGAAAAGGCCCTGCCTGCGTTTGACGCCCATGGTTGTCGACGGGCGTCAGCAGATCGACGGAGATGTACACATCCTGTCCCAAATCGGCGGGCCGCATTTCGGCCATGGCGCACTGGCCAGCGCGGCGTCCCAACTGCACGCCGGCGTAATCGAGGCCGGTGTGACGGATGAGGGACGCGGGCTGCGGCTGCAAGTCGAGGTGAACGGGCTCATGGGGGCCGGGCGAGGCGAGAGGCATGTAGTAGAAGCTTCCCTGCCCAGGGACCTGGAGATCTTCGAGCGCGGCGCCGCAGCGGTAGAGTGCGGCGACGATGGCGGGCCGCACGGCGTAGGCGTAGATGCGGGCGTCGTCGATGGCGCCGCGAAAATAGGTGCCGCGGCGCACTCCGTTGCCCAGCGCCCAGCGCGTTTCCGGCCCGGGCTGTTCCGCGGCGGGCGCAGGCATGGACGCCGAAGCTTGCTCCACGCCGTCGATGTAGAGGATGCCCTGATGCGAGGGTGCGCCGGCGTAAGAGCCGGCAATCAAGTGCCAGCGGCCGTCATCGACGCGCAGGGAACTGACGGCGAGATCGGAGCGGCCAGCCTGCCCGGCCCAGCCATGGCGGCTCCAGGCGATGCGCCCGTCCTGCCGCAAAGAGAGGCGGAAACTATCCTGGCTGTCGTCCAGCCGCGGCGCGGTGTTGTAGTTGAAGAGCACGGTGGAATCGCCGTTGGTGGTGGTGGTTTGGATCCAGGCCATCATGGTGCGTGGGGCTGCGCCAACGGGGAATGCGCCTTCGTGATCGACGCCCTCCACCACGGTGCGCTGTCCATCGAAATGGGCTGCGTTGCCGATGACGCCGGACACCGGGGCTGGGCCCTGATCGAGTTTCCACCAGGCGACCTCAAAGCGAGGGGGCTCCTGGATGACGAGATTCTTTCGCGCCGAAAGCCACACTGCGCCGCCGGCAATGCAGGCAGCGGCAAGCGCCAGCGGGAGAAGGCGTCTGGGGCGCGAGGGGGGCGGAATTGGCGTTGCCGCCTGCGGTACAGGCTCCGGCTGGGGACCATCGAGCGGAGCGATGAACTGGTAGCCGCGGCGGGGGACGGTCTTGATGAAGCGCGGCGTACGGACGTCGTCTTCGATTGCTTTGCGGATCTCCTGAATGCATCCGACGAGCGTTGAATCGGTGACGTGCGCGTCCTTCCAGATCTGCTCGAACAACTCCTCTTTGGACACCAGCCGGTGGTGGTTCTCCACAAGGTACTGGAACAGGAGAAACGTTTTCGGACGGAGGTGGATGATTTCGCCGCCCGCGGTCAAAGTGCCCTTGAGCGTGTCGAGGGTGAGG
>JAEUQG010000295.1 GCA_016789755.1 Bryobacterales bacterium
CTTCAGTCCCTCGCCGCTAGCCTCCCCCTGCCCCAAGCCCTCCACCTCGTCTACGACTGGCACTGCCTCTACGGCTTCGCCCCCGAGGCCCTCCAGTCCGTCCCACACCCCCTCCCCGGACCCCAGCCCGGCCTCCTCCTCCGCGCTGAATTCCACCCCCAGCGCCGCCTCCGCCACCTCGGAGCCGGACGCAAACATCCGCCGCCGGGCTTTCAATCGGCCCACAATGGCTGCTTCCTCCACCCCTACAATGTCACTTGGCAACAGTTCGGCCGGCAGTTCCCCTTCGCCCTCCCTCTCGCCTCCCGCGACTACAACTTCCTCCTCCAGCCTTTCCCCTTCGCCCCCCTCCACTTCACCGTCGCCACCGCCGAATTCTTCCCCCAGGATTGGCGCCTCAATCCCGCCGGACTCCGTCACCTTCTCCGCGCCATGCTCTTCGCCTCCCTTGCCCTCGACGATGGCTTCGCTATCCTCTACAACGGCAAGGACGCCGGCAATTCCATCGACTGGATGCATTTTCACGCCCTCCGCTGCGGCCAACTTCCCGTGCAGATCGCGTTCCGTCTCGCTTCCCCGTGGCCCCTCCCCTACCGCCGCGCCGCCGGAACGGAAGAGGAAATGGTCGAAGCTATCCTCGACGCTGCCACGCAATGGCAGCACTCCGCCGGGCCTGCCGCCACCGAATGCATCGCCATTGTCCGCGACCACGGCCGCCCCGCCTGCTACTACTTCCCACGCCACCGCGCCCGCGAATGCGCCGCTCCCCATCGCTTCGCCGGCCGTGTCGGCGCCTATGAGTGCTGCGGCGTTTTCATCTTCGAACAGGATTCCGAGGGCCTCGCCCTCCGCAACGGCGAAATCGGCTTCGCCAATGTCTGGCAAATCCTCGCCGATGTATCCCCCATCCCCAAGGAGTAATCCCATGCAACGTCTGCAATGTTCCCTTATCTGCGATGGCGTTCGCTGCTACGTCATCGCAGAAAGCAATGCCGAAGGCGGCCTCGACTTCTTCATCCAGGAGCCCGGCGAAGTGCGCTGGCACAGCTTCCAGCCCGCCCCCGCCGAACGCGAAGCCGTGCAACATCTCCTCGCCTCCGGCCCCTCCACCGGCTGGCCCTTGCTCCATCACCCTTCAATGGCCCGCAAATAGCGCTCCTCCGAGCGCGCCACGATCGCCTTCGCATCCGACAGCAGATTGCGCCCGAACGCTCCGTACATCCGCTCGAATCGCAGCCCCGCCAGACTCCCCGTAATCCGCCGCACCTGCGCCGCCGAAAACGGAATCCAGTTCGGATAACTGTACATGAAGGTGACCCACCTCCCATCCATGCAAACCTGCGGCTGGTCGCCCGCAAACAACACCCCGTCCCCAGCCGCCCAGTGCGCCACCTGATAACCCGCAAAATGCCCGCCCGACCGCACCAGCCCCAGCCCCCCAAACAACTCCCGCTCTTCCCCACTCCACCAATGGATCGCCGAATACACGCGCACCGCCCATTCCCGGTCGTCTTCATGCAGATAAATCGGCACTCCCCCAAAACCATCGCTCCAGTCCACCATCGCCGAATAATAATGCGGATGCGAAACCGCAATCGCCCGCACCCCACCCAACTCCCGCACCCGCTGCAGGCTCTCTCCATCCGTCAGCGTTAAGCTGTCCCACAACAGATTCCCCTCCCCCGTCTGAATCAGATACGCCCGCTGCCCGATCCCAAACGCCGGCTCCGTGTGAATCGACCACACCCCCGGCGCCACTTCATGGAACACATTGCGATGCTTCTCCCGCAATGCAGCCGCGCTCGTCCATGCCTGCCCCGCCAAACCCACGTACTGCCGCTCATCCTCGCAAATCGCGCATCGCGCCGGCGGCGACGCCGATACCCCGTGCTGAACCCCGCACGTCGCGCAAACCCAATGCTCGGCCATAACGCAATCCCTCCTCAAACGATCGGCGAATGAACCGGATAATCGATGTACCCACGAGCCCCACCGGTATAAAAGGTCGTTGGATCGGGACGATTCAGCGGCAATCCCGCCCGCAGCCGCTCCGGCAAATCGGGATTCGCCAAGAACGGCACTCCGAAAGCCACCGCATCCGCGCTCCTTCCCTCCACTACCGCATTCCCCGTCTCCACATCGAATCCACCGTTCACCACCAACGCTCCGCCGAATGCCTGCCGCAGCCGCGGCGTCAACCACGCCTCCTGCACCGGCTCGAAGATGTGCAAATACGCCAGCCCGCGCCCCGACAGCGCCTCCGCCGCAACCGTGAACGTCTCCCGCGGATTCGTGTCCGACATGTCGTTAAACCCGTTGAACGGCGACAACCGCACACCAACGCGCCCCGCACCCCACACTTCCGTCACTGCCTCCACAACCTCCAGCAGCAACCGCGCCCGCCCCTTCGCCGGTCCTCCGTATCCGTCCTGCCGCCAGTTCGTCCCGTCCCGCAAAAACTGATCCAGCAAATACCCGTTCGCCGAGTGCAACTCAACTCCGTCGAATCCCGCCTCCATCGCCATCCGCGCCGCGTCCGCAAACTCCTTCACCACCCCGCCTATCTCCCCAATCTCCAGCGCCCGCGGCGTCACATACGGCTGCGAACCCGACCGCGTGTGCACATGACCCGCCGGCCGCACCGCCGACGCCCCAACCGGTATCGCTCCCCCAGGCAGCAACGACGGATGTGAAATTCGTCCCGCGTGCGCCAGTTGCGAAAAAATCCGCCCCCCGGCCCCATGCACCGCATCCGTCACCCGCCGCCAGCCCTTCCGGTGCCCCTCCGTATACATCCCCGGAGCGTTCAAATACGCCTGCCCTTTCGCCGACACCACCGTCATCTCCGAAATGATCAAACCCGCCGATGCCCGCTGCTCGTAATACTTCGCGATCATCTCCCCAGGAGTCCCGTCTGCCTCCGCCCGCAACCGCGTCAGCGGAGCCATCAATACTCCATTCGGCAGCCACAGCTTTCCCAGCTTCACCGGCTCAAACAACAATGAGCGTTTCATTGCCTCAATCTCCTTATCGTTACGACAACATGTGTTGCCAACACGTATAGAGATACAGCACCCGCCCTGCCCGATTCAACTTTCTTCCACCCGCGCCAACCGCTCGCAAATCCTCGCCAGCATCTTCTGCTCTGCCGCGCTCAGACGCCCCGTCGTCTCCGCCTCCAACCCTTCCACCTCAGGATCCACTGCCTCCAACAATCCAAGCCCCTTCCCCGTTATCCGCGCAATCGAGTGGCGGCGATTCTCCCCTGACCAGCTCCGCTCAATCAGCCCGCTCTGCTCCAACCGGTCCAGCAGACGCGTCACGTCCGGCGCCCGGCTGATCAACCGGCAGGCAATCTCGCACCGTGGATGCCCCTCCGGATGAGCACCCCTCAGAATGCGCAATACGTTGTACTGAGTGTGCGTAATCCCATGCCGCCCGCAGATCTCCTCCAACCGCCGCAACACCTGCCCGCCCGCATACAGCAAGCCAACAAACGATTCCTCCGCCAGGTTCCGGTATTTGCGCTGCTGCAATCTTTCCTGAATCGACATTGGGCGTCCGCCCTTACCGCTTCACGATCACTTCCCGCAAATGGTCCCGCGTGAGGAAAAACTTCACCGCGCCGTAATTCTGAAACATCCGTTCCAGCGCACGGTTGTTGAAGAACTGCTCCCGCGGCCGCAATTGCCGCGGCGTCAGCACCATGTTCTTCGCATCCAGAATACGATACGCATAGTTGGGTACCGACCGCGCTTTTTCATCGGCGTGGAAAAACGTCAGAATCAGACCGCCCGGATTCAGCAGATAGTACAACCGCTCCACCACCGCCTCTAACAGCGGCGCCGGCAGATGCTGGAACGTATCCCAAACCATCGCCCCGCCGATGCAGCTCTCCGGGTAGTTCAGCGTTTGATCGAGAATCTCCTCGATCTTCCGGTTCTCGGAAAGATCCGGATCGTCCCAAACGGCATCCAGCGGCCGCAGGATATCGCTGAAATAAATCCGGTGCCCCAGATTCGAAACCTGGTCCGTATTCTCCTGGTTGATCGGCCCTAGATCCAACACCGCCGTCGTCGGCATTGCCCGCAACGTGAGCACAAATTGCTCCAGCCCGCGGCTTGCCCGCGTGCTTTCCGTCGCCGGGCATCCGGCGGGCCATGCCGCCGCCGTACCGGCGCCGTTGCGCACCTTTGCATGAGAATCGTGGGAGTCTCCCCCCGCACCGAACATCGACTTAAGCCTGTCTCTCCACAAGTGAGGAAACAACACCTCGGATGAAGGCGGGCCCGGCGCACACCGGCGAAAGAGCCCGCTCCAGATTCTTCGACAACTACCAGCTTACCGCTTCATCTCCGCTACCGGGGCGCTGCCGCCGCTCGCCGCCGCCGCGGCGTTCGCCTGCGGACGCGGCTGCTGCTTCTCCTGCTTGCCGACATCCTGCTTGATGATGTCGATGCTGCCCTTGAAGTAAGCCCCGTCCTCAATCACGATGCGCGCCGTCCGGATGTCCCCGATCAGCTTCGCTTCCTTCCGGATCTCCAGCTTCTCGCTCGCCTCCACGTTGCCGTGGATCGTGCCGATAATCACAATCTCCCGAGCCTTCACGTTCGCCTGCACCCGGCCGTTCGGCCCGATCGTCAAACGGTGCTCGTTCAATTCGACGGTCCCCTCCAGTTCCCCGTCGAGATACAGGTCTTCCCGCGAGATGATCTGCCCTTTGATCATCACCGACTTGCCGATCGACGCGGCCGAAGACGGACGGTACGATTCGCTCTCCATGCGCGACGGCATATTGGACATCGTGTTTCCCTCCTTCGCGTCCGCCGGCGAAGGCGGATTGTAGGATTGCTTCGGTGAATATTCTTCCTCTTTACGACGGGACCACATTGTGGGAAGACTCCTTCCTGTGAGTGAGCTGTTTTGGCGTTTGCTAAGCGGGCCGCCGGGGGGAGGCGGTGACAGGCCCGCAACATCGAAATTTCATACTAAAGGACCACGGCACGATAAGCAAGAGGCAAAGTGGGCCTCCCAGTACTCTCTCCATCGAAAAACTCAAAAAAACATTCATCACCACAAATGTTTTTGCCCCCATCCGCCCTGCACGCCCCCCTGTAACGCTTCCCGCGTCTCTCCCCACCCCTCGCGGATTGCTACAATCGGCAGGAATGCAGTGGGATATCGAACAGCTCTTCCATGAGGTGGTCGATCTCGGGTCGGAGGAACGGGCTGCTCATTTCCGTCAACGCGCCGTGCCCCCCGAGGTGCGCGATGAACTCGAAGCTCTCTTGCGCCACGACGGCGGACCCGGCGTCGACTTCCCCGTCGAACCCATCGGCGAAGCCTGCGGCCCCTACCGCCTCATCCGTAAACTCGGCGCCGGCGGCATGGCCACCGTCTACCTCGCCAAACGCGCCGACGGCGAACTCCAGCAGAACGTAGCCATCAAACTCCTCCGCCACGGCGCCGATGCCCCCTGGCTCATCGGCCGCTTCCTCCGTGAGCGCCAGATCCTCGCCTCCCTCCGCCACCCCGGCATCGCTCAACTCCTCGACGCCGGCCGCACCCCT
>JAEUQG010000336.1 GCA_016789755.1 Bryobacterales bacterium
GCTCACATCGGGGTGGCTGCCGATGCCTGGCAGCGGTTAGTCATCTGAATTCATCGCCATTCATCACTTTCACCAGTTCTCAGACCTCTCGTCCGCGAGGCCGAACGGCTCCTCCGCTACTGACCCGTCACCGTTCTCCGCAAATCTCCTATGTCCCCACCGGACAGAGCGTTCCCGCCTTTCCGCGCCGTCCCCCGCGGCCGCATCCCGCACCATGCCTGCTACCCTCACAACGGGGAGGCTCCCGATGCCTGGCAGCGGTTATTCATCGGAATTCATCGCAATTCATCACCTTCATCAGTTCTCAGACCTGTCGTCCGCGAGGCCGAACGGCTCCTCCGCTACTGACCCGTCACCGTTCTCCGCAAATCTCCTATGTCCCCACCGGACAGAGCGTTCCCGCCGTTCCGCGCCGTCCCCTGCGGCCGCCTCCCGCACCATGCCTGCTACCCTCACAACGGGGAGGCTCCCGATGCCCGGCAGCGGTTATTTATCGGAATTCATCGCAATTCATCACTTTCATCAGTTCTCAGACCTGTCGTCCGCAACTGACAAAACAAACCCAATCCCCACCATCCGCGCCCAGTTCATCGGAATTCATCACTTTCATCAGTTTTCTGCCCCCCTGCTGAGAATTGACGAAACGAACCCAACACCCGCACTGTCGTCACCCGGCCACCGCCATTCATTGCCATTCATCGCCGTTCATCACTTTCATCGGTTTTTGCCCCCCAACCGAAAAGTGACGAAACGAACCCAACCCGCTCAATCAGGCAGTCAGCCCGCGATAGCACAGATTCACACCCAGACAAATCAGCCACACCGCCAGCCCCTTGCGCAGCATCTTCGTCGGGAACACCGTCGCCAGCCATGCCCCGGCCAGCGCCCCGGGAATGCCTCCCGCCAGCAACCAGCGCAATACCTCGGTATCCACTCCACCCGCGCTCAGATGCATCGTCCCCGCCGCAGTGGAAAGCGCCAGCCCGAACAGAATGTCGGTCCCGACGATTTCCGCGCTGCTCAACATCGTCCAGTGCATCAGTGCCAGCGACCCCAGCGCGCCAGCCCCGGCCGACGAAAATCCTACCTCGATCCCGATCGGAAAACTCACCCACGGCAGCCGCTTCGACTTGTCCTGCGCATGCCGCTCCGTGCCGTTCTTGCGCAGAAAGTTGGCCCCCGCCGACGAAACGATAATCAACCCCAGCAACGTCAGCATCAGCCCGCTCGAACCCTGCTTGTGCAACTGCGTCAGAAAGAAGCTGCCCAGCAGCGCCCCGGGAACTCCGCCCGCCAGCAGCAGTGCCAGCACGCGGTAGTTGACCTGCTTGCGCACAATGAACATCGGCGCGGCAAACAGCTTTACAATCGCCACGAACACCAGCGCCGTACCCACCGCCTGCGGCGCGGGCATGCCCAGAAACAGCAGCAGCACGGGAGCCGTCAGCACACCTCCGCCAATGCCGGTCAGGCCGATGGTCATCGCGATGAGCAAGCCGGCAAGCGTTGTCATCTATTTCTTCTCGGAGAACGTGTGAATGCCGCACTCCAGCTTGTTGCCGCCCCACCGCCCGCTGCGCGGATTGTCCGGGTCGAACGGTTTCGCCGTGCACGGTTCGCAGCCGATGCTTGTGTAGCCTTGATCGTACAGCGGCAGCGGATCGATCCCGTTGGCCTTGACATAAGCCCAGACGTCTTTGTTGGTCCAAGCGGCCAGCGGACTGACCTTGAGCAGCGCCTGGCCATCGGGCAACACGTGGGTCTCCACCTGCTGCAGGTTGGCCCGCGACGGCGATTGCTCCCGCCGCAACCCGGTAAGCCAGACCTTGTAGCCCGCCAGTCCCCGGAACAGCGGTTCCACCTTGCGCAGATTGCAGCACTTCGTCGGTTCGCTCTCAAACAGCTTGCCGAACTTCGTTTCCTGCTCCTCCACCGTCAACTTCGGCATCAGGTTGACCAGCGTCAGATTCCACTCCTTCACATACCGGTCGCGGTAGGCGTAGGTTTCGGCGAAATGATACCCCGTTTCCAGAAACAGCACCGGAATTTCCGGCCGCAACTGGCGAGCCATGTGTAACACCGCCATGTCTTCAGCCTGGAAGCTGCACGTGATGCAGGCGTTCGGAGTGGAGGCCAACTGCTCCCGCACGATCTCCTCGGCGGCACGAACTTCGCTAGACATGTTAGATTCCCTCCCCGGCGCTGAACCGGTCCGATTGCAGGATGCCCTGCTGTTCCAGATACGCCATGATGGCGTCGACAGCCGCTTCGCCCGATACCGGCAGCGGCAGCGCGTTGAGGTCGATCGTGCGAGCCGATTCGGCCTCGGGGACAATCACCAGCAGACCGGCCGCCATCAGGGCATCGAGGCCCTGCGCCCCATCGAGCGCCACTACCTGGCAGGCGTGATCGAACAAACGGCGCTCCAGGCGCAAAGCAAGCGATTCGTCGCGCAGCGCCAGCACCGCCGGCTTGTGGCCGTTGCGCGCCTGCCGCTCCTCGGCCGTGACGTGCTCAAAGCGCCGTTGCTGCTCCACGGCCCGCTGGATCATGCCGGCGGCAACCGTGGTGTTGGAGATGGGATCGATCAGAATGAAAGCGCCGGTCAACCGGTTCTCCCGGTAGGAGTCGAAGAACACCGGCCGCGCCGCTTCGATCTGCACCTCGCCGATATCGTTCAACTCCAACAGCGGAGCCGGCTTGCGTTCCATCGTTTGAATGTTGAGCCGGCTTTCAATGGAGGTAACGCGCACCGATACCTGCTGCGAAGTGTGCTTCAGCAGCAGATTGCGCCCGTGCGAAAGCGGGTCTTCCACCATCCATACCAAATCGGCGGTGAACTGCCGCGCCGCCGCCGGCAGCGCATCGGGATGCACGATCATGTCGCCGCGGCTGATGTCGCGCTCATCTTCGAGCGTCAGCGTCACCGACATCGGAGCGCTGGCTGCATCCAATTCCCCGTCGAACGTCACAATGGAAGCAATCCGGCTGGTCTTGCCCGAGGGCAGCGCCATTACCGTGTCGCCCTTGCGCACCGTGCCGCTCGAAATCTGTCCGGCATAGCCCCGGAAATACTGATCGGGCCGGATGACGTACTGCACCGGGAAACGGAGCTCGCCGGAAACCCGCCCTCCGGTGACCGGCACGGACTCCAGATGCTCCAGCAACGCCGGACCGTCATACCACGGGATCTTCGTCGCCCGCCTTGCGACGTTCTCCCCTTCGAGCGCACTCATCGGAATGGGGAGGATCTCCTCAAAGCCCATCTTCCCCGCAAATGCCAGAAAGTCGGAGCAAATCCCATCGAATACCTGCTGGGAATAATCCATCAGGTCCATCTTGTTGACCGCCAGAATGATGCGCGGAATCCCCAACAGAGAGGAGATCGTCGCGTGGCGCCGCGTCTGCGGCAGCACGCCGTTGCGCGCATCCACCAGCACAATGGCTACGGCGGCAGTCGATGCGCCAGTGGCCATATTGCGCGTGTACTGCTCGTGCCCCGGCGTATCGGCGATGATGAACTTCCGCCTCGGCGTGGAGAAGTAGCGGTAGGCAACGTCGATGGTGATGCCCTGCTCGCGCTCTGCCCGCAGCCCGTCGGTCAGCAGCGAAAAATCGATGGGGCCGGAACTGCGGTTCACCTTGCTCTTCTGAATGGAGGCAAGCTGATCTTCATAGATGCCGCGGGCGTCGTACAGCAGCCGCCCGATCAGCGTGGACTTGCCGTCGTCCACACTGCCGGCCGTGGAGAAGCGCAGCAACTCCTTGCCCGATTCCTGTTCCAGGAAGGCTTCAATCGTCAACGGTTCCTGATGTTCGGCGGTGAGCATTTAGAAATAGCCCTCCCGTTTCTTGATTTCCATGGAGCCTTCCTGATCGTGATCGATGACACGGTTCTCCCGTTCCGAGCGCCGGAAACGCAGCAGTTCCTCGATGATCTTGGGCACCGAATCGGCCTCCGACCGGATGGCCCCCGTGCACGGCGTACAGCCGAGAGACCGCATGCGGCACATCACCATCTCGGCCTTCTCGCCCGGCAGCAGCGGGATCACGTTGTGCTCCGGCGGGATCAGCGATTCCCCACGCACAATCATCGGACGCGGCTTGGCAAAGTACAGCGGAACAACAGGGATGTTCTCCATGTGGATGTAGTGCCAGACATCGATCTCGGTCCAGTTGGAGAGAGGGAAGACGCGAATCGACTGCCCTTTGTCGACACGGGAGTTGTACAGGTTCCACAGCTCCGGCCGCTGGTTCTTCGGATCCCACTGGCCATACTGATCGCGGAAGCTGTAGATACGCTCCTTGGCGCGCGATTTCTCCTCGTCGCGGCGTGCCCCCCCGAATGCTGCATCGTAGCCGCCGGCCGCCAACCCGTCCAGCAGCGCCCGTGTCTTCAACAGACCGCAGCACTTGGAAGTGCCCAGCGCAATCGGGTTCGCTCCGGCCTTACGCGCCTCCCAATTGGTGTGCACATGCAACTCGGCCCCGATCGACTTCGGATACCAATCCCGGAACTCGATCATCTCCCCGAATTTGTACGTGGTATCCACGTGCAGCAGTGGAAATGGGATCTTCCCTGGGTGAAAGGCTTTCTGAGCCAAGCGAAGCATCACGGACGAGTCCTTGCCGATGGAGTACAGCATCACCGGCTTGGCAAACTCGGCCACAACCTCGCGAAGGATGTGGATGGACTCCGCCTCCAGCGCCTGGAGGTGGGAAAGAGACGACATACGAGAAGTAGGATAGCAAGCAAAATACCGATTGTCTATAGGGAATGGGGTGTTTGCTGCGCCGCGGGCACCGCTGCTCGGGGGGACTGCTGGAAGACCTGCTGGAAGACCTGCTGGAGGCTTGGCAAGGCTGGGCGAGACTGCCCTCGAGTTCGGCCGAAGTCGTGAAGCCGCCGGTTTCGCCGGGATCACTTGCCGATGCAAAATGTGGAGAAGATCCGGTTCAGAATGTCGTCCGCGGTCGTCGCCCCGGTGATCGCATCCAAGGGCTGCAAGGCTGCATAGAGATCGAGCAGCAGCATTTCATGGGGGATGTGGAAGTGCACCGCCTGTTCGGCTTTGCGCAGCGCGTCAAGGCTCTCTTTGAGAAGCTGCTCGTGACGCAGACTGGTGATGAAGCCCGATTCCTGGGCCGATTCCGAGGCCAGCCCCACGGCATCGCCGATGGCCCGGCGCAGCACCTCCATGCCTTGCCCTGTCAGCGCGGAGACGGCAAGCGCGTCCGGCGGCGCTTCCCGCAGGTCGGCCTTGTTCCACACCACCAGATGCCGGCCGAGATCGCGCGCTTTCCCGAGTAGCGGCTGGTCGTCCGCGGTGACCCCTTCCGATGAATCCAGCACCACCAGCGTGAGATCGGCATCGGCCATCGCCTGATAGCTGCGCTCGATGCCGAGTGTCTCGACAAGATCGCTGCCCTCACGGATGCCGGCCGTATCGAGGAACTTCACCGGAATGCCGTTGAGCGAAGCCACTTCGGAGACCGTATCGCGGGTGGTGCCGGGAATATCGGTGACGATGGCCCGGTCCTGTTCCAGCAGCCGGTTGAAGAGACTGCTCTTCCCGACGTTAGGGCGGCCGACAATGGCCATGGTGAACCCGTTGTGCACCATGCGGCCGTAACGGAACGTGGCCGCCAGTTTCTCCAATCCGGCCGCAAGCGGTTGCAGGCGGCGCAGGATCTCCTCATTGGGAGCGATGTCGATGTCGTTGTCGGCGAAGTCGATGCCGGCTTCGAGTAGAGCGATCAACTCAACCAGTTGCCCTTTGAGCGGCTGAATGCGCTTGGACACCGAGCCTTCGATCTGTTGAGCGGCGATGCGCGCCTGATAGAGCGTCGTGGATTCGATCAGATCGCGCACGGCTTCGGCGCGCGGCAGATCGATGCGCCCATTGAGAAAGGCGCGCAGCGTGAACTCGCCGGGCTCGGCCGGACGCGCTCCCAGCGCGCAACAGCGCTCGACGCAATAATGCAGCACGACGGGCGAGCCATGGCAGGAGATCTCCACCACATCCTCGGCCGTATAGGAGAGCGGCTTACGGAAACAGGCGACCACCACGTGATCGATGGAGTGCCCTTCCTCATCGCTCAGGGTGGCGAGGAAGGAGCGCCAGGGCTGCCAGCCGGGCTCGATTCCGAGCAGGGAGGCAGCGATGGAAGTGGCGCCGGAACCGGAGAGCCGCACCACACCCAGGCCTCCTCTGCCGGGAGGAGTGGAGATGGCGACGATCGTATCGTGGAGGTGCAAATCTGATCTAGCGGGGACCGCGGCGCGGGCCGCCTCGGCCACGTCCGCCACGATCGCGGTCGCGGTCGCCTCCGCCACCGGGGCCGCGACGCGGCGGGCCGCCACTGCGCGGACGGTCGCCGTGCGGGCGCTCGCCGTAGGGACGCGGCGGGGGTTCGGGCGGAGTCGCCATCCCGGCCGGGTAGATCACCACTTGCCGGAACGGGCCGGTGCCGGCCGATTCGCTGCGCACTTCGGTTTCGTTGCGCAATGCCAGGTGGATGATGCGGCGTTCCCGGCTCGACATGGGCGAGAAGCGGAACGGCATGTTCGACCGTTTCACACGCTCGGCGGCGGTGGCCGCACTGAGACGCAATTCGGCGATGCGCAACATGCGGTAGTCGTTGGCGTCGAAGCAGAGGCGCTCATGATGGTCGGAAGGCATCTTGAGCGCTTCCATCGTGAGGTACTCGAGGGCGAGGAGGAGTTCGCCCTTGTTGCCGAGCACCAAGTCCACGTCAGGCCCGGAGAAGCGCACCACCAGTTCCGGATCTTCGATCTCCGGGTGGGGGTTCTCGCCGGTGGCGACGTCAAAATCCAGATCGAATCCGGCAAGGTCTATGACTTTGCGCAGGAAGGCTTCGATGCGGGGTCCGTGTTCTTCAACCGTATAAATTCGCTCTGACACGTTCCATCCAAGGCTTTATTTCTTCTTCTTCGGCGCCTCTGGCGGCTTGGCCGGCTGACCCACGCCCATCATCTTGTTCAAGAAATACTGCTGGGCAATACCCACCACGTTGCCGGTCAACCAGTATAACACCAAGCCGCTGGCCACACTCCAGAAGAGAAAGATGAACATCAGCGGCATGAGCATCATGATGCGCTGTTGCTGGGGGTCGGCGCCGGGCTGCTGAGGCGTCATCTTCTGAATGAGGAACTGTGTGGCGATGGTGGCAAGAGGCAAAATCCGTAAGGAAAGCTGCTCTGGCTGCGAGAGGTCGGTGACCCACAACCATTGCGCGCCGCGCATCTCGATGGCCACGGTGAGCACCTTATAGAAGGCGAACAGGAACGGCATCTGCAGCAGCATGGGAACGCAGCCGCCAAGCGGATTGACGCCGTGCTTCTTGTACAGGTCCATCATCTCCGCCTGCTGTTGCTGGCGGCGCGGATCGCGCATCGGGAGGTTGCTGTACTTGTCCTGGATCTCCTTCACCTGCGGCTGCAACTCCGACATCTTCTTCATCGATTTCACGTTGGAAACCTTGAGCGGCAGAAGGAGGAAGTTGATGAGGATAGTGACGACGACAATCGACCAGCCGTAGTTGTGAATGTAGTTGTCGTTGAACCAGTTCAACGTCGCAAAGAGGGGACGTGCGATGAGACCGAACCAGCCCCAATCGACCACCTGTTCGAGCTTGGGGTCGATGGCGCGCAGCGTATGAACGTCCTTCGGCCCGACATACAGGCTGGCGGCATTGATGCCTTCCCCGCCGAGGGCGACGCCGATGTGCGGCTCGTCTTTCGCCACCCCTTCGGAGGTAAACGGGACGGCATCGCTCCAGGTCTGCACCTCGAAGATCGTCCCGGCGGGCGGCAGCGCCACCGCCGTGAAGTAGGTGTCTTCGAGTCCGGCAAAGAGGTAGCGCCCGGATACGGAGACGGGGCCGTCCTTGGCCGTCTTGACCTCGTTCACAATGAGCTTGTTCTCGTTGTTCTCGAAGTAGAGCGTGTGCTGGGTGGAGAGTGTATTGATGACCGAGAAGTCGCCGAACCCGCCGCGCCAGGCAACCAGGTGCGGGACGTTGCGGCCCTGCTCGCGCAGTTCGCTGCGCACCTTCATCAGATAGCGGTTCTTTTCAAACTCGAAGGTCTTCTTGGCATAGACTTTGCCGTCGGAGTATTCGAAGGCGACACTGAGGCCGTCGGGGGACTTGGTGGCAACGTAGAGAACCTGATTCGGCTCCGGGGCGACGGCGGTGCCTTTGGTGAGAGTAGTAAAGGGGAAGCCGAGTTTCGTGCCTCCCGCCGCGTTGACCAACTCCACCTGCTTCTTCGTCAGGTCGAAGAACTTCTTCAGCACCCAACTGCGCACCACGCCGCCACGGTTGGAGAACTGGATGCGGTAGAGATCGGTTTCGATGGTAATCCGGTCGTCCTGGCGCTCGGCGATGATGTTCGTCGACGATGCCGCCGCGGGGGAGGAGGCGGAAGAATCGGCGGGCTTAGGGGGTCCCGCGGCAGGAGCGGGCGTTGGCGCCGGCGTATCCTGCTTCTTGACTGCCGTGTCCTTGGTTGCCGGCGGCGCCTGCTGTGGACCCGTCGTCTTCATGATGTAGGGCGTGAGGAAGAGCACAAGCCCCATCAGGATGAAGGTCACCAGGAGACGCATCTCCATTGACATTTCGCTGGGCTTGCCAGGCTGCTTCGGTTTATTGGATGCCGGATCGTTGGCCATGATGGGATTAGATGGTTATCGGACGGGGTCGTAGCCCCCAGCGTGGAACGGGTGGCACTTGGCCAGCCGGCGCAAGCCGAGATAGACGCCGCGGAAGGCGCCGTGCTTTTCCACGGCTTGCCGCATATAGTCGGAGCAAGTGGGATAGAAACGGCAGGCTGAAGGGAGCAGGGGAGAGATCCACCGCTTGTAGAAACGCAAGGAGAGGACTACGAGTTCCCGCATCGGGCCACCAGCTTGCGGAGTTCTTTTTCGACGGCTTGCCAGGGCGCATCCTGCAGGGCACGGCGAGGATTGATGACGATGTCCCAATGCGGGGCAATGGAGGGCAATTGCTGGCGCACAGCCTCGCGGAGACGGCGCTTCATAAAATTCCTGCGCACGGCGCGGCCCAAGGCGCGAGGGGTGGTGAAACCGACACGCGGCCCCAACGGCTCCTGATTCGCCAGGTAGAAGGCCGTGAAGAGGGGGCCGGAATATCGGGTACCGTTGTCATACACGCGGCGGAACTCGCTCGACTTCAGCAAGCGGTTTTTCTTGGGAAACGGAAATTGCCGGGTACGGTCGGGCAGAACTACTTCATCTTCGCGTAGCGAACCACGCGCTCATCGGAGACGGTCAACTTCCAGCGGCCCTTGGCGCGGCGGCGCGAAAGCACCTGCTGGCCGTCCTTGGACTTCATACGCGCACGAAAGCCGTGTGTCTTGGCGCGCTTGCGGTTATTCGGTTGAAACGTACGTTTTGGCATTGCTTTTTAGATATCCAGCGCTTTCCGGAGGATGCGAATTGCTTCACTTGAGGGGGCGGGCAGGAAAGGCGCACGGGTCCCGTCCGGCGAAATACCCCAAAGAAGTCAGTGTAGCGGGCGGGAGGCTCGACTGTCAAACACGGCGGGGAATACGGTGACGCGGGGCGGGCATGTTACGCTTGACGGATCATGCTACACTTCATACTGAACAGGCAGGCTGAGGTTCGTCCGGGTGGGCACGAGACGAATGTAGTGCAACGAAAGTGGGGTTTCCGGCGTCTGTAAAGGCAGGAAACCGAACCGCAAGTTCCGAACGAGGGCGTGGCTATCAATGTCAGTGGAAACCGCAAATCCAAAGGGAACTGACCGGAACTCTCAACCAGAGGACCACAATCCCGATCTCCATCTGGAGCGTCTGTTGGTGACGGAAACCCAGGAACCCTGGTTCCGCACCTTCGTCACGCGCATTAAAGAAACGATCAACCCGCCCAAGCTTCCGCCTCTCGAAGTCACCTCGAAACCGGTGCCCGTGAAAGACATCTGGGGACTGACCAGTGGCCAGGAATCGAAAGCCGGCAGTTTGTCACTGATCGTTCATGCCACGGTGATGACGCTGCTGCTGGTGATTGGAACGAACGAAACCATCCAGAAAAAAGCGAAGGAAGCGGTCACGCTGATCGCGCCCGACTTGCAGCCCTACATTCCGAAGAACGCTCCGAAGAAACAGGCCATGGGCGGCGGCGGTGGCGGCGGCGACCGGTCTCCGACGCCTCCGGCGAAGGGCAAGCTTCCGCGCCCTGCTCCGAAGCAATTTACGCCTCCGATGCAGGTGGTACAGAACGAACAGCCGAAGTTGATCATGGAGCCGACGCTGGTGATTCAGCCGGACGCGCAGTTGCCGAAAGTGAACATGCCGATGTTCGGCGATCCGCTGGCGCGCATCGGCCCTCCGTCGAACGGTCCGGGATCGGGCGCGGGCATTGGCTCGGGTTCGGGCGGCGGTGTGGGTTCGGGACGCGGCGCCGGTTTTGGACCGGGTGAAGGCGGCGGCGTAGGCGGCGGTGTCTATAAGATTGGCGGCGGTGTCTCGGCGCCGACGCTGGTATTCAAGGTGGAACCGGAGTATTCTGAAGAAGCCCGCAAGGCGAAGTTCCAGGGCACGGTTGTGTTGTATGTCGTGGTGGACGAAAAGGGCGCCCCGCGGGATCTGCGCGTGGTGCGGCCGCTCGGGCTCGGCCTGGATGAAAAGGCCATCGAAGCAGTGACGAAGTGGCGCTTCCGTCCGGGTTACAAAGACGGCAAGCCGGTTCCCGTAGCAGCCACCATCGAAGTGAACTTCCGGTTGTTGTAAGGCGCTTGCAGTGCTGGCCGCGCTTGCGTTCGCCATCACGGTGCCGCTGGGCCTGGACACCTACCTTCCCACTCCTGAAGAGAATCCTCTGACCGCGGAGAAGATCGCGTTGGGCAAAGCTCTGTTTGAAGACAAGCGGCTTTCGCGCGACGGCTCTACTTCCTGCGCCACCTGTCATCTGGCGAAGTATGCCTTCACGGACCGCGAGCCGGTGGCGGTAGGTTTGCAGGGCCGCAAAGGGGACCGGCGCACTCCTTCCATCTTGAACCGCGCTTTCGGGAAGAGCTTCTTCTGGGACGGCCGGACGAAGACGCTGGAAGAGCAGGTACTGCTGCCAATCACCAATCCGAAGGAGATGGATTTGACATTGGCGGAGGCGGTCGAGCGGCTAGGTGGGTATGAGGCCCGGTTCCGGCAGGTGTTTGGGGCCAAGGGCAATGAGCGGATTCTCGCGTTTGCGCTGGCTTCCTATGTGCGCTCGATCCTGGCGGGAGATTCCCCTTATGACCGCTACATGGCGGGCCAGATAGAGGCGATGGGGGCTGCGGCCTTGCGCGGGCTGCGGCTGTTTCGCGGCAAGGCGGGATGTCTGGCGTGTCACGTCGGCATGAACTTCAGCGATGAGCGGCTGCACAACACGGGCGCGGGCAAGATCGATGCCGGCAAGGCGTTCAAGACACCGACTCTGCGCCAGGTGGCCGAGCATCCGCCCTACATGCACGATGGATCGCTGGCCACGCTCGAAGAGGTGGTGGACTTCTACAACGACGGCGGCAAAGCGAATCCAGGTTTGGACGCCGAAATGCGGCCCTTGCAGTTGACGAATGGGGAGAAAGCCGACCTGACGGCGTTTCTACGGGCTCTGAGCGGAGTGGTGCGCGACGGCAATTGACCTCCGGCGGGCCTTTTTCGCGCATTCCTCAAAGAGAGTACAATCACTACCTGTCCCTTTCCAGAGGAGCCTATGGCACAGAAATACATCCCCGGCCAGATCATCATTGCCTTCAAGGATTCAGCCCTGGGCGAAGCACCGGCGCCCGGACCGGCGCTTCCCCCGGCAGCAGCCGGAGTGCGCCCGCTGGTGCGGCGCGCGCTGCTGTTGCTGGCCAATGTGCGGTTCGATTTCGCGGCTACAAGGGTGGACACGATGTTCCGCGTGGCGAAACGAGTGGTGGAGCCCACGGATCCGCCGGCCGGCGGCGGCCCGCTGACGCCGGCGCTATCCGATTTCATCGCTTTTGCGCAAGCCGCAACGCCGCCCAAACCGCAGTTGGATGCACATGCGAATGTGAGGGCTATCTGCCGCAAGTACATCCGCGTGATCATGCCCGAAAGCAACGTGCGGGCCGCGCTCGAGTATGTGCGGAAGTACCCCTCGCTGATCGAATATGCCGAGCGGGTGCCGGCGCGGTATTTCCTGCCCTTGGCGGCGGCGAACCAGGGTGGAGGAGGCGCGGACAACGGGGACCCGGAACCGCCGGGTGAGGATACCGTGGTGTCCACTCCCTGGTCGCACAGCCGGGTCGGTTGGGTGGAATCGACACGCAAGCAGTGGGAAAGCGCGGGCGCCCCGAATGTGCGCAACATCGCCGTGCTCGATTCCGGTTTCGATGAGAAGCATCTGGGTTTGCAGGGACTAGTGAAGAGCGGCAACAGCGATGCGAACGTCGATCCATGGGGCCATGGCACGGCCGTGGCATCGATCATCTGCTCCCACGCGGGAACATTCCACAACAAGTACATGCGGGGAGGCTTTCTGCCGGCGGCAAAGACGAAGCTGCTGATGTACAAGGTGAGCGCCGAAGGGACTCCGGTGACGGGTATCACGTTTCCGGTGGATTTCGATTTGTACATGACGGTGATCGCGCATCTGACGGAATGCCGCGCCGCCAATCGAGCGGCAGAACACGCATCGGGTGAGTTTCACATCCGTGTGGTAAACATGAGCTTCGGCGGGCCGGAGTGCTCCTTCACAGAGACAGCGCTGCTCAGGAAGGCTCACGAGGCGGGGCTGCACCTGGTGGCATGCGCGGGGAATCGCGATGGGGCGGCCGACGATTCGACGCGCACGTGGTTTCCGGCGGCGTTGACGACGGTGACATCCGTGGGAGCGCTGCAGCAGCAAGGCAAGCGGTGGGAGAAGTCGAAGTACAGCCACCCGTACCGGGAAGGGAAAGTGGCGGTGGATCTGACGGCGCCGGGCACGAGCATTGAAGGGGCGTGGCCGGTGACGGGAGCATCGTTGATCCACAACTCCAAACTGTCCGCATTCCAGGCGTCGATCTGGCTGGACGGCAGCAGTTTCGCGGCACCGTTTGTGACGGCGGCGGCCGCTCTGCTGTTTGAGAAAGAAAAGAGCAACGCACCGAAGGGGAAGGACATCCACGATAAACTGCGGGGCGCCTACGCGCAGGATGCCAATGAGGAAGGCACCGGCGCAGGCGTTCTGAACGTGTCGAATCTGAAGCCGTAGAAGCCCGCACAGGCCGGGGCGGCCCCCAGCATGTTGAGGGACTCGTGTGCGCGGTTAGACCCGGCGCGTTGTGCGTGCGAGTTCCTGAAAAGAAGCCCGCACAGGCCGGGGCGGCCCCCAGCTTGTTCAGGAACTCGTGTGTCGCGGCTAGACCCGGCGCGTTGTGCGGGCGAGTTCCTGAAAAGAAGCCCGCACAGGCCGGGGCGGCCCCCAGCTTGTTGAGGAACTCGTGTGTCGCGGCTAGACCCGGCGCGTTGTGCGGGCGAGTTTCTGAAAAGGAACGGCGGCGGAAAACACGAACGGCGTCCGAAGCATTGCGCCTCGGACGCCGTTTTGCTGTCTACGGCCCGCCGGGAGGACCGGTTTCGGGGTCGCCGGAATCTCCTCCGCCACCGCCACCGCGGAGGGCCTTTTGAATCGTCTGGAGTTTGGTCAGTTCGGCTTCGAGGAAGGAGACGATGGCCTCTTCCTGCTCCTCGCCCTGTGCGGCGCAGATCAATTCCTTGACCACGCGAATGGAGGTATCCACGGCGACTGGACGCCACATGGGCCCCATCAACTGCATGGCGAGTCCGCCGAGGACCTTGAAGCCGGAATCGAACAGGCCGGTGAGAGCGCTGTCCACCATCGAATGCCCGTCGCGCGAGCCACAACCGCAGCCGCCGCCGGAACACCCCACCACTTTCTCTACGCTGTCTTTCATAACAATCCTCTCTATTCTGAAGAACTCACCCGAACAACGCGCCGGGTCTACCCGCGGCATAGGCGGGCTGTTGTGGAACTACTCCAGTTGCTGAACGGAATTCCAATGTTCGGCGATGAACCAGCGGGCGAGGGATTGGCGCACCACTTCGGCGCCGGCCTCCTTTTGCCAGTGGCTCAATGCCTGTCGTGTGCGCTCGCGCGTGGGAACCCAATGGGGGTCCTTGGCGCCGTGCAGGGCACGGGTGAGCAGCATCAAGGTGAAGAACATGCTTTCGGTCATCCGGTTGGCTTCGCTCAAGGCAAGCGATTCACGGGCCAAGCGGGCGGCGCGATGGTAACTACGCTTCTGGAGGCTGACCATGGCGAGGGCGTCGAGAACATCCAGGTAGCGGCGCTCGCTGGCGCGGACGTGAGGAGCGATTTCGGTGCACAGCTTTTCGGCTTGCGCGGTCCAGCCGGCGCTTGCGTACTTCATGCACAGATCGTAGCGGCGGCGGTCGTAATAGGCCTTGTCCTTGACCGGATCGAGGCGGGCGGTGATCTGCTCCAGGCGGCTGAAGACGCGGTCGAAGCGGCGGCGGCCGAAGTCGATGGCAGCCATGTCGGCTTCGACGCGATGGCGCATGCCGGGAAGCGGGCCTTCGTCGATGATCTGCCGCACGAGCGACTCGGCCTCGTCGTAGCGGCCGACAAGGCGGAGGGCCTGGGCCTGGTCGAGCGTGTAGCGCTGGGCAAGCAACGGATTGCGATTGGCGCGGTAGTAGGCGGCGGTTTCCGCGTGCAGATTGGCGGAGTTGAGATAGTTGCCCTGCAACATGTAGATCTCCGCCTGGGCGACGCGGGCCTGGGTGCGGTCGAATTCGTTATCGCTTTCGCGGGCGACGCGCTGCTGTTGTTCGAGAGCGAGGGGGAGTTTGCTTTGCAGGCGGTAGAGATCGCCGCGAGCGCGCAGGGCGCGGACCACGCCGGCTTTGGAGCCGAAGCCGCGGAATGCCTTTTCGGCGTCGTCGAGGTGGGCATGGGCTTCGCGGCGCCGCTGCTCATCCCCCATGCGGGCCAGCACGCGGCCCATGCGGAGCGACACTTCGGCATCGGTCCGTTTGGCCGAGAACCGTTGGGCAATGGCGCGCGCCTGTTGCAAGATTCTTGCAGCCTCCTCTAAATGGAGTTGCGTGAAAACCACTTCGGCGAGGTCAATGAGGCCTTCGGCGGCGACGGCGCCGAGAGAGTTTTTCTCAGCGAGGGCGACGGCGTCGCGGGCCATCCGTTCGGACTGGGGCATGTCTCCGCCGGCGGCGTGGCGTACGGCTTCCAACAGCCGGGCCCGGACAAGAAGGGCGTTGCTTCCGGCGGCTTCGGCAAGCGACGCCGCGTTGCGGGCGTGGGCGATGGCGTTGGAGACGTTGGGCGTGAGGCGGCCGCGTTCCAGTTCAATGGCGGCAAGGCCCTCGCGATTCTGCAGGGCGCGGTAGAAGCGTTCTGCTTCGTCCAGGCGTTGGGCAGCGGGCTTTTCCTGCTTGTTGGCGATGAGCAGGCGGGCGTATTGGAGAATGGGTCCGGGCTGGCTGGGGTAGCGTCTGAGTACGGCTTCGTATTCGGCGCGGGCCGCTTCGAGGCGTCCGGCGCGATCGAGAAGGCGGGCGACATCGGCGGCGGAGATGGAGTCGCCGGAAACGCGAGCCCTTGCGCGGGAAGCGGCGAGGGCTTTCTCCCAATCGCCGGTGAGGTAGTGCTGCGTTGCTTCGCGCAGCAGGCGATCGGAGCGGCTGCGGGTGCGCGCATCGAGGGCCTTGAGCAATTCGGCGCTGGCGCGGTCGCGCTGGTCGGACTCCTGCAGCGCTTCGGCGAGCCGGCAACGGGCGGCCGCGTCATGGGGCGCTTCGCGCAGTGCCTGCGTGAAGAGGGCCTCGGCTTTGGCATAGGCGCCATCGGCAATGGCGGTCTCGCCTTCGCGATACCAGCGGGCGGCGCTTTCGGAAAGAGGAGGAGCGAGGATCTCATCGCGGTAGTAGACAGCGGCGGCGAATACAGCGGCGCAGGCTGCGGCAAGAAGCCAGCGCTTGCGTCGCGGCCTGGACGGCCGCACGGAGGCGGGTTGTAGCTGGTCGCGGCGCACACCGAGTGTGGCGAGGATGGACTCGAGATCGCGTTGGTCGTCCGCGGCGGCGCCGGTCCAGAGGAATCCGGTGACGACGGCGCGCGGCGTGCCATCGGAGCGGGTGGTGAGCAGGATGGATTCGGGCCGCAAGGCGCCATGCACGATGCCCGCGCCGCGCACGGCGTCCATGGCGGAAACAATCTGCATGGCGGCATTGCGGGCGGCGACGGCGGAGAGCGGGCCTTGGCGGGCGAGGCGCTGGGCGAGGGTTTCGCCTTCGATGAATTCCATGGACAGATAGCCGTCCCCGTCGCCGACCAACTCGAAAACACGGATGACATTGGGATGGGTGAGGCTGCGGGCGAGCTGAATCTCGCGGCGCAGTGGTTCGTCGAGCGGGGGCAAACGGCGCAAGGCAACCGTCGTGCGCAGAGCCTGGTCTTCGGCGACGTAGCTTTCCTCATCGCCGGCAAGCGGGCGCAAAATACGGAAGCGCTGTGCGAGCACAGTTCCCGGTTCGAGCATGGTGTTTGGAGGAAGAGTGTATCAGATCAGCTTGTCCGATCCCGTGGTTCAATAGAAAAAACATGAAACGACGCTTGTTCCTGGCCACACCCGCGGCACTTGCCCAGACTCTGGCGCCGGTGGCCAAACCACCTGCCGGCGTGAATACACGCCACTGGATTGGGGAGTCGTACTTCGCCAATCGCTATCAGGACTGGCGGCTGCACAACGGACGCATCGAATGCCTTGCCAACGGGGCAGGCGAGGAGGTGCGGACGCTGGCGATTCTGACGCGTTGGATAGAAAAGGCGCCGGCCCAACTGCGCGTGACGCTAGGAGTGCTGGAAGACGCCGGGGGCGGAGGATTCGCCGGGTTTCTGATCGGCGCCGGAGCGGGGCAACTGGACTGGCGGGCGGCGGCGCTGGTGGGCAGAGCGAGCGGCGAGGGCGGTGGATTGCTGTGCGTCTGCGATACAACGGGCCGGGCGCACGTGCGGGATCATTCCTCGGAAGCCGAACCGTTCGCATATGGTGAACTTGCGGGCAGGGCCACGGCGGGGACGGGGGCGCGCAACGGGGCATTCGATCTCGCCGTACGCGTGGAGCCGGCATCGGGCGGCAATGTGCGGATCGGTGTGTCGGTGTTCGAGGCCGGTACGGAAAAACTGGTGTCGGCGGTGGAGGTGGACGACCTGCCGCCGCATCTGGTGCGGGGAGGCATTTCGCTGCTGT
>JAEUQG010000349.1 GCA_016789755.1 Bryobacterales bacterium
CTGGACGCCACGCCCAACATGAGCGAACTGTTTCCGCTGCGCATCGGGCAGAACGTGAAGCAGCAGTTGGAGAACGATCTGGCGCTCGAATACGAAGCCGTACCGCGGTTGAACAAAGCGATCAACTGCGCGGTGGAGGCCGGCGACAACGGATCGCGCGACCTGTTCGAGAAGATTCTCACCGATGAAGAGAAGCATGTCGACTACCTCGAAGCCCAGCTCCACATGATCAAGGAGATGGGTTACGAGAACTACCTGGCGCAACATATTTCCGAAGCGAAGTAACACATCTTTCGGGAACTCCCGCGCCGGTTCGTGGCAATGAACTAACAGAAGCCACGATGGAGCGTCAGACTCAGGGAGTGCCGGACAGCATGCTGCTTGACGGGGCGCGGCGCGGATGCGCCGAGTCCTTCGCCACCCTGTATCGCAACCATAGCGGGCGAGTGTACCGGTTTGCCCTGGAGATGTGCGGCAACGCTTCGGCGGCCGAGGAAGTGACGCAAGAAGTGTTTCTAGCGCTGCTCGGCGAAATGGAGCGGTTCGATCCGTCACGGGGCAACCTGCTTGCCTATCTGCTGGGGACCGCGCGCAATCTGACTTATCGCTGGCTGCGGCGGGAACAGCCGTTTCAGCCATTGGAGGTCGACGATAGCGCACTGGCGCCGGAGTGCGCGACGGAGGCCAGTGCGCTTTCCCGGCTGACCGAGCGTGAAGCGCTGGACGGGCTGCGGCGGGCGATCGCATCGTTGCCGCCGGCCTACCGCGAAGTTGTGGTGTTGTGCGATCTGGAGGAGTTGGACTACGCCCAGGCGGCGCAGACAATCGGCTGCGCCATCGGCACGGTGCGTTCGCGTTTGCACCGGGCGCGGGCTTTGCTGACCGAGAAATGGCATCAGGAGCAGCGCAAAGGCTCCATGAGGTGTTCGGCATGACGTGTCGGGAACTGGCGGCGATCCGCAGAGACTATGTCCGGCAGCAGTGGCTGGCGGGGAACCTGAGGGCCGAGGCGGCCGAGCATGTGGCAGGTTGCGAGGCGTGCCGGGCGAGCTTGGATACGGAGCGGGAATTGACGGCGGCGTTGGGCCGGTTGGCCGGTGAACAACAGGGCGTGCAAGCGCCGCCCGCAGTCGAAGATGCGTTGCTGGCGGCCTTTGCGGCACGCCGGCAGGCGGCGCATCGTGCCCGGTGGCGGAAGGCTGTGTGGGCCATCCCGCTGGCTGCCGGGTTGTTGCTGTTCGCCGTGCTGCGCTGGAAGGAACCGGAGCCGCGGCTGGCAAGAGAAGCTTCGACTGTGCCGCCGTCCATCGAGCGCGAGGTGGAACCAGGGCCGGTGGCAGCGATTGCTCCGCCGGTAAGCAGCAGGCCGCGGACGGTGCGCCGCGCCGAGTACGTGACCGAGTTCGTGCCGTTGCGTTACGGCAAGCCGCTCGAATCGGGAGAACCGATCGTGATTGTGCGCATGCGACTGCCGGGGTCGGAGTTGCGCAAGCTGGGGTTGCCTGTCGCCCCCGAGACGGCTTCGGGAACGGTGCAGGCCGATGTGTTGCTGGGCGGGGATGGCCTGGCAAAAGCAATTCGTTTTGTGTACTAAGATTTTCGCTAGCAAGAAAAGAGGAGAGCATATGAACCGTAGAAAACTGTTCGCGGCGGCGCTGATGGGCTCGGCGGCCGCCATGGCGCAAAGCACTTCGTCGTCGAGCCGCGAGGTGCATGTGATGACCCAGTCGATGAGTTCCGGACCGGGGCAAGCGGTTTGGATCGGCGAGGGCGGGGGATCGGGGGCGACGGCATTCGCCTTCATCGCCGGCGGCAACATGGGCGGCAAGGTGGTGAAGGGCGTGCCGTATTCGGCGGAAGCGACCACCGAGATGACGCGCACGCTGGCCGACGGGACGCGCATCATCAACAAGCACGTGACGCAGATGGCGCGCGACAAAGAGGGACGCACGCGGCGGGAGAATGTATTGAACGGCGTGGGTCCGTTCCAGAGCGGCGGGAGCAGCGCTCCGCGGCTGGTGACGATCACCGATCCGGTGGCGAAGGAAGTGTACATTCTCAACTACAACGACAAGACGGCGCGCAAGGTGAAGATGGGCGAGCCGGCGGTGTTCCGGTCGGAGAAGGTTGAGGGCCACCGCACAGAGGTGATCGAGGAGAAAGTGCATGTGGAGGTTCGCGGCAAGACGGCGACGGCAGGCGGAGCGCCGGATTTCCTGTTCCATTCTCCGGTGGCCGGCGCGCACGTGGGCGGGGCCGCGATGGGCGCTGTGAGT
>JAEUQG010000376.1 GCA_016789755.1 Bryobacterales bacterium
TCAAGGGTTCCGATCCAGTCCAGAATGACCCGCCCAGCTTCGTCGCAATCGCCAATCGAATCCGCTCATCCCCTCCCAACGTGCTCCCCCTGCGGCGTGAGGCCATAGCAGAGGGGAAGCGCGCCGGCGAACCGCCGGGCACGGGCCTTGTCATGGCAGTGGGCCACGATGTCACCGCTGTGGAAGAGATCGTGGAGCGTTTCAATCAGCTCCATACGGGTGAAGGAAGGTGGATGCATGTCACACATCGCTCAGACTTGGTGACTAGTCGCGCGTCACCAGCAGCGTGCGGTCACCGCTTCCCGATCACCGCGATCGCCTCGCCGCCGCGGAACCGCATCCATAGGTACAGCACTCCTTCGCGGAGCGTTCCCTCGACGGACACCGGAACTTCGTCGCCGTTCCCTTTGCGCACGATGCTCAGCCGCACTTCGTTGCCTTGCACATGGCCAGAGGTCAAGGGAGCCGATCCGCGCTCACTGCGCAGGGTGCCCGACAGTTCCCCGCCCTTCTGTTCGAGCTCCAGAGTGGCATTGCGCTCCAGCCCGCTCCGCGTCCGGTAGCTCAGCTTCCACGAGCCACTCAGGTTCGCCGGCGCACTCGGCGCAACGAACTCGATCCGGGTATTCGGGTGCACGGTGACAAACACGCGCCGGCCTTCGCGCCGCACCGATTCAAGGTTCCCAGAGCGAACTGTGAGCGCTTCGGGCGCATCGAACTCCAGCGTCACGGCCCCACCATAGATCCGCTTGTCCAGGTCGTTCGAGACGACGAATGCGCTCCCGCCCACGGCCTCGACCTTCGTGCGGTCCCGTAGTTTACGGAAGGCATACAGCGGACCCATCGGTACGTACCAAACATCCTTCCGATTGCCCACATGACGCAGATGCGACTCATAAGCCGCTTCCGGGCCAAAGTCCAGCCACTGCGGATGCGACATGAAATGATACACGCCGCCTTTGTTGTACACCTCATCGAACTTGGCGTTGATCGACGCCAGATCGATGGTGTCTGTCTTTGCGGCATTGCGGTGCTGCACCACCTGCGTATAGCCCGCGTTCATCGGGTTCTCATCGAAGTCCTGCACATCGGGGCGCACATGCCCGTTCTGCAGTTCGTTCGGATAATTCCGCGCCACAATGTAGCCCGCCGCGGCGATGCGCTGCTGGATGAACGGATACGTCGCGCAGTTGCCGCAGGGATAGCACCACGACCATACATAGGGCTGTCCGGTCAGCCGCAGAATGTCGTCGCGCGACCCGCGGATCTCATAGTCGGAATAGGCCGCCGCGCAGAAGGCTTCATCGTCGGGCTTCTTGCATGGATGTTGCTTCGAGTGCGATCCGATCTCGTGCCCATCGGCGTAGGCGCGCCGCAGCCGCGGCCACAACTCGCGGATCTGCAACTGCGTGAAGAAGCGATCCTCGGGTGCGGGGTCCTCCTCTGTGCTGACGAAGATGGTCGCCTTGATCCCGTGCCGGTCCATGGCGTCGATGGTTTCGCCGACATGCTTCGTCGAATCGTCGATGGAATGCACCACCACGGCGCGCGCATTGTGCAGATACTTTGTCTTGCCCACGAAGCGGACGTCTTGCGCGGCAAGCACCCCAGCAAGCAGCGTTATCGGTAACAGCATCGCTTCACGCTCCCGCAGTCACCCGGTCAAGCAGCGGTTTCAAGTATTGATACGCCGCCGTCAGGCGTTGCTCCACCACGTCCGGTGGAACCTTGTTCATCCCCCCGTCGGTTCCATCCACGCGCTCGATCGCCATCGGCCCGCGAAAGCCCGCGGAGAACAGCGTGCGGAACATCTGTTCATGATCGACGTTTCCCTGCCCCGGCACCGGAAAGTCATTCACACCGCGCAGTCCTTTGTGATCCTTGATGCAGAGCGCGCTTACGTTCGGAGCGAGATCCGGCAAATCGGGATCGGGATAGATACCCTCGTAATAGCTGACGTTGCCCGCGTCCCAGGCGATCTTCAGATTCGCCGACCGAAGGCGCTGCAGCACGCCAATGCAATCCTTGGCGCGCGCCGTGATGCCGGTGTGCGGCTTAAGAGCGATGACAACGTTCAGCGTTTCGGCATGGCGCACGGCCTTTTCCAAGCCAGCGTAGAAGCGGCTCACTTCCACCTGCCAGTCGCGTTCGCGTTTGGGCATAGTGGGGAACTTCGTGTAATACCATGGGCCCGCTCCCACCATCACCGGAATCTCATAGTCGGCGCATAGCTCCAATTGGGCCAGGTACTGTTTCAGCCCGTCTTCTTTCACCGGGTCGCCTTGAAAGCCACCGAGACTGAGGAACGGCTGGACGCCCAGCGAGCGGATGCGCGCGAGCATCTTCTTGCGTTCCGGCTTTCCCATCTCGGGTGAGAACACGGCTTCGCTCCCATGGCGGCGGCTCATGGAGATGTAGCGGTATCCGATCTTGCGAATGCGCGTCATCGCCTCTTCGAGCGGCTGAGAGCCGAACATCGTGGCCATCACACCGAGTTTGTAGCGATCTTCCGCCGCCGCTCCGGACTGCGTCAGCGCAGGCAGAGCCGCTATTCGTGTCAACAGGTCGCGCCGTGTCATCTTCATCCTTGGCGTGAGAGTACCATAGTCGTGGGAGACGCATGCATGCATCCTGCCGCCCTTTCACGAAGAACTTTTCTCGCTTCCACTGCCGCCAGTCTGGCAAGAGCCCAACAAAGCCCCAACAACCAGTTGGTCATCGGGATGATCGGTGTAGGCAATCAAGGCACGGGACGGTTGCGCGAATTGCTGCGGCAGCCTGATGTGCGCATCGGCGGCATCTGCGATGTCGACCGCAGCCACATGGACCGCGCGGCAGCTTTGGTGGAGAAAGAAAAGGGATACAAGCCACCGCTTTTCGCCGATTTTCGCAAGCTTCTCGAGCGGAAAGAAATCGATGCCGTCTCCATCGTCACTCCCGACCACTGGCACGCCATCCCCACGGTGCAGGCCTTCGAGGCGGGCAAGGATGTCTTTGTGGAAAAGCCGCTCAGCTATAGCGTTGCCGAAGGGCGTGCGATGGCCGACGCATCGCTCCGATATAAGCGAGTGAGTCAAATGGGCAACCACATCCACAACGATCTGCCCAACTACCGGCGGGTGGTGGAGTTGGTGAAGTCAGGCAAACTCGGGCGCATTACGCGCGTGCACGCGTGGAAGACCTCGCAGACGCGGAGCTTCCGGCCCAATCGTCCGGACACGCTGCCGGAAGGGTTCGACTACGATTTCTGGCTCGGCCCCGCGCCCAAGCGTGCTTACAATCCGTTGCGCTCGCACGGCAGCTTCCGCCATTTTTGGGATTATTCGGGCGGGAGCTTCATCGACTTCTGGTGCCATATTTCCGATGTCGCTTTCTGGGCGATGGATTGGAAAGCGCCGCAGGCCGTGACCGCATCGGGGGGCCGCTTTTTCCTCGACGATGCGACGGAGACGCCGGATACGCTGGAAGCCATCCTCGAATTTCCGGGCGCGCTGTATCTGTTCAGCTTCCGGCCCACTCCACTGCCCGGTTTCGAGCACATGGGGCATATCGGGTGCCTGTTCGAGGGTACCGAAGCCTCGCTGGTGACCAACTATGAAAAGCACGAGGTCTGGTCGCGCGGCAAACTCATCCCGGATTTTCCCAAGCCGGCGCCGTCCATTCCCGATTCGCCGGGCCACGTGCGCGAGTTTCTCGAAGCGATCAAGACGCGCAACCTGGAAACGACGTGCAACCTGCGCTATGGGCATCGTTTGTCGAAGTGCGGCCTGCTGGCGAACCTATCCTTCCGCACGGGGCGTAAGCTGCGATGGGACGATGAGCGCGAGCGCACCTCGGAACGCGAGGCCAATGCGTATCTCGGACGCAAGTTCCGCAAGCCCTGGAAACTCTAGCGCAGCGGCGCGTCAGGGATCAACAACCGGCAAGGTGAGAAACACCAGGCTTGTCCTGGTTTGGAACAACGCCACCTGATCGGAGACAAGCGTCACCAGAGACCAGTCCGGAATCACGAAGGCATATCGGGCAGTGGTTGCATCGGAGGAGACGCGGGCGAGAAAGGAACTGCTGCCTTCGCGAAAGAGATCGGGAGGAATGGGAACAGGGTTGACGGTGCGATAGGTGGGAGGGCTGGCAGCATGTCCTGAGATCACCGCATCGCCGTTCGAGGCAAGAGCCAGCGAAAAGCCCACATCGCCGTTGCTGCCGAGGAGCGTGGAAGACACTACCTCACCGAGCCGCGAAATGCGCGTGGCAAAAGCGGGCGCATAGAAGGGACGCGCCGGTTCCCACGCGCCGGGAGTGGTGACAAGCCCGTCCGAGGCCAGATAGCCCGTGAAAACGGCGTTGTCTTGCGGGTCAATGGCGAGGCCGGATACGTCGCCGCGTGCGCTCAGAGTGACTCGCGACAGGAGC
>JAEUQG010000406.1 GCA_016789755.1 Bryobacterales bacterium
GGCGTCAGGCGTGTATTCGGCCAATTCTTCCGCCTCGACGGCGAATATCTTATCGAGTTTCCTTGCAGCCAGTTCGGCTGCCAAGGTCTGGATGGCACCACCCACGACTGCCGCCGAGCATCCGACCCCCATCGCTGCCGCCAGTTCCTGCCCGGCGGCCAAAGTCTCGAGCGACATGCGGTTCCAGGCCCCGCCCCGCTGCTCCATGATCACCAAGACGCAGCTCATATGACACGCACCTCAAACTTCAGCTTTTCCACAAGCTTCGCGGCGACTTCGTTGGCCGGGCCTTCGAGCAGTTGCGTCTGCTTCGACTTCTGCGGGAGGTAAATACGCTCAACCACCGCCACTTGTGCGGGTGTTCCTCCCAACTCCGCAGGACTCACCTTCCGAACTTCTTTTGTTTTCGCCTTTTTGATGCCCATGAGCGTGGCGTAACGAAGCTTGTTGATGCCGGATTGAATGGTGAGCACTGAGGGTAGCGGCATCTCAATCCATTGGAACCAGCCATCCTCCAACTCGCGCTTGACGCGAATGCGGCCGCCATTCACTTCCACTTTCATGATGATGGTGGAATGGCACCATCCCAGGATTTCTGCCAGCACGACGCCCGTCTGCCCAGATCCGAGGTCATCCGACTGCAACCCCGTCAGCACGAGATCGGCCTGCTCGCCGGCGATTGCCTTGGCGAGGAGGCTGGCGACTCCTAGGGTGTCGAGGGAATTCACGCCCTCGGCCTCGATGTGGATTGCCCGGTCAGCTCCCTTGGCGAGGGCCTCGCGGATGGTCTGGCCGGCCCTTTCGGGACCTAGGCAGAGCACCACGACTTCACCGCCGTGCTTCTCTTTGAGTTGCAGAGCCTCTTCCAGGGCGTACGCATCGGGCTCATTGACCTCGTAGGAGAGATCGGATTCCTCCACCCAGGCGCCGCTGCCGGAAACCTTCAGGGTGCAATCGCGCGCCGGGACCTGCTTGATGGCCACTATGATTTTCATGTATTAGAACTCCTGCACGGGAGCGCGCGGGCAGGCCGTGAAAGGAGCGCCGCGCGTGCGCCGACACTACTTCGAGTATCGCTTGAAAATGAGGCAGCCGTTGGTGCCGCCGAATCCGAAGGAGTTGCTCAACGCATACTCAATCTTCATCGGGCGGGCGACATTCGGCACATAATCGAGGTCGCATCCTTCACCGGGCGATTCCAGATTGATCGTCGGAGGAGCGATCTGATCGCGCAAAGCGAGCACTGTAATGCCAGCCTCCAAACCGCCGGCGCCTCCCAAAAGGTGCCCGGTCATCGATTTGGTGGAGCTTACAGCCAGCTTGTAGGCGTGGCCGCCGAAGGTGCGCTTGATGGCCGTAGTTTCGATTTTGTCGCCCACTGGAGTGGATGTCCCGTGCGCGTTGATATAATCGATCTGCTCCGGATGCAGTCCGCCGTCGCGCAAGGCATTTCGCATCACACGGTAGGCGCCTTCCCCGTCTTCCGAGGGTGAAGTGATGTGGTAGGCATCGGCGCTCATGCCGTAGCCAACCACTTCGGCGAAGATCGGAGCGTTGCGGCGCACCGCGTGCTCCAACTCCTCGATGATGAGGATGCCTGCGCCTTCGCCGACGACGAATCCATCGCGGTCTTTGTCCCACGGGCGGGAAGACCGTTCGGGCTCGTCGTTGCGAACGGAGAGGGCTCGCATGGCGGCGAACCCGCCGATGCCCATCGGCGTGACACAAGCTTCCGCGCCCCCACAGATCATGACGTCTGCATCGCCTCGCTGGATGATCTTATAGGAATCGCCGATTGCGTGAGCACTTGTGGTGCAGGCCGTAGCGGTGGCCGAATTGGGTCCTTTGGCGCCGGTGCGAATGGACACATAACCGGACGCAAGATTGACGATTGTCGCCGGGATGAAGAAAGGAGAGATGCGGCTGGGACCGCGTTCGAGTAGGGTGCGGTGTTCGCGCTCGATCACCTCGAACCCACCGATGCCGCTGCCGATATAAACGCCGGCCATTTCCGCATCTTCGGGAGCAATCTTCAACCTCGCCATTTCCATGGCGAACTCGCTTCCGGCAATGCCGACCTGGATGAATCGGCCCATTTTTTTGACTTCTTTTTTATCGATCCAGACAAGCGGATCGAAATCCTTCACCTCGCCCGCGATCTGGCAGGCGAAGTTCGAGCAGTCAAACTGGGTGATGCGCCGGATGCCGCTTTTACCAGCCCGCAGCGCGCTCCAGGTCTCTTCTGTTCCGATACCCAGCGCTGACACGAGGCCAACGCCGGTCACTACGACTCTTCGTGACAAGCTGCTTCTTCCGTTTTCCTGATTCCAGAAACGAGGGTTACTTCTTCGACTTGTTTTCGATGTAGTCGATGGCGTCCTTCACCGTGCTGATTTTCTCGGCATCCTCGTCCGGGATATCGATATTGAAGGCTTCTTCAAAAGCCATCACCAACTCCACGATGTCCAGCGAATCAGCGCCGAGGTCATCGACGAATGAGGCGGTGGAATCCACCTGGGCCTCATCGACGCCCAACTGCTCGACGATAATCTGCTTCACCTTTGCTTCAATGGACATGTATCCTCCAGGGGTTACTCGCTCGATCATAGCGGCTCACAGGACCGTGATGCAACCAGACGATCCGCAAAGCCGCACAAAGCGCCTATTCTAGCCTAATTCGGGCTCGCCGCGCGTGAAATTTTACTCTACGCGAAGCAGACGCCTGCTGCGCGTCGGTTCCAGACCGGCAACCGCCGCCTCAGCCATCAGTTCGGTATCCCCTGGGGTAGCCGGCGCAGGAAGTTGGAGATCCCAGGTATGGGCGCCCAGCGCCGGTATTTCAAAGTCCACTTCGCGCCGTTCCCCCCGGCGGAAACCGAGCGTGAGTTTCCCCTTGCGCGGAACAGCGTCGTCGTTGACCATCATCACGCTGAAATTGCGCTGCTCCCCGCGACGTAAGGCCGGCCCCCAAAAGTTGATGTACAAGCCTAACGGCCGGAATGCCTCGCGCATCCACTCGGCGAAATGCGGCTCTAACTCCAGCCGTTCCACATCGCGCCAATGGTCGCCGGTCTTCACGCCTGGGTACGAGCAGGTGAGCCAAGTGAAGTGCAGCACCGCGGCAAAGTTCCGGTGCGCACGCCAGAACTCGGTCAGTCCCGCCAGGTAGTAGGCATATGTGCGAAATCGATCCTCCGCAGATGCGTTCTTCCCCAGGATCTTCTCGTAAACGGCTTCGGTGAGTAGCGTCGGATTGCCATCGCGAGTCAGCCACAGCCATCCGTACTCATTGAGAATCACAGCATGGGCCGAAGGGTGGCCGGCGTTGGTTGTTTTGGCTCCAGTCATCTGCTCCAAATCCTTCATGGCGAATGCCCCGCCTGCTCGCAAACGGGAGAACAGATAGGGATGGTCTTCCACGGGATCGTCGGCGCCGGACGGCACTGAGTACCCGTTATCCCAAGGCCGGCCCGAGAGGTCCAGCTTTCGCACCGCTGGGATGACGCGCTCACGCAGCAGTGCGGAGTCGGTCTCATTCGACGCATCCCATATGGCCACGGACGGATGATTCCAGTGGTCGCGCATCCAATCGCGATATTGCGCCGAGAGTTCCTCTTCCTTGTAGGGAGGGAAGTATTGCCGGCCATTCCAGATAAAAAACTCGTTTTGGATGAGCAGCCCCGCCTCATCCGCTATATCGAACCAGAAATCCGGAGCGGGTCCGATGCAGAAACGAAACGCATTCCAGTGAAATTGTTTGGGGAGGTCCACCAGCAACCGCTTCACCCATGTGCGGTCCCACGGGTTCTGCCTGGCAAGCGGGTCCTCGAAAAAACGGTGCAAAGTAATATTCGATCCGCGCAGGAAATAGGGCTTCCCATTCAAATACGCCCGTTTGGTGGCTGTATCGAAGCGGAATTCGCGGAAGCCGAAGCGTGTCTCAATGGCATCCTCACCGGCGCTGGTGCGCACTGTGTATAGCTGAGGATCTTCCGGTGACCATAGGCGCGGCTTCTCCAGCCGTATCGACATGCGTACGGCCAGTGATTGTCCGGCGGGCACTGAGACCGTGCGCGATTGCGCTTTCGCTCCGGCGATGACATTGCGCAGCAAGATACGTGCCGCGGCCCCTCCTCGGTTCCGGAGGGTCGTCTCAATGAGGACCGTGGAGTCGGATACACGGGGCGCAACCTGCACGTGCTCAATATGAGCATCGGACGGAAGAGTCAGCAAATCGACGTCGTCGTAGATGCCGGGAGTCCACTTGTACTTCTCGAAATCGGTTCCGGCGGGCGCCCACTCCGGCAGACTTGCTGGGTGGGCTCCGATACGCACCATCAAGTCGTTGCTCTCGCCCCATCGCACGGCTTGAGTGATGTCGAAATAAGAGGCGGAAAAGCAGGCTCGGGAATCGCCTATGTGCTTGCCGTTGACGAACACGGAATGCCCGAACTGTGCTTTGCGAAGGCGCAGCAGCACGCGCACCGCGCGCGCCGGAGCATCGAAACTTCGTCTGTACCAAAGATGGTTCCGAGGGTGTCCTGGCACCCCTGCATGTTCCACTCGCGCTGATTCAGGCAACCTCTTTTCACGAATGGAAACCTGGATAAACTCGCGCGAATCGAACCGGTCAATGCCATCGAGCGGTGGCGTTGCCGAATGGGCTAAACCGGGCACAGGGACGGTATGCGCGAATTGTGCCGGAGGTAGCGGGTCAACGGACTCGCCCAATTGCCACGTGCCGTTCAACGAAACCACCGAACGGGTAGCAAGCAAGGCAAGCGGAAAAGCAAGAAGCGGAAGAAGGAGTCGCATGCCGACTCCACCCTAGCACTTCATTTGCGCGAGCGCCGCCACTTCTCCAAGCCCTCCGTGAAGCGACTCTCCCCCGGAATCTGGGCGAGGGCCTCACGGTAAGCTGCCTCAATCTGATCATCCGGCCTGCTCAACCAAGCTCTTGTTTGCGCCAGATCAAACCAGCACCAGGCGCGGCGCGCGGGGGTATCGGCAAGTTGCACGGCTCTTTGCAGCAGCGATTCTGCCTCGATCAGCAGGCGCCGGTTCGTGTCGCGATCCCCTTTTCTATTGGCAATTCCGGCAATCTTCATTTTGGTCTGCGCGTATTCCTGCAGGTATTTCGGATCGCCGGCGTAATCCTCGCCCAGCCCGGCCAACATTCGATGAGCATTCTCGTAGTCCGCGGCTCGCTTCAGCATCAGCGCCTGATTCAAGACGTCCTCCGCCCCTCGCACGGGGGTTTGCAGGCTCACCAACAGCGCCACTCTCTCCTGTCCTTCCTGGCGCAGCGCCGCGGCGTAGCGATCGAAGGGGGTTGTATTGTCGTCCCTGCGCGGGTCATCGTGGAATCTGCGAAACACCTCGCCCGCCTCAGCGATATCGCCCGTCTCTGCCAGATACTGGATCAGCAACCCGGCCACTGCCCCCGTGTAGGGCTGGCCCGCATTCACCACCCGCAACCGCTCCACGGCCCTCTGCTTCTCGCCCGTGGCCCAAAATTGAGCCGCCTCCCGCACTGCATGCAAGGCCTGATACTTCGGATGGGCCGGCAGAGTCACACGGAACCATGTCCGCGCATCATCGAACTCGAACAGAGGCTCCGGCGACCCGTTCTCCTTCATGTTCCTCTTGATCTTCGGGACTCCGCTATTGCGCTTCTCGGACAATTGCAGGTCTTTCAACAACTCCCCGATCCGGGAATTGCGGGCAGGAGCGGGGGCGACAGGCCGATGTCCAGCGAAATGCTCTCTACTGATTCCAGCCACGGGTCCCGGATAACTGATGATCTCCATACGGCCCGGATAGAGGTACACTTTCGTCGGTTCTTCTTCCTGGTAAGACCTGTGATAGACCGCATTCACCAGGGCCTCTTCCAGAGCCGCATGTGGATAGGCGACCACTTTTTCCACCTCAGGAACATTCGGCTGCTTCCGCAACACCTGCCCGGTGAGGGAATTCAGGTAGTTCAGCACCGCTCTCGCCTGAACCTGCAACGGCCCCCAAAAAGTATGCTCTTCAAGGGTGTCTCCGCCCGCCTCATCCCCGAATTGCGCCACCTCAATCTTGGCGCCGCGAAAAAAGCGCTCCGGATGCTCGTGAAAGAACAAGAGCGCAACATTGCGAGGCGCATAATGTCCGTTGACTTTCACAACAAGGTCAAGCCGCTGGTACAGTTCCAGATCGGAAGCTCCCATGTCTCCCAAACCACTGCGCACATCAGCCAGAAACCGCCGCACGAGCGTCGGCGAGATATCCGTAAGCGACGCCTCCAAACTTACCCTCGCATCGAACGGCTTTCGATTCGTTAGCTCCGGCAGTTGGTTCAGCAGTTCTCCCCGCGCCTCTTCGGTTTCGGCTGCTCTGCGGACGAAGTAGACACGATCCTTGCTCTCCAACGTCGGTGGAGCCTTGTACGGCCGCGCGTCTCCCGCGGGCACTCGGACAATTTAGATCGGCTTCCCTTGGAAGTCGGCGGAAAAGATCGCGACCTGGCATTCCGGCTCAATCCGCTTGCACTGCCCGCGAATTTCTTTCTGCACAGCTTCCAAGTCGCCACTCAACCCGCGAGGCGGCAATACCGGACGTCCTGCCGCATCCTCGATACCAAGAATCAGGTATCCGCCGTTCAGATTCAGCAGATCGTTGGCAAACGCGCAAATCGTCCGGGTTACCGCATCTTTGATATGGTGATCCCAACCCGCTTTGAACTCGACGCGCACATCCTCGGTCTTGGCGGGATTGAGCAGGTTGTCCAAATTGAAAGGCAGCAGTTCCACAGAGCCCCTACTGCACCTCACTTACGGCCGGGCCTTCCAGACTGTGTGCGGCTCTAATCGTAGTACTCTAGAAACTTATGCGTGTTGGAATCATCGGCTGCGGCGCAATCTCGGCCAAACACATCGCCGCCTACAAAAATATCGGCTTCAAAGTCACCGCGGTCACCGACATCGACCCTGCGCGCGGGCAGCAGGTGGCGGATTCCTGCGGCGCCCGGTTCATCGCCGCGTACGAAGATCTCTGCCGCGATCCGGAAGTCGATTTCATCGACGTCTGCACTTTCCCCGATTTCCGTCTCCAACCTCTGAAAATAGCCGCCGATGCCGGCAAGCACGTGCAGGTACAGAAGCCGATCGCGACGAACAGCGAAACCGCGCTCGAAATGCTGCGCTACACGCGCAGTGCCGGCGTTGTCCTCAATGTCGTCAGCCAGCATCGCTTTGACGACTCGATGCGGTTCCTGGCGAAAGCCATTCCTGCCGGCCGGCTCGGCAAGATCCTGCAAGCCGATGCATACGTAAAGTGGCACCGCTCGGCGGAGTACTATTCGCGGCCTATCAAAGGGAGTTGGGCCACCGAAGGCGGCGGGGCTCTCATCAATCAGGGTATCCACCAGGTGGATATGCTGCTTTTCCTCATCGGCCAAGTAAAAGAGGTTTTCGGATACTGGCAGCTTGGGGCTTTGCACAAGATCGAATCCGAAGACGTGATCACCGCCCTGCTCAAGTACGCCAACGGCGCCACCGGCGTGATCCAAGCAGCGACGGCGTTCTGGCCGGGCTATCCCGAACGGATCGAAATCCACGGTACCAAAGGGACGTGCGTGATTACCGGAGACAAGCTGACGAAATGGGATGTCGAGAACGACTCCGGCGAGCCTGCTCCGGTGGAAAGCGAAGCCATGTCCGGCGCCTCCGACCCAATGGCCATTCCGTTGACGCCTTTTGAACGCCAGTTCGAGGACTTCGCCCGCGCTATCCGCGAAAAGGGCGAGCCCGTCACTTCAGGGGAAGCAGGCTACCGCGCGCTGCAACTGGTGACCAGTATTTACCAATCCTGCCGCGAGGGACGTCCAGTCTCGATCGCCGCCGGCGAAATCTAGGCCCCGAATGAGTTGGATCGTACGCGTGCCGGCATCGAGCGCCAATCTCGGCCCCGGCTTCGACGCGCTCGGTTTGGCCCTCGACATTCCACTCGAATGCCGGTTCCGCACTAGCAAGGATCTCACTATCCGTTGCTTCGGACGCGATGCGGACCAGATCCCAGCCGGGGAAGACAACCTGATTTGGCAGACGGCGTTGCGCGTAGCACGGGACTTCCGGCAAGAGAAACTGCCCCCCATCGAGCTCGAGATCCACAACCAGATCCCACTCGGCAAAGGTCTCGGCTCGAGCGCCGCAGCGCTTACGGCTGGAGTTGTCATAGCGGACAAACTGCTGGGACTTGGCTGGAAGCCGCTGCGGGTACTGGATGAAGCGGCGCAGATTGAAGGTCACCCGGACAATGTGGCTGCCGCCGTATTGGGATCCGTCGTCGCCAGTGCGATCGATTCGCACGGAATGACGCGGGCCGTGCGCCTGGAGTTCCCAGCACGCTATGGGGTTGCCATCGTGGTGCCGGATTTCCTTCTTCCAACTGTCGAAGCGCGCCAAGTTTTGCCGGACAGTTATTCCCGCGCCGATACTGTGTTCAATGTCCAGAGAGCCGCATTGCTCATCGCGGCACTCGCCACTGGCACCACCTCGGCGTTCCCCGCCGCGCTCGAAGATCGTCTGCACCAGCCATACCGGACGAAACTCGTTCCCGGACTGGAGGAGATCCTTCGTCTCCGCGCACCGGGGCTGCTGGGGTGCGCGCTCAGCGGCGCGGGTCCATCCATTCTGGTGTTCTACGAGAGAGGGCACGAATCTGTGTGCGATCTCATCCGTCAGATCTTCGCCATGCATGGCCGCCAATCAGAAGTGCTGACCGAAGGGATGAACATGCGCGGACTTGAAGTGACTTCCTGGTCGTAGCTGGGAGCAGAGAAACCTCAGCCGGGGCTATTCATTCGCGAACCTTTGGCACGTTGGGCGATTTCCACGACCACAGTCAGCGCATTCACCAACTCGTGCCCCACAGGAGTAAGGGCGTACCAGATCGTCGGAGGAGAGGTTGATCTGGGCACGCGGGTGAGAATGCCTTCGCTTTCCAGCTTGCGAAGACGGGCCGTGAGAACTTTTGCGGATACTCCCCGCAGATCATGCTGCAATTCCGAAAAACAACGCTCTCCCGTGCGGAGATACCAGAGTACATCCGCCGACCATGCTCCCGAAAGCAGATTCATACAGCGGCGCAACGGGCATTCCGCGGGAGGCGGCGGCACGGTGGATTTGCGACGTTTGACCATCGGCTTACCAAATGGTAACCCGATTCGAGCGGCGCCTTGCATCGCAGCGGCGCGGGCCGCCATCCGTAGAGACATGCAGAACAAATCAACTGTGATTGTTACGGGCGCATCGAGCGGAATCGGATTGGCCCTGACCAAGACGTTCTTAGCCGAGGGCTACTCTGTGGTGGCGAACTCGAGGAAAGTGAAAGAGGCGGGGACACTGACTGAGTCTCCCCGGCTGAAGTTGGTGAGCGGCGATGTGGCCGACCCGGCAACGGCTCGCGATCTGGTGGCGACAGCCGTGGAGACCTTCGGCGGCGTGGACGTGCTGATCAACAATGCGGGCGTGTTTGTGGCGAAGGCCTTCCATGAGTACACCGACGACGATTACCGTCAACTGCTGGGGACCAACGTGAGCGGCTTCTTTCACGTGACACAGCAGGTAGTACGGCAGATGAGGCAACAGCAAAGAGGGCACGTCCTGACGATCACAACATCGTTGGTGGAGCAGCCGGTAGCCGGGGTCAGTGCCGCCCTGACAAGCCTGACCAAAGGGGGGCTGAACGCGGTGACGAAGGAACTGGCCATCGAGTATGCATCGGACGGGATACGGTTCAATGCGATCGCTCCGGGGATCGTCGATACTCCGATGCACCGGCCAGAGCAGCACGAATGGCTGGCGGGGTTGCATCCGATCCGGCGTCTGGCCGAGGTGGATGAGATTGCCGATGCAGCGCTCTATCTTGTCCGGGCGCAGTTTGTGACGGGAGAGGTACTGCATGTCGACGGCGGCGCGCATGCGGGAAAATGGTAATGCCATGGGATACGAGATGATGGTGGCGCTGGCGGTGGTGGATCAAGCGCGGTATGCCGCTTATCGTTCGGAGATGACTCCATTGCTGGAAGCAGCGGGAGGGGGGTTCCGGTATGACTTCGAGGTCTCGAAGGAGTTGAAGCCGAGCGGGGAACCGCCGATTAACCGCGTATTCGTGATTGCTTTTCCCAGCAAAACGGCAAAGGAGGCTTTCTTCGCAGACTCGCACTATATGGAAATCCGCGCGCGGCACTTTACGCAGGCGGTGGCACGCACGGTCTGGCTGGGTGAACAGGAAGCATGAGCTGAGAGAGCGCGCTTGGGCGCTACCCGTGCTGGAACCGCTATAATTGCCGCGATGAGCTTCAGCGAGGGAACGACGGTCGATGTGCTGCACCTGCACACTTACTTTCTGTTCCCTTTTTCGATCGACAAACGTGCGGTGGAAAGCAATCATGCTGGAGCGTGGTTAGCGAAGCCGCACTGGATCGATGGCCTGGACGACTGGATCGCTGAACATCATAGCGGGGGCGATTCGGCGCTGGTGGCAAATGTGGGAGGGTGGAAACGCGCTGCCTATACACGGTTCGACATGGATTCACCCGCATATCAGGACATGGTGTTCTTCCACCCATTTGTGCGCCGGGTGTTCTTCGACAGCGCAGGAACACCGGAATCGGGCGAATCGCTACTTCGGTGCTACCACATTCCGCTCGATGAGAAGCGGCTGTTCCTGGATGCGCACGACAATAAGGGACGCTCAGCCCGGGTGCAGATCACAGACTTGCGGCTGTTTCTGTTCGCCAATGGGATCGGGATTCTCACCATCGGCGTTGAGGCGTATAAGCTTCCGGTGGCACAGGCGCTGTGGATCAACGAGTCGATGCGGAAAGTGTACCCGTCGTCGAGCCGGCAGATCCGGGAAGGGCGATTCCCTTCCCGCTTTGCAATCGTGCAGGACCGGGGAGGAACCGATTACACACTGTGCGAGGAACGCTTCGACGAATGCGGCGGCATGCAGGGGTTTCTCCCGCCGCTGTCGAAGACGATTACGTCGCTTCTGTACTTCGCCGATTACGAGAAGGACGAGTTCGAACCGGTGCTGGATGAGCGGATGATTGTGTTCACGTATGCGGCCCTCGATCCAGCACGGTTGCCGGAGAACTATGTCGCCAGCGAGGAGTACCGAATCCTGCTGAGCCGGTTTCTATACGTGGACCGCGATGGGGATGACTACCGCTACGACAAGTATTTCGTGCGTCAACAAATGATGCGGCAGTTATATACGCGGTGGGCGCATCAAGGCACGTTTTACGGATTCACCAGCTATTCGAATATCACGGTATGCATCGGGAACTTCGATTGCGACGAGCACGAACTGCGCGAGGGCTTTCTCATTCACCGCATGTTCGACGGCCGGTATTACCTGATGGCGATGGTCGCATTGTTCTACCGCGCTACGCTGCTGCACTTTGCCGAAATCAGCGCGCAGGTTTCCAAAGTACTGTATCTCGATCAGCAGGATGGGAAACTTTCGCTCGAGAACATTCAACTGGCGAACGACCTGCGAGCGGAGTTTCTGCATTTCGCCAATTATTGGTATTTCGATGAACTGGCGAACAAGGAAGAGGAGATCGACCACTTCCTGCTGCAGTGCCGCGAGTACCGGACGCAAACGATGAAAGAAGAAATCGAGGAAGAGGTGGAGAAGCTGAACGCCTCGATGCACACCTATTTCCAGTTCCGGAACACAGACGCGGTAAACAGGCTGGCTATGTTGAGCCTGATTTTCGGCGCGGGGGCCATTCTGACCGGCTTCTTCGGGATGAACTTTGGGCGTGAATTCGCGAAAGTATTTTTCGACGCAGACCCACGATTGCCGTGGGTGCACTATGCATCGGTGACGGGCGTGGTAGTGCTGGCGTTCGGCGCTTTGACGTTCGGAGCGTACGTAGTGGTGGCGAACTGGAGCGATTACAAGACCATTCTGCTACCGCGGAAGGGCAACGGGCGACCGAATTTCTGAAGCGGCGGACGGCTACAGCCAGGCGACCGCCGGGTCAGAGGTGGATTGCATGCGGGCACGAAGTTTCGCTCGCAGGGTGTCGCGAACGGATTTCAGTTTCTCGTCGGCGATGAGGTCAGTGTGTTCGCCGGGATCGGCGACGCAATCGTAGAGACTCTGTTTCTTCGAGGCGAATACGATCAGTTTGTGGCGGTTGGTGCGGATGAGCCTAAAGGGTTCGACTGCAACACGGGCAGCGAGTCCTTCAGGGCGCGGATCGTCCCATGAGGTGAATGCGGCATCGAGTTTTCCTTTGCCGGAGTCGAGGTAGGAACGCAGGGAGCGGCCGGCAATGGGATGCACTGGTTGGACAGCGGCAAGATCGAGCCAAGTCGCAACGGCATCGATGCTGGCAACCGGGTCATTGACCGTGGCGCGCGCTTTGACAGCGCCTCCGGAGACGAAGTACGGGATGCGGACGGATTCGTCCCAATGGTGGACCTTGCCCTTCCAGTTCCGGGTGCCGGACATGTATCCGTTGTCGCCAAGAAAGAACAATACGGTGTTCTCCCACTTGCCCTGGGTCTTTAGAGCGGCGACCAACCGGCCGATTGCTTCATCGAGATGGGTAATGACGGCGTAGTAGGTAGCCCAATCGAATTTGCTTCCTCCCGGCGGATGGAGCGGCGGGGCGATGGAGTCGGTGGGCTTGTCCTGGTAGGGGGCGCGGTATTTTTGAGCAGCGTAGTACGGAGTATGCGGCGCGTTGTAGGCAAGCCACAGGAAGAATGGCTGCTTGGCTTCGGCGGTGGCGGCGATGGCGGCATCTGTAAAAAGATCGGTGATGTGGCCGGGCACGGTTTCATCGGCGCCTTGCTGGCCGCGGCGCAGCTTGGGATCGCGGTAGACGCTGCCGCCTCCGCGCAACCAGAGTGGCGAGCGCAAGAAGCCGCATTCGCCGGGTTCGGGTTTGATGTGCCACTTGCCGATATGGATGGTGTCGTAGCCGGAGCGACGGATCTGTTCGAGGGCGGTCGGCTGTTCCTTCTCGCCGAAATAGGTGCGGCCATTGCTGATGAGTCCGTTCTGGTAGATCTCGCGGCCGGTGAGCATCACACCCCGGCTCGGAGCACATTGCGAAACGCTGATGATGCCGTTGGTGAAGAAGACCCCGTCGCGGGCAAGACGATCGAGATTCGGAGTGTGAATGTGTGGATTGCCGGCTGCTCCCAGACACTGGAAATGATGGTCGTCGCTGAAAACGAAGACGACGTTGGGCTTTGCGGCGGCGTGCAGTGGGGCGGCAAGTGAAGCGAGCAGCAATTCTCGTCTGGTGAGCATGGCGGTGCGGTCCTTTCCTGGTTTTCAGCGTCGTACGACAGAGCCGGGGTTGATGGACGCGATGCGCGGAGTTCCGGCGGCGCGCAGAATGAGATCGAGTTCGCGGGTGAGGATTTCCAACACTCTCTCCACTCCGGGTTGGCCAAAGGCGCTCAAGCCCCAAAGATAGGGCCGCCCGATGCAGATTGCGCGCGCGCCAAGGGCGAGTGCTTTGTAAATGTCGGTGCCACGCCGGATGCCTCCATCCATCAGGACGGGGATCCGCGCACCGACTGCGGCGACCACCTCAGGCAGTGCTTCAATCGACGCGCGTCCGGCATCACTGTCGCGGCCTCCGTGATTGGAAACGACGATGGCGTCGACGCCCGCCTTGACGGCTAACGATGCGTCTTCGGCAGTTTCGATCCCCTTGAGCACCAGCTTCATCTTGGTGAGCGAGCGCAGCCGCTGGACGAACTGCCAGTTCATGCTGGGGTTAGTGTGCTTCTGGTTGACCATGTCGATGCCGGAGAACATTGGCTTGCGGTCATAGAAGCGGCCGGATGGATGGCAGGCAAGGCAATTGCGCGAATCGAGTTTCTTGTAGCGGAGTTCGGTTTCGGAGTTACGCGGGCCGGGGCGATCGACGGTAAGCACGAGAACGGGGACTCCGGAGGATTCGGCGCGGCTGACGAGAGCCTTCGTCTTCTCCCAGTCGGGTGGAGCATAGAGTTGGAACCAGACGGGCTCGCCGCGTGCCTTGTTCACGTCTTCGATGGAACAGGTGGTGACGGAAGAGAGGATTTGCAGGGTCTTCTGCCTTGCGGCTGCGCGAGCCACATGGATCTCTCCGCTGTCGTGGAAAGCGTTGAGGCTGCCGGCTGGGGCGAGGATAACCGGTGTGTCCCAGGTGCGGCCGAACAGTTCGACTCGCATGTCGACCTTCGACACGTCAACCAGGCGGCGCGAGCGAATCTGGAGGCGTTCAAAAGCCTGGTGGTTGGCGCGCAACGTGGCGTCGTCGTCGACCCCTCCGGCGAGATAGCCATAGTGGGCCGGCGGCAGGGCTTTGCGCGCTGCGGACTCAAAATCGAAGACGTTGAGCGCCTCGGCGGGTGAGGTTATGGCAGGCTGCGGCGGTTCCTGTTGCGCAAAGAGAGGACTGGTGGCAAGGTAGTTGAGGAATCGTCGGCGAGAGTGCATGTTGCTCCTGGTAGGGATTCTATAGGATATTATGCGAACCGGGATGATGAGAAGAAGAAGCTTGTTGATCGCGGCTGCTGCGGCAGCAGGGCTGCCGGCGGCGGAAGGTATCAGGGTAGGTTGCCAGAGCCGCTCCTACGCGCCGCCGTCACGCGATGTGCGCCAGTTCCTTGGCTATCTGGACGACATGGCGGCGGCGGGCTACGAAGGTTTCGAAACGAACTACATCAGCCTGGAGGCGGGATTCACGGATCCGGCGCCGTTGCGGGCCGAAATTGCCGAACGGAAGATGGAGTTGATCGGGCTGCACGCGGGTTCGGCGTTGCATACGCCGGAGCAGACGGTGAAGGCGGAAGAATTGTTCGCGCGAGTGGCGGCGGGCGTGAAGGCCCTTGGAGGAAGCTATGCCATGCTGAGTCCCGCGGCCGGCAAAGACGCAGGCCTGTGGAAGTCCAAGGCCGAGGCGATCGAAAGGCTCGCCGCCATTTGCCGCAAGGCAGGAGTGGAGTTGCTGGTGCACAATCACGTGGAGGAGGCGCGAAACAATTTCGAGGAGTTGCGCTTCTTACTGCGCGCTTCGTCGGTGCGCCTGCTGGTGGACATCGGGCATGCGGCACGGGCGGGGGTGAATGCGGCGGAGTTCTGCGAGCAGCATCATGCACGGATCGCCGCGGTGCATGTCAAGGATTGGAAAGACGACCACAACACACAGGTCACGTTGGGACGCGGCGATGTTCCGGTAATAAGCGCGCTGGCGGCGTTGCGCAAACGAAAATGGCGCGGCTGGGTGATTGCGGAACTGGAGGGTAATGCAGTGCCGGGAGTCACGCGCGAGCAAAACGTACGAGACGCCCGCGCGTTTCTGAGCCAGGTTCTGTAGCGCCTCAAAACAGGAACTTCACCCCGATGGTGACCTGACGCTGTCCGTGCCCCTTCTCAGCGGTAATGCTGCCGAATGCGGCATTAATAGGGGTGGTGTTTGGCCGGTCAAACTGCACATGATTCAGGGCGTTGAAATTCTCCAGCCGGAACTGCGCGGTGTACTTCTCTTTGATCTTCACGTTCTTAAACAACGAGAGATCGAAGTTGTTGATGCCGTCCGCGCGAATCCCCGTGAAGCGCGAACTCAGGCCCTGCAAGTTGAATTGCAGCACTTGTGCGGAATTGCGATTGAAACCGGCATCCGTATTGAACCAACGCTCATTGCGCCGTTGAGAAACGGGCAGTTCGATATCGTGGAGATTGCCGTTGAAGATAGCGTTGCCGAAGCCCAGCGCGTCGCCCGTCTGCCCCTCGAACCATCCCTGCAACTGCCAGCCTCCGATAACAAGGTCCGCCAGGAAGGGCATCTTCTCGCCGAACTTCCTGCCCCGGCCCAGAGGGAGTTCGTAGATGGAACTGAACACGAAGCGATGGGTGAAGTCCTGGTCGGAGATCACCTTTTCGGGCAGGTTGTCCACCTCATTACGATAGGCGATGGCTTCCATAAACTTCGAATAGGTCCAGCTCATCTGGAAGCTGAGGCCGCCGCTCATGCGCTTTTCTGCACCAAGCTGGAGGGAGTGGTAGTAGGAGAAGCCGGAGGGGAACCGCGCCTGCACGCTGGTGAAATGGGGGAACGGGCGCACCAGTTGGGACACGGCGACGTTACGGTTGGCAAGTCCGGTGCCGGCAAATTGAGCAATACCGAAGAACGGATTGGCCACCTGGCGGGTGAGCAGGTCGATGACCGGCTGATCGCGAGTGGGGCTGGTGGAAAGATACTGCTGCGGGATTGCGTTCAGTTCGCGAGGGACCGCGATCTTGGCGCCGCGGTTGCCGACATAGGATGCTTCGACGACGATGCTCTGCGGCAACTGGCGTTGCAGTGAGAACGACCAGCGCTGATTGTATGGATTAAGAGGCTTCTCGGCGAAGAAGCTGACGGCGCGGCCGAGGAATGTGTTGAGACCGCCGGCGGCGCCGGTCGCGGACTCGATGCCGTTGGGGAAGGGATTGCGAAGGGTTGCAATGTAGGTCTGGCCGTTGTCGAGTGTAGGGATGAGGTTGGTGGGTTGATTGAATCCGCCCTGATTCACATCGGTACGATCGACGCCCAGCACATCGTAGAAGATACCGTATCCCGTGCGAATGACGGTCTTGGGGTTGAGGGTGTAAGCCAGACCGATGCGCGGGGCGAAGTTGTTGCGGTCGGCACCCCAAAGGCCGCGCGGTTGGCCGCCGGCGCCTGCAAAAAGCAAGCCGCCCTGAGTCTGGAACGAAGCGGAAGGAACCTGGGGAATGGGGCTTGTGGCGTAGGCGGTGCGTGCCTGCTGGGAAACCGGGTTTGCCGTGGTGAAATCGAAGCCGCGAATCGAGCGGTTGAAACGCTCCGTCACAGGTGACTCGTACTCGTAGCGGACCCCCATGTTCACTGTGAGTTTGGGAGTGACGCGCCAGTCGTTCTGCACAAAGAAGCCCCAATAGGTGCTTTGCTGCGCCGATGAGGCGTTGTTGTTGATCGTGCCTCCGCTTGCGATGCCGAACATCATCGAAGCGATACCTTGGCCGATGGGGGCGGCGGGCGCGTTGTCCAGCGGGCCATTCGTATAGACAGGGTTGAAGATCAGTTGAGGCGCCGTGAATCCGTAGTTGAAGGACGTTTCGCGCATCAGGCGGTATTCGGCGCCGATTCGTGTGCTGTGCGATCCAGTGATTTTGGTGAGTGTGACAGAGGCCGTACTGTAGTTCGTGGAGGCAGTGTCTCCGCCATTGCGGCTGAGGGCGGTGAAACTGTTGTTGTCCGCTTGCACGTTCGGGAACGCGATTCCATTCGGTCCGAGTCTGCCCGTGATATTGGAAACGAGGCTGCTCGGAAAACCGAGCGTTGTGAGATCGAAGCCCTGGCTGCCTCCGCTGTTGGTATTGTTCTCAAAGTTGATGCCGTAACGGAGGTTGAGCAGCAGACCGGGGTTGAACACATGGACATCGTCGACAACGGCGCCCCAGGCCGTGCGGTCCAGGACTTCGATGTTGGTGATGTTGCCGAGACGATTGGCGTAGTTATCGTGTTGCTGATTGAACCAGCGGGTAAAGAAGCGGTTCTTCGAGGAGAAGGTGTGATCGACGCGGGACGTATAGAGATAGTTCTCGCGGTTGATCTGCTGGGTAATGAAGAAATTGTTGCGCTCCTCGGCATTTAACCCGGGCTGGTTGGGAGCGGGGTAAAAGCCGGCGATTTTGGCCCCTACCGGATCGACGCGGCTGGCTGGGATGATGTTTCCGGCAAGCGGAGTCCGGCTAAAGCGGCCATTGGCCGCGGGGACAGTAGTGAAGGGGTCGAACACCTGGTAGCGTGCGCCTAGTTTCAACAAATCGGAGAAATCGCCGCGGCGTTGGGCTTCGGTTGGAACGGTGCCGGTGAAGGAAAGATTGCGCTGGATGAGCAGGTCCTCGAAACCGAACGTCCAGAATGTCTTGTTGCGGCCATCGTAGATTTGGGGAATCCAGACGGGGCCGGTCAT
>JAEUQG010000416.1 GCA_016789755.1 Bryobacterales bacterium
GGCGGGGCGTCTGAGGTGAAATGTCGGCTGCGCGCGAGCATCGAGCGTCACATCGACGATGCCGGTTGGCAGCGTTTCGTGAATCCTTGTGAGCGTCGTGTCGACGCCGAGGGATTGCGCGGCGCCGAGCGCTTCGCGGCCAAGATCATCATCGCCGACGGCGCTGATCAGCTTTGCGTCAAAACCCAGGCGGGCCGCGTGCGCGGCGAGGTTGAACGGAGCGCCGCCCAATAGCCGTTTGTCCGGATAGACATCCCAGACAATTTCACCAAGAGAGAGCAGTGTGGGGCGCGAAAGCACGAAGTCGAGATCGTATCACGCAGGCTAGGGGAGTATTTTGGTGGACCTGAAGGGATTCGAACCCTTGACCTCTTCCATGCCATGGAAGCGCGCTCCCAACTGCGCCACAGGCCCACTGCGATTCTCTAAAAGTATAACACAGAACTCTTCCCTGTCATGATGCTTTCCCGCCCGAAAAACCGCGTTTTCCCACAGCGGATATAATTAGAAGCTGGACCGCATGGGAGGCCTACTCACTATGAATCGATGGATCGCCGCCGCCTGCTGCCTGATGATGGCTGCCTCGGCTGGAGCTCAGGAACGAAAACGACGTATTGCCGTCGTCAACTTCGACTACTCCACCGTTCATACCTACGTGGCCTCGATCTTCAACACCGATGTCGATATCGGCAAAGGCGTGGCCGACCTGCTGGTCGACAAGCTCGTCGCCACCGGTCAGTACGAAGTCTATGAGCGCAAGGCCCTGGAGAGGATCATGGCCGAACAGAATTTCTCCAACAGCGACCGCGCCAATCCGGCTACCGCCGCCAAGCTCGGCCAACTCATCGGCGTCGATGCCATCGTTTTGGGCTCCATTACGCAGTTCGGACGCGACGATAAAACCACCGAAGTGGGCGCTATCGGGCGCGTTACAGGCCGCTACGGCATTACCGGTGTGGGCAAGAAGAGTTCCAAAGCCATTGTGGCCATCAGCGCCCGCATCGTGAACGTCGATACCGCGCAAATCATGATCACTGCCAGCGGCACCGGCGAATCCTCGCGCTCGGGAACGGCGCTGCTTGGCTCCGGCGGGGGGCAGTCGACTTCCGGTGGAGGCTACTACGACATGACCAGCCGCAACTTTGCCAGCACTCTGATCGGGGAGGCGGTGAACAAAGCCGCTGAGGCCACCGCGCGTCAACTGGACGCCTCCGCCGGCCGCCTGTCAGTTCGAACCATCGTTCTCGAAGGCTTGGTTGCCGACTCGAGCAACGGTATCCTGATTCTCAACATCGGCAGGCGGGCAGGCCTCAAAGTAGGCGATAAGCTCGCTGTCAGCCGCCCCGGCCGCGAAATCAAGGACCCCGCCACCGGCCGAGTCATCCGACGCATCACCGATCAGTTGGGAGATGTGACGATTACCGAAGTCGACGATCTCTCGGCCACGGGCAAGTTCACCGGCTCGGGAGAGCCGAAGGTCGGTGACATCGTCAAGTCTCCCGAAAAGTAGCCCAATCCAAGCGCCCGAAGCAAAGGACGAATACCATGCATTTCCAAGTGGGCCAGCGTGTGGGCGATTACGAGATCGTCCAGGTCTTAGGGGCCGGCGGAATGGGAAAAGTGTACAAGGTCCGCAACACGATTTCAGACCGCTTCGAGGCGATGAAAGTCCTGCTCCCCGATCTTGCCGGAGACGCCGACCTTGCCGACCGGTTCCTTCGCGAAATCAAGGTGCAGGCCTCACTTTCGCATCCCAATATCGCCAATCTCCACACTGCCCTGCGCCATGAGAATCAGCTTCTCATGTTGATGGAATTCGTCGAAGGCTCCTCCATCGAATCGCTGCTCGGCAAGGGACCAATGCCCCTTGATCAGGCGGTCGGCTACACCATCCAGGTGCTCGACGCCCTCGGCTACGCCCATGGAAAAGGTGTCGTCCACCGCGACATCAAGCCTGCCAACATGATGGTCACTCCTTCCGGCGAAGTGAAGCTGATGGATTTCGGCATCGCACGCATGAAGGCCGATAAGCGGCTTACGCAAACCGGACGAACGCTTGGCTCGCTGTACTACATGTCGCCGGAACAGATCCGCGGAGAAAAGGAGTTGGACGCCCGCTCGGACATTTACTCTCTCGGCATCGCGCTTTATGAAATTGTGACGGGCAAACGGCCATTCGACGCGGACAGCGATTTTTCCATCATGGCGGCGCATCTCAACGCTCCGCCCACGCCGCCCGTCGAGATCGATCCGCGCCTGCCGCCCCAATTCAGCGAGATCATCATGATGGCCCTCGCTAAGGACCCCGCCGGACGGTTCCAGTCGGCGGCGGCATTCCGTGCCGCGCTGCAGAGTGTCGGCAATGCGATTGGGAAGACCGCCATTGCGACCTCGGTTGTGCCTCCGTCTCCCGTGGCGAAGCCGGCGCCGCTTCCGTCCCTGCCCGCCCCTGCTCGCAGCGCGCGTGGCCTTTACATGGCCATCGGGTCTCTGGTCACTGTGGCAGTGCTGGTCATCGCCGCCATCCAGATTCCGAAGTTCTTCAGTACGAAGGCGGAGCAGACACAGCAGCAGAAAGAACCGGGTTACAAGCCCGCCGTGGAACTGGCGCCCGTACCGCAGGCGACGCCGTCTCCGGCGGACACAGCAGGCAGCAACCCCAACCCCGTGTCTGCTGAGCCGCCCGTGCAGACGCAGCAGGCACGTCCTGACCACGGAAGGCCATCGCAAAGCGTATCGCTGGCAGTTTCGCAGGCGCAACACGCCGCCACGCCGCAAGTGCAGCCAGCGCCGATTCACGCACCCGTTCCGACGACCGCCGCCGAGCCGGTGCCAACCGTCACTCGCGTTCCACCGCCGCAAGAGCCGGCAAGACCGGCCGCAGTCCCAGCCGCGGACCCGGCGGAACTCGATAGCATCCGCCAAAGCCTGATGCTGCTGGGAACACGTGCCGCTACCGTGCAGGCCAAGGCCAAGCGCATCGAGCAAGAGCAACGGGCGCAAGGCCTAGGAATGCGCTCCGATGTCGTTTCCGGCATCAGCCGCATGGGCTTCTTCCTCGATGAGGCCGAGAGCGCGCTCAAGTCCGGCAACGCCGCCTCTGCCAAGACTGCCCTGCAACGGGCCGACCGCGAAACTTCCGTACTCGAACGCATCCTCGGGATTTAGCTCAATGCGCCAGGTCTAAACCCACCGCCTTTAGGCGGTGACCTTTTAGGTGACGTGCTGCGAAAATGAGGCATGACCGATTACCGGACGAGCGCGCACGCGATCTTCGACGTGAAGTACCACCTTGTGTGGATTAAGAATATCGGCACAAGGTACTGCGCGGCCGAGTAGCGGAGCGGGCGCGCGACTTGATCCGTCAAGTTTGTGAAGCAAGAGGGATCACGATCATACGAGGAGCCGTATCGCCAGATCATGTCCACATGCTGGTGTCAGCACCACCGAGCCTGTCACCGGCGAAGATCGTGCAGTACATCAAAGGGCGGTCATCGCGCCGAAATGCAGGATGATTTCACAGAACTGCGGAAGCGGTATTGGGGGCAGCCTTTGTGGGCGCGAGGATACTTCTGCGCGACGGTAGGCGCGGTCGATGAGAAGACGATCCGCGAGTACATCGAGAAGCAGGAATTCGAAGACGATCAAGACGGATTTAAGATCACAGCGCCGACGGAGCCTTGAGCCGGCTCTCAGCCGGGAACCCTTGAGGCGGCTTCAGCCGCAACGCCGACTTTCAGTCGTTCGGAAACCTACCGGCCTTAGCCGGTAGTGGTTTTAGACCGGTGATCCGGTCGAAAGTAAGCTGCAATGCTTCGCGGACTTTGCCGGCATCTACCGACTCTCGCTTGACCATCCACGAGATGCACAGACCATTTGCGAGCGACGTAAGCGCCAGCAACAAAGTTTCAGGCTCTGCCGGAAGCGTTACGCCGCGTCCGGCCAAGGAGTTGGCCCCTTGAGCGAGGATTTCGAGCTTCCTCTTTTGATCGTTACGAAGCAGGTTTGCGATCTTTGTGCGGATCTTCGAGTTCTGGAAGGCGTACATCTGAATCGCAACACCAAGCATGCACCCTTGAGGATCAGTGGCGTGGTTCACATAATACTCGCGCAGTGCCCCCAAGAGACTTTGCGGCAACTCCCCGTTCACAATCTCCTCGAAGTGACGCTGGCTCTGGGCGAGCTCCCGCTCCAACACAGCGCACACCAAGGCATCCCGAGTCTCGAAGTTGGAATAAAACGCCCCTCGGGAATAGCCGGCCTCTTCGGTCACCTGCTCGATGGAGGTTGCCTCCACCCCGTGCTTGCAGAACAGCTTGCTGGCTGATTCCAGAAGCCGTTCACGGGTCTGGGCTTGGCTCTCCTCTCTGGTTCGTCGCCTTCTTTCGGTCTTTGCCATACCTCGCCTTACACATACGATATCGCATCTGGATATGAAGCCGCATGTTGACAGGATGACCACTCGAATACGATAATGACTTCAGATGCAGTTCCGTATTCTGAATGGAGGCAACAAAGTCTTGGCGAATCCCGAAATCGGCAACCTCCGCGCCATGCTCGCGGCGGGCGCCTTCATCGGAAAGCGTGTGAGGCAAAAGGAAACCGGATGAATCTCTTGACTGTCGCGACGCCGGCTTCGGCCTCCGCCTCACCCTTAAGCCTCGGGGTTCCCCTCGCCAGCCCCTTCATGTTGCAGCAATGGGGAATGGAGCCGGAATCGCCGGCGTTGGTCATGAGCCGGCCTATCGGGGCCGTGTATCTGGGGCTTTCGCTCATGCTGTTTCTGGGCCGATACTCGCCCCTTTCGGCACTGCGTTCCGCCATTGGTGCGGGCTTGAGCTTCGCCATTGACCTGCTGGCATGTCTCGGTCTGCTTCGGCGATCGTCCGAACGGGTGAGCGCGGGCATCTTCGGGTCGGTGGTGGTGGAGATTGCCCTTTCGGCGGGGTTCGCGTCAGCGATAGGGAGCGATTCATGAAGATCCTGCTTCTCGGAGCAACCGGAATGCTGGGCGCGGTCGTCCTGCGCCGTGCCTTGGCGGCTGGTCACCAGGTCACGGTTCTGGCGCGCGACGCGAGCAAGTTCGGCGCCGATGTCAAGAGCGCGAACATCGTGGTAGGCGACGTCCGCACGGCGGATCTTTCGTCTTTACTCGATGGACAGGACGCCGTGATCCAATCGCTCGGCGTGGGCGGCAAGGGCGACGGCCGCCCCACCGACATCTGCGCAACGGGCGTGAAGCGTGTACTGGCGGCGATGGGCACGAGGCCCATTCGTCTCATTGCGGTCTCCAACACCGGAGTGCAGAGTTCCGGCGGGCTCATCATTCGCGCGCTGCCTCTCTTCGTCCGCTGGCTGCGGCCAATCCTCGAGGACAAGGAGCAGATGGAGGCGGCCCTCCGCGCCTCCAGCGCGCACTGGACAGCAGTGCGCATGCCGGGTCTGGCAGATCGAAAGCCCATAGGCACACCTCGTTTCAGCGGCGACGGCAAGGATCTTGGGTTCACCGTCAGTCTCGAAAACGCGGCGGATGTCCTCATTTCACTCGCGGGGAACGAGCAATACGTTCGCCAGGCGGTCTCGATTTCGGACTAGGCAGGCAACGGCACTCCATGACACCAGGCATTTTTGAGCGGCTCACTCTTCCCAACGGAAGCGTCCTGCCCAATCGCATCGCCAAGGCGGCGATGGAAGAAGACATGGCAGAACGGGGACAGGTGCCGGGCAAAGCCCTTTTTGAGCTCTATCGGCGCTGGGCCGCGGGCGGCGCTGGCCTGCTGATCTCGGGTAACGTGATGATCGACCGGCAGGCGGTGGTCGCTCCCGGCGCGGTCGTGCTGGAACGAGACACCCCGCTCGCGCCTTTCGAGCGATGGGCCGAAACTGGCAAGCAAAACGGCGCGCAATTCTGGCTGCAACTCAACCATCCGGGCCGCGCGGTGCAAGCCGACATTGGCCGCCGAGTCCTGGCGCCGTCTGCCATCCCTCTCAACATGGGAAAACACTCCAAGACCTTTGCGCAGCCCAGAGCCATCACCGAGGCGGAGATCGGCGAGGTCATCGGCCGGTTTGCCGATGCGGCGAAGCGCGCCGAGCAGGCCGGCTTCGATGGAATAGAGTTGCATGCCGCGCACGGCTATCTCTTTTCTCAGTTCTTGTCACCGCTCGCCAATCGACGCACGGACTCCTGGGGCGGGCCGCTCGAAAATCGCGCCCGGCTTCTGCTGGATGTCGTTCGGGCTGTCCGCGCCGCGGTGAAACCGGCGTTCGGTTTAGGCGTCAAGCTCAACTCCGCGGACTTTCAGCGCGGCGGTTTCGACGCTGCGGACGCCCAGCAGGTGGTGCGCTGGCTGAATGCGCTCGCCGTCGACCTGGTGGAGATATCCGGCGGCACCTACGAGAGCCCGGCCATGCAAGGGCGCACAGCCGATCAGCGGACTCTGGCTCGGGAAGCCTATTTCCTGGAGTTCGCCCGCGATATTGCGGCTGTGGCGGGCATGCCGGTGATGACCACCGGCGGAATCCGGCGGCGCGAAGTGGCGGACTCGGTCTTGGCCGCCGGTGTATCCGTTGTTGGAGTCGCCACGGCCTTGGCGCTGGTCCCGGACCTTCCAGTTCGCTGGCGCAACGGCGACTCGCCCGTGATTCACCTGCATGGGCCAAATTGGAAGGACAAGTTGATGGCCTCCGCCGCCACGCTTGCTCAGGTGCGGCGCCAACTGGATCGCATGGGACGAGGCCGCAACGCGATAATGGACGGTTCACCGCTTTGGGCTTTGCTCTCGGATCGTGTGCGCCGGTGGCGGCTGATCCTCCGCTACCAGCGCTGGCTCAGGCCATAATGCGAAAAGCGGTGATGGCGGTGCGGCAGTGGAGCCGCCTCGGAATTGTCGACAAAACTCCTCCTCGCCATGACGATTTTCCTGCCTTTCTTCTGAGGACTTCGCCCGCACAACGCACCCGGTCGGGTCTCCCCACAACCGGCCTTTGCCAGACGCCACGCCGCCAGCGCCAAAGCGTGCCGTCATCCCGATCTATTGTAGACTGAAGATCCTGACCCAACTGGCACGAATCTCGCACCTGACCCGGCCCTCCAAGGCGCTGCTTCCATCGCTCTTGGTGGCTGCCTTGTGTCTTCCCTTTTCTTCTCATGCATCCGACCTGGTGGCCGCTACCTCGGGACGGCAAGCCGTACTCGGAAGTGCCTACAACTCGAAAAAGGAAGAATTCCCCGGCCAGAGCTGTGTGACAGGAACTCCGGTTCCCACGGGTACTGCCGTTGCCACCTTTAGTTTTGACCAGAGTCTCACCGAAAGCCAGGCAGCCCAGCAACTCGGCTTCGGGGCTGGCGGGAGGGCTCGTTTCGGAGTCGTTGAGGCATCCGCTTCTGCTCAGTTCATGCGCAATTCCGTTTCCTCATCCTACTCCGTATCTGCCATTTGGGTTTCCGAGTACCGTCTCCCCACCCAAAAGCTGGACGCTCCGTCGCCAAATGAGGTCGGCAAGGCACTCACCGGCAACGATGATCGCTGGATCGAGACCTGTGGTGACGAGTATGTCGGAGAGATCACCTACGGTGCCAGACTCTTCTTTTCAATTCGCGTTGACTTCGCCTCAACAGAGGAAAAGCAGGCATTTCAGGCCCAGTTTTCTCTCGCAGGCCCCCTTTACTCGGCACAAGGTAACCTGGAACAGGCTTCTCAGCGCTTCTCGAAGAACTCCCGGGTCATCGTCTCAGCTCTCCAAATAGGTGGTGACGTGAGCAAGATCACTGACTTGTTCTCGGACACAGAAGCTGGCCGAGCCGGTTTCGTTCAGTGTACGCTTGGCAGCTTCACGAAGTGCGCGGAGGTAGTGAACTCCGCATTGAAGTATGCCACCAGCACTTCGTCCGGGTTTCCATCACAGCTCACGCCAGCGTCGAAGCCGGGCGCCGCACCGCTGGTATACCGGTCCATAGCCTACAAGGCAGCAGGTATCTATCCTGCGAAATATCCTTTTTTGGACGAAGCCAACGAAGCGGCTCGTCAGCGGCTGCACTCCTTTTTCGAGAAACAAGTGGCGTATTCTGTCTTGATTGACCGCATTATTTCGGCAGGATTTAGCGGTGACAGGCTGAGCGAGTTATTGAAACAACGGCGCATCGTTGATGGCAACGTCGCATCGATTCTGGCGGCGTCCAAGATTTGCTACGAGACCCCTCTCCAGTGCCTCGACGCCGTCCAACGCTTGACCCTCGCGGCCGTCGACGATGGGTTGCTCGTCTTGCCCGCCTTGCCAACGGCCGATTTCCGGCTCTTGACGCCTCTCGAAGGCGTCTGGTCGCGGGAAGAGTCCGTCAAGGTGATGACGGCAGATGGACTAAGGCTTGGGTCAGACTTGACGAAATGTGTGAACGCGCAAGCGCCCGAGGACCGCAACGCCCTCAGAAAGTGTGTCTTGATCATGCAGTTGGGCTTGATGCAGGGGGTCGTTGGCGTCGATGAAAGCGCCAGTGTCGCCCTCAGGATAGCGGGCCAGGGCTTGCGCGAAGCTGCGCTGTTCTTTGAAAATAAGCTGATTAAGACAATCCCTCTGACGCGTGGCTTGAATTCATTTCCTGACAAAATCGGAGATGATTGGGCGATCGTCATTGTTCAAACAAACAGAGCCAATCCCGGCTGGCTGGACGTCGATCTCGTCGCCGAACGCAACGCCTTGTGGATTAAGGAAATGCCAAAAGCAGACGGCGTCTTCTATTTGAACGTCACAGACGCCTTCGGACGAGTGACCCGCTTTGACCTGGAGTATCAGAGTTGGGAAAGAGCGGAAATACCTGGGAATGGGCGGCCCAGAGTGAAAGAACGGTCGATCCGCCGCAATCGCTGGTGGGATGCAAAGTCTGGCGGAACGAAAGTCACGGGGCCTGGCCCGTGGACATACGATCGAACCGCTTCCGTCGAGACTTCGCGGTGACACGTCCCATACCCGGTGCGCAGCGCAGCCGCACCGTGTATCTTTAGTCCATATGCGCCCGCTGCCGATTTCCACCGTCGTCCTCGCCCTGCCGGCTCTCCTCCTTTCCCTCGCCCTGCCGGCCTCCGCGCAACTGGAAGGTCCTGGCTGCGAGCCTGGAAGCAGAATCCTCTGCACCCCCAACCAACCCGTCATCAATTCCACCGGCGCCGCCGCCTATCACGTCATCCTGCCCGCCAACAAGCGCCGCGCCGTCAGCTTTGCCGGCACCGCTACCGCGCTGGCTCAAGTCGCCAACGCCCGCGGCGTCATCTGTTGGGATACCGCTCTGCCTTGCGTCAGCCCCTCCGGCAGCGGCGCCGTCCCCGCACGCGACATCCGCTTTCAACCCGGCGACTTCATCGATCCCAACCGCCCCGCCGGTGCCCTCGTCTCGAAAATCGAAGACGGCGCCACCATCTTCGCCGTCAACGACCGCGACAACGACGGCGCCTTCGCCGACAACATCGGCTACTTCGAGTTCGACGTCACCTTCGTCTCCCGCGCCACCGTCGATCAAACCACCACTTGGGTCAAGAACAATGCCATCCCACTGCGCACTCCCGAAGCCGGCAGCGGCTTCGACGACATGCAGCCGCTCAAGTCCTTGATCGGAAATGCCCGCATCGTCTCCCTCGGCGAGGCCACCCACGGCACCCGCGAGTTCTTCCAGCTCAAGCACCGCATGATGGAGTTCCTCGCCTCCGAAATGGGCTTCTCCATCTTCTCCATCGAAGCCAACATGCCCGAATCCTACCGCATGAACGACTACGTTCTGAACGGCGCCGGCGATCCCAGGGCCATCCTTCGCGGCATGTATTTCTGGACCTGGCAAACGGAAGAGGTCCTAGCCATGGTCGAGTGGATGCGACAGTTCAATGCCTCCGGCAGAGGCCGCGTCCAGTTCACCGGCTTCGACATGCAAACCCCCCGATGTCGCCATCGGCGTGGCCCGCGGCTTCATCGCCAAAGCCGAACCCGCCTATGTTCCAGAGATCGACCGCGTGCTCGGCGAGGTGCCGAAACTCTCCGCCACACAGCAAGGCTTCGGAGTCGTATCCGCCGCGCTGCCCATCGCCGCCGCAGCCGGCAAGCGCGTCCGCTATCAAGGCTGGATCCGCACCAGCGGAGTCAACTCCGGTTATGCCGGACTGTGGCTCCGCGTCGATCGCGGAACCAGCGTCTTCTTCCTCGACAACATGAGCGCACGCGGCGCCTCGGGAACTTCCGATTGGACACGCTACGAGATCAACGTCAACGTCCCTGCCGACGCCACCGCCATCGTCTTCGGCGCCCTTCATCCCGGCAGCGGCACAGCCTGGTTCGATTCACTCTCTCTCGACATCGACGGCACTCCTTATACCGACGACCCCCGCATCGACTTCGGCTTCGAGTCCGCCACCCCGCGCGGCTTCGCCACTTCCGGCGCCGGCTTCAGCATCGGAATCGACTCCGCCGTCGCCCACAGCGGCAGTCAGAGTCTGCGCAGCCGCTACATCAATACGCCCACCATGACGCTGGCCGAGGCCATCCCGCAATGTGCCGCCGTCGTCGATCACATGGGCGCCCAGCGTGCCGCTTATCTTGCCGCCGGCTTCACCGCCGCCGAAACCGACTGGGCCATCCGCAACGCCCGCGTCGTTTGCCAGGCAGCCGAACTGCGCGCCGATCCCACCGGCCGCGATCGCGCCATGGCCGAGAACGTCACTTGGATTCTCGATCAGAACCCCGATGCCAAGATCGTCCTCTGGGCTCACAACGGACACGTCGCCACCGGCAGCTACCGCGGCTATGTCCCCATGGGCAGCTACCTTTGGGAGAAGTACTCCACTGCCATGGTCACCATCGGTTTCGCCTTCAACCAGGGCGGCTTTCAAGCCATCGACGGGCAGGGCAGGGGACTCATTCCCTTCAACGTGCCTCCTGCGCCCGCCGGCACGCTCGACAACCTCTATGCATCGCCGGGTCTCCCCATATACGCTGTCGATCTTCGCAAGGCGCCGCTCACCGGCCCCGGCTCACTCCTCCGCTCGCGGCTCCTCACCCGCACCATCGGCTCCCTCTACGATGAGCGCATTCCGCTGCTCTACTTTTCTGAGGTGCAGGTCCCGGACGCCTTCGACGCCATGATCTTCGTCGATACCACCACCCGCGCCCAGCCGGTCCGCTAACCCCGGCCACCTTCGCTGCCCCCCAAATCGGAACATCGCACCGTCTGGTTGAAGATCCTCCAACGCGCAGCCTCTTCGATGAACTTCGCTAACGGCCTCCCCGGCCGCGATCGATCGAGACAGCACACTGCACCAGCGCCCAACCCGAGATCACTATCAGGAGCGGATAAATGAACAACAGATCGACGCGTATGTTGCATTCGCCGCTACAAAGAATGCGCGTCTTCATGCCGTACTCCCACAACCCATACCCGAACCAACTGAAGCTCGCCACCAGCGCCGCCCACGCGCCCTTGCGCATGAAGAGCCAAACGAAAACGCAGCCCACCACGATCGCTTGCCACATCATGGCTTCAATCATAGACCGGCCCCTTGGATCACGACAGCACCGAAGCAAGCTGGAGCCCGAGTTGTGCGGGCGGCGCGTCCCCCATCGAGCCGCCTGCCCGCTGTATTGATTCCCGTGAACGTCCGCCGCCACACCAGGTTGTTGTCCGCGTGAGGAAAACCGTGCCCTGCGGCGTGCCCCTTGCCCGGAGAGCCGGACGTCAAAACGTCACGCGCAGCGCCATCTGCCAAGACCGCGGCACGTCCTGCCCCGTGATCGTGCCGAACGCCGTGTTCGTCGGCGTCGTGTTCGGAGCGAACAGGTTCGGATGGTTCATCGCATTCAAACACTCCGCCCGGAACTGCACTCCGATCTGCTCCGTCACCCGGAAGTTCTTGATCGCCGACAGATCCCATCGCGATTGCCCGTCCCCGCGAATCCCGCTGAAGCGCAGCGGCGACACGCGGTAGTTCGAGGCAAGCTGCTGCGCCGCGTTGCGGTTGAACCCGGCATCGGTGTTGAACCAGCGGTCCACGCTCCGTTGCGACTTCGAGAGCACTACGCTGTCCGGGTTGCCCGTGAACAGCGTCCACACATCGCCGAAGCCCAGCGGAGCCCCGCTCTGCCGCTGCATGATCCCGTTCAACTGCCACCCGCCGGCGAAGAACTCGAGCGCCCCCGGCATCTTCGCTCCCCACTTCCGTCCCTTGCCGAACGGCAGTTCCCAAATCCCCGATACCACCACCCGGTGTGGACGGTCGAGCGCCGACACCGACTCATACGGCATCGTGTCCACCGCGTTCAAAAACTCCGTCGCCTACATCGACTTCGACCACGTATACGCCAGCATCAGCGTGTAGCCTTTGGCGAAGCGCCGCTCCATCCTCGTCTGCAGCGAGTGATACCACGAATACCCCACGGGCACATTCACCGTGATGTTTCCGAAGTGCGGATAGGGCCGCAACAGGTTCGCCCGCGAAATGTTCTGCCCGTAGATCGGGTTCAGCCCGAAGAACGGACTGCGCGAGTTCGCGCCCAGAAAATCGATCGTCCGCTGGTCGCGCACCCCAGACTTGCTCAAATACTCCACCGGCGTGTTGTTGATGTTCTGATTCACTCCCAACCGCGTGCCGCGGCTGCTCACGTAGGTTGCCTCCGCCAGCCATTGCCCGGGCAACTCCCGCTGCAATCCGAACGACCAGCGCTGCGTATAGCCTTGCTTGCGGTTGGCCTCGAAGTAACTGATCGCCTGGCCCAGATTCGTCGACAGGCCGCCGCTCGATCCGGCGGGCTCAATCAGCCCGCGCGGAAACGGGTTCGCCGTCGTCGCCACATACGTCACTCCACTGTCGAGCGATGCCTGGATGGGCGTCGATTGGCTGAACCCCGTCGCAATCGAGTCCGTCTTGTTCACGCCCAGCGTGTCGAAGAACAACCCATACCCCATGCGCAACACCGACTTGCCGTCTAACTGATAGGCAATTCCGATGCGAGGCATGAAGTTATTGCGTTCTCCTTTCCAATACGTCCTCCCGTTGCCGCCCTGTGTGATGTACGTCAAGCCGCCGCGCACGCGGAACTGGCTCGCCGGCAACTCGGCAATCGCCAGCGGCGTGTAGTTGGCCCGCGCCGCCGCCTCGATGGGACTGGCCTGATCGAACGCGTACCCCGCGACCGAGCGGTTGTAGCGTTCGGTGAGCGGCGTCTCCAACTCGTAGCGCAGACCCCAGTTCACCACCAGCTTGCGCGTCACCTTCCAATCGTCCTGCAGGTACGTGCCGAACCACATGTCCTGCTCGGCCAGCCGCGCCGTGCGCGTCATGCTGCCGTCGGGAACACCCAGCAGAAACGACGCCAGCTCGCCTCCCACCGGCTGCGCCGCGGACGTGTTCAACGGCCCGCGCGTGTAGGTCGTCGAGAACGCCAACTGAGGCGCCACATCGAGCGGATAGCGGCCCTGGTTCTCGCGATAGACGCGGAAGTCCGACCCGAAGCGCAGGCTGTGCGAGCCCGCCAGCTTGGTGAACGTCGCCCCCGTCGAATGCACCGTCGAGAAGTTCCCGCCGTCGCCGCTTTCCCAATTCGCCAACTGCGTCAGCGAGCCCACCTGCACGTTCGGAAAGCGCGCGATGCTGCGGTCCACCAGCGATGTCAGTTGCGAAGCGAAACCCAGCGAACTCAAATCGAACCCCGGCTGAATCGTCTTCTCCGTGAAGTTGGCGTAGGTCACGCCATAGCGCACGTTCATCAGGAACGTGGGGCTGAACACCTTCACATCGTCGATGGTCAAGCCGCGGTTCTGGCGGTTGAGAATGATGCCGTTCGCGCCGGTCGTGAACACGCGGTTCTTGTCTTCTTCCCAGAAGTCCGTCGACATGCGCACAAACGCCCGATGGTTCTGGTTGAAGTTGTGGTCCAGCCGGATCAGGTGCACCCACGTATCTTCCAGAGCCTTCGTCGTGCGGAAGTGATTGTTGCGCCCTTCGCGCGTTCCCGCCTGGTTCGGCTCGGGCCAGAACTTCAGAATGTTCTGCGCCACCGCATCCAGCCGCGACGCCGGAATGAGGTTGCCCGGAATCGGTGTGCGCGAAAAGGTGCCGTTCGCATTGGGCGAGGTCGAGCGCGGATCGAACACCTGATAGTTCGTGCCGATCGCCAGCAGCTCGCTCAGATCGCCGCGCCGCATCGCCGCGGTCGGCACCGTGTTGGTGAACGATTGAGGCACGCCAAAGGTGTTCGCTTCGTAGTTGTAGAACCAGAACGTACGGTTGCGGATGACGGGGCCGCTTGCCCAGCCGCCGTAACGGTTGTCCTGATACACCGGCAGCTTCTGCCCCGCGCGGTTCTGAAAAATGTTCGGCGTGTCGAAGGCGGCGTTGCGCATCCAGTAATAGAGCTCGCCGTGAATCGCATTGGCCCCGCTGCGCGTGCTCACGTTGACCAGCGATCCGATGGTGTGGCCCACGCTCGCATCGTAAGGCGCGGTCTGCACTTTGAACTCGCCCACGGCGGTCTGCGGCGGAATGAAGCCCACGCGGCCCGAGGTGCCTTGCGCCTGTGTGTTCGACACACCGTCGAGCGTGAACTCATTGTTGTATTGCCCCGCGCCATCGGTGGAGAACTGCGAGTTCTTGTTGATCGAGAACGAGCCGGCCTTGGCCAGCCGCATGTCGGTGGAGTTGATCACGCCCGGCGCCAGTTGCACCAGCGTCATCGGGCTCGATCCGAAACTCGGCAGTTCCTGAATGCGCCGCTGATCCACCACTTGTCCCAGCGAGGAATCGACGGTTTGCAGCAGCGGTGTGTCGCCCTTCACTTCCACCACCTCTGAGGTGGCGCCAACTTCGAGGGAGATGTTCACCTCCACCGCTTCGTTCACGCGAAGTTCGATGCCGTCGCGCAAGAACTTTTTGAACCCCGTCAGTTCGGCCTGAACCTGATATGGTCCGGGCAGCAAGTAGGGCAGCGTGAAGTTGCCGCCTTCGTTCGTCTTGGCGGCGACAATCACGCCCGTGGCAGTGTTCACCGCGCGCACATCGGCGCCCAGCACAACCGCACCCGTGGCATCGGTAACGCGTCCCACGATCGTCGATCTGGTTTCCTGAGCCAGGCCAAGGCCGGCCCACAACATAGTGATGAGGACAACCTGAAGTTTCATTTGCCTTGAGTCTATACCACTGGCGGGCAGAGTAGAATGAGAAGCCATGAACAAACTGTTTGCCGTCGCCATCCTTTCGAGCCTCGCCACATTGATCGCCGTCTTCGGCGTGGCCGGGGCCGAGGTTCCCAAGAAGGTCAAGCTCGAAAATGCCAAGGTGCGCGTGAGCGAAGTCACCTACATGCCGGGTGTGAAGCGCGAGCGCTATATACGCCCCACCGATCAGGTGATTGTCTTCCTCGACGAATCGAAGTACCGCCGCACGGACTCGCAAACAAAAGAGCA
>JAEUQG010000434.1 GCA_016789755.1 Bryobacterales bacterium
CGAAGTATTCTATGGCACGCCTGTGGATGCTGCCGGCGACCCTCTCAGCACCCGCTGGAGCGTCGTCTTTCCCGTCAACAACGGTAGCCATAACAACACCTTCATGTGCACCTCCGATAGGGGCTGTTCTTTCGTAAACGCTCTCCCCTACGATCAGTTCATGGCTTCCACCACAATTGCACCCGATGGGAGTTACTGGGTTACCTATCAAACCTTCTACCGTCCATTCTCCCAGCACAATGCCAGCAACGTGCTAACTCAGTCCATTCGCTACCCTCCAGGCCAACCGGGAATCGGTACGACGGTGGCGACGGGAACCGCGCCCGCAAGGTGGGCCGGAGTCGGAGGGCCTCGGTGCATCGTTAGGGGATGTTATGGTGCCGGCGACTATGCCAAGATCGCCGCGGACTCCAACAACGTCATCGCTCTGCCCCAGATCCACCAGGCGCCTGGCGTCAAGAACGTCGCGTCAGCCATCTTCGATCTTGAGTACAACCCCACGTTCTATGCCCCGTATTCCACGGAACCGGAATCAACCGTGAAAGAATCTCCGGATGTGAGGTCCATCCTCGCGGTCCAATTGCCCGCCATCTTGGAGCCGCTGCCAACAGGCCCGCCTGTCGATCACCCGGAACGCCGGTTCACGCCGAACGTAGTCATCGTTGCACGCGGCGCGGATGTCAAGCACCTCGGCAAGCCACATCCGCCGGAGGCTCTGCCTGCCGTTCGAGGACACAGATGGCAGAACATACTCCCCACGTCTGGAAATGCCACGAAACAAACCACCACGGACTCGCGGAGGTAAACATGAAGCGCTTCTTTGTACTGCTGTCTCCCATGCTGCTTGCCAGTGCCGCTCTGGCTCAACCCCCGGGAATGATCGTAAACGTGGGGCAGGTTTGGCGCCAACCTTATCTCAACCTCGAGCTTTCGCCCGGTCAGATTACCACCCTTTATGTCCATGGCGTCGGCGGGAACCTGAAGGAGCACACCGTTTTTTCCCGTCCCTTCCCGTACAAGGTTGAGGGGATCTCGGTTACAGTAGCTGACTCCAAAGGGAGGGAACACCCAGCGCCAATTCTCGCGGTTGAGGGGCTGTCAGCCTGCTATCTCTCCCGTAGCGGCCTTTATGCTGACGTTCCCTGTGGCGTGGTTGCCGGAATTACCGTCCAAATCCCTTACGAATTGAACTTTGGTGGCTCCGATATAGTATTGCCTTTCATACGCGTGTACCTGCAGGGGCAAGCAGTTGCCGCTCTGCCCTACAGCTTGCTTCCCAGGACCTTCTACATCGTGACAGGCCATGATGGAGTCTCTATTCTGTATCCGGAATTGGATCTCGCATCCACCCTCCCGATTGTTCGCCGCCCCGATGGGACGCTCGTCCATCGCGGGAATCCAGCGAAACCCGGAGAAACGCTCACCATGCTCGCTGTGGGGCTGGGGTATGACATTACCAAGCCCGACGAAGACCGGCCGAAAACCGGCGAACCTGCCCCCGAAGGGGTCAACATCCCAATTGGGGGACAATTCGGCGCTCCAATTGGGGTTGAGTTTCAGTTCGGCAAGAATCGCGAAGTCAACATGCCGGCTGGAAAGCAACTCTCCACGGACGGTTTGCTTCGGGCTTACCTCCTGCCTGGCCTCATAGGAATGTATGAGATTACGGTCCAAGTGCCCAAGGTCATACCACCTGGAACTCCAAATTGCGGCGCGCACAACCAGCCTCCCGAAGCACCGGTCGCGGTGGACTACAACCTGCGCGTCGTCATCGGCTATCTCTCCGCCAGACCCTGGTACTTCCCCGCGCACGACAGCGCGGCCATCTGCGTGGCTGTCCCGTAGCCAGAGAGTTTGCGATTCTTCGAATCCGCGCGCTTTCGTCCACAGCGTCGCGCGAAGATCGGCGCCGTGCACAGGGAGTTGGTTCCTGCGCATCGACGGACCACTTCCGGATCGAGGCTCTGCCCGGTCCGAAGTTCTGTGACATGGCTCGGAGCCCATCCGGCACCCCGTTTGAAGGGCTCGCATCGAGGTCCGGAAGCGATGCGTACAACAACTCCGTATGTCCGGAATCGCGGAACTGCAAGCCCTGTTATGGGCGGCGGAAAACCTGGGTCGCGGATTCTCGCGTGTCCCCGCCATCCGCCGGCTCCACTCCCCGTAACGCCGCATCCTCGTTTTGCGGTACGCCCCGAGGAGGCCGGTTCAACGGAGGTTTCGGCTGTCCCGGCAGCGGCGGCTTCGGGCGTTTCGACTGCAGATCCTTCCATTGCGCCGGAGTCAGTACCAGCCTTAACTTCAGCCCCATCTGAGAAAAGGCCCTGGTCAACTCAGCCCGAGCCACGGCCACCCGATCAATGGCGGCGTTCGCTTTCCCCGCATCAGGGCGGTCTTCGTCCATGATGTCGCTCAGTTGATTCTCCGCCTTTTCCACGGCGCCGCGCAGATCTACCAGTTTGTCCCTGTGTTCCCGGACAATCGTCTGGATCTGCCGTGTCTGGTCTTCGGTCAGATTCAGAGTCCGCGCCACCGGCATGTCCCACCAGGGAAAGAAATCCCGGGGCTGCTGGGCGGAAAGAGTGAGAAATGCGAAACCGAAGCCAAATATCAGCCTAATCATTGGCTTGGCCCTTATCTTCAAATAACCCATGCAAAGGAGCAACTGCTTGTGGCTCAACGTCATACGCCGTTCGATAGATATCCGCCAAAACCTGCGTATCGGAAACCTGCGCCGTCTCCACCACAACCACCGGCTGCGGCGAATGTCTGTCCCACAGCACGGCAAACATCACCAACGCCACCATCGCCAGAGCCGGCGACCAGCGCCAGAAACTGCGCATCGAACGCACCGGCCGTGCCGTCCGCGCAAAAATACGCTGCCGCTGTTCGGCTAACACCCCGGCGGACACGTCCGGTTCCCTGGTGAGCTGCCGGCGGGCAGCAAGCCAAGTCGAGTACTTGGCGCGGCATTCGGCGCAGACCTCCAGGTGCCCATCCTCGCGGCCGACTTCGTATAGCCTGTCCAGAAAATCGGATTCCGAATAGTGCTTCGTCATTGCTTCGCCCTCCGGGCGCCGGCCAGATAAACATCCTCCAGTTCCACGCGGAGCTTGGCCACCGCTCTCGACATGTGCGCTTTCACCGTGCCGGTGTCCAAACCTAAGATATTACCAATCTCTTCGAGACTCCTGTCCTCGAAGTGCTTGAGGGAGAACACGGCCCGCTGCCGGTCGCTCAGGCGGTCCAGAGCCTGGTACAGCCTCCGGTAGATCTCGCGGGCGAACATCCGATCCTCCGCGTCCGGCTCATGCGACACCGCCATCGTCAGGATCAGGCTCTCATCGTCAGGCGCTGGTCGGCGCTTCCAGAATTGCCACCTCCGGCTCCGCAGCCGGTCCAGGCACGTGTTCACCGCGATTCGCGTCAGCCACTTCGCCGGCTCATCCAGCTCAGTACGCATCCCTTGCAGTGCCTTGAAAGCCTTCAGAAACACGTCCTGCGTCGCCGAATCCGCCTCTTCACGGTCCTGCAACATCCGCTGGCAGAGCAGAAAGATCCTCTTTTGTTCGGCTTGCACCAACGCCGTGAAGTCGCGGTCGTGCGCCAGGCTGGTTGAGTCCAACGCAATCGGCTCCGCCATAACGCCCATCATATCGTCCAGGACGAGACGCGCGACTAGAGGTTTACGCGCTCCACAAAGAAAAAGGGCCTCCCTCTCTCCAGGGAAGCCCGAATGCTATGAGTAAACCTGAACGGGAGACTACGTCAGCAGCTTCGAGGCCGCCGATTCGCCTAACGACTTCGTGCTAAAGATGGAGCAGGCCTTTGCCAAAGCGCCTACATCACCACTATCCTCTACCGTCATTTCGTGTTCCACCCAGTTCGAGAGTGGTATGTTCCGGAAGTACAAACGCTCCTGCAGAACCATGGACTTTTTCTGCGCGAACAGCCCCTTGCTCTCCCGCAAGTAGTGCCGCTCCTCGACACGAAAGTCCCCCAGAAACTCATCGAGAGATTCCCGGCGAATCGATTGCTCGGTCGCCTTGATCTTCTCCACAAGGATTTTCTCCTGGGAATCTATGGTTGCCCGTGCCTCCGCCAGGACCTCTCGTTCCTTGGCGATGGCCACTTCCATGCGTGCCTGCATGATGTAGAACGACAGCAGCGCCGACCCGGCCGCGACGAAAACAGGTAGAAGGATCCAGATGAACGGTTCCATATGCCTTGAGTGTGAGATCGACCGCCCATGAGAAAGACTTTAGGGAGGTCCCACTACTTTGTTACGTATAGTACTGCTTCCCGCTCATCCCGGCCAAGCAAGGGCACCCTACTTCGTCTTGCCCGCAGCCGCCGGTTCAGCCGCTTCCTGCGACAGCCCCAGAATCTTTCGCAGCTCCGTATCAACCGTATTGCGAATGTCGGCGTTGTCCCGCAGAAACTGCCGCGCGTTCTCCCGCCCCTGGCCGATCCGGTCCCCGCGGAAGCTGTACCACGACCCGCTCTTCTCCACCAGGTTGTTCCCGACCCCAAGATCCAGCAGGTCCCCTTCCTTCGAGATCCCTTCGCCATACATAATGTCGAACTCCGCTTCACGGAACGGAGGCGCCAGTTTGTTCTTCACAATCTTCACCTTAGTCCGGTTGCCCGTCACCGTTTCGCCATCCTTCAGAGCCGCGATGCGCCGGATGTCCGCCCGCACCGAGGAATAGAACTTCAGCGCCCGGCCGCCCGTGGTCGTCTCCGGATTGCCGAACATGACGCCGATCTTCTCGCGGATCTGATTGATAAAGATGAGGCAGGTGTTCGACTTCGCCACCACGCCGGTCAGTTTCCGCATGGCCTGGCTCATCAGGCGAGCCTGGACGCCCATGAAGCTGTCGCCCATCTCCCCGTCAAGTTCGGTCTTCGGCACCAGCGCCGCCACCGAGTCCACAATCAATACATCGATCGAACCCGAGGCAATCAGAGCGTTGGTGATCTCCAGCGCCTGCTCGGCGTAATCGGGCTGCGACACCAGCAGGTTGTCCACATCCACCCCCAGCTTGCGCGCATAGATGGGGTCCAGTGCATGCTCCACGTCGATGAATGCCGCCATGCCGCCCGACTTCTGCGATTCGGCCACTACCTGCAGCGCAACCGTGGTCTTGCCCGAAGACTCCGGTCCGAAAATCTCGCTGATGCGTCCGCGCGGAAATCCGCCCACCCCCAGCGCGTAATCGAGGGAGATGGACCCGGTCGAGATGGCCGAAATGGGGACCACCGCTTCGCGCGAGCCGAGCCGCACGATGGACCCTTTTCCAAACTGCTTCTCAATCGCCCCAAGAGTCGTACTCAGTGCGCGGGCTCGCTCTTTGTCGTCCATGACCGCCATTGGTGGAATCTCCTCGCCAGATGAAGTAGAACAACCATCCTAGCACGATAGTGTAAAAATTTACAGCTTCGGGGCGTAATATCCTTTGCGCGCCCTCACCACCAGGTCTTTCCGCCCTTTTACCTTCAACTCGAAGGAGTGGAACAGACCGTCGGTGGGCATCGGTTCAGGACGGTACAGAATGTTGTACTGGGAACGTAATTCGTTGGAAATGTTCTCGAAGCTCTGCGTCAGATCTTCCACCCGGAACGGCGAAAGCGAGATGCCGCCCGTCTCGTTGGCCAGGTACTTGAGCACCTTGTCGCCGTCCGTGGGCTGGCGCGTGATGTTGGTGGAGACCGTGTAGATCACGACATCGGCCTTCTGCGCCATTTCCAGCGACTGCTCGCGCGTATAGCGGCTCTGGTTGTCGTCGCCGTCGCTCAGGATCACCAGCGCCCGGCGGAACTTGTGGACGGGCTGATCTTTCATCAGCCGGTCGCGGCAGGCATTGTAGATCGCATCGTATAGCGCTGTGCCTCCACCGGGCCGCAGGTCGCGGATCGTCTTGATCAGCTTCTCCTGATTGTCCGTGAGGTCGCTCACCATCTCGGCGGCGGTGTCGAAGCTGACGATCATGGCCCGGTCGGTCTTCGGCCGCAGCAGGTTGTTCAGGAACTCGATGCCCGCTTCCTGCTCGAAGCGGAAACGGTCGCGCACGCTGTTGCTCGTGTCGATCAGCAGCCCCAACCGCAGCGGCAGGCCGCTTTCCGCCGTGAACTCGAGAATGTTCTGGCGGCGCTTGTTCTCGATGATCTCGAAGTCGTCTTTGGTCAGGTTGGTGACGAAGCGCCCTTTGCGGTCCGTAACCGTGAAGAGGATACTGACGCGCGTGACATCGAGCGTGATGCGGCTCTGCGGATCGTTCTCGATGGAGGCCGGCGTTGGAGCCTGCGCCCACAGCGCGATGCCGGCCGCCAACGCGGCGCAGAGCAGGACTGACAACAACTTCATATTGGAGATACCCGCTTTGATTATAGAGTGTTTGCCCACGAGTCAATCCTGTCGAACAGCGACCGGAGGCGGCGGCCCTTCTCCGGGTGGACCATTTCCACATACGAAATACGGCCCTCAAGATGAGCCCGGAAATCGCCATGGTTCGCACGATTCTGCGATGTGGGGCCGTGGCGCAGGCAGTTGGTGAGAATCGCTTCCAGCGTTTCCAGGTCGCGGCGGCGGATACTCAATCCCCCGTTCACCACCAGCCCTGCCAGCGACTGGCGCACCCCCTGCCGCATGATACGCGTCTTGCGGAAATTCACGGCGAAGCCCTCTTCCAGGGCAATGGCGGCGGCGTGATGCTGGAAGCGATGCGCGTTGCGCCGGAATTCGTCCCCGCCGGAGAACGCCAGGTCATCGGCATAGCGTGTGTACACGGCGCCCGCCGTGCGGGCAAGCCCCGAGAGGCGGCAATCCAGGCGGTAGGCCATGGCGTTGGCCAGCGCCGGGGAAGTCGGAGCGCCTTGCGGCAAGTGACGCTGCTCGTACAACCGGCGGTCCTCGAACGTCTGCGCCCGCACGATGTCATGGAGTGTCGAGGTGGTGCAGAGTCCGGTAAGAACATCGGCTACCGCATCGGGATAGCCCAACGTTCGGTACAGAGCCTGCACCCGCGCCGCCGGAAACGAGGGGAAGAAGTTCTCCAGATCCAGCCGCATCACCAGGGGCTGGTTGGTGTGCGGCGTGGCGAAGGTGACAATGGAGCGGCCTTTGACGAACCCGTGCGCGGCGGGGTGCGGCGGGATGCGATCGAGGATCTCCGCAAGGATGCGGCGCTGCAGCTCTTTGAGCAGGCGCTTCGGGCTTTCAATGAGGCGGATGCCGCCGCGCCGCTTGGGCTCGATGACATAGCGGTAGTGCCGCAGCTTGGGGTTCGCCTGCTTGCGGCAGAGGTTCTTGCGATCGGCCAGCCAATCGAGCTCCGTCGCGTGCAGGGCGAGCCAGCGCGCCAGATCGCCTTCCGTGTGGATCGAGGGCAGGTCCCAATCAGCCGCCGGCCCGTACGGCAGCATTCGCTGCGGCGCCGCCAGCCAATGGGCAATCGACAGCTTGCTCCCGTAGGTGAGCGCGGCGAGATCGAAGCCCTCATCGGCGCGGATGAAAGCAATGACGTCCTTCAAGCGCGGGCGCGGACCGTGGCGAAAGGCGGCGATGTAGCGCGCGGCGAACGGGCCCGCCCAGCGCCAGCGGCGGCCGAGCGTGCGCATGGCGCGGGCGCGCGCGGCTTCCACCGTCTGCTCGCCGGCCATCAGGCTGCGGGCCAATGCTGCGAGGAAGGCGGCGTTCATGGCGGCGGCGATCCGACCTGTCAAACCCGGCGTGGGCTCGTCTCTCGCTCAGTGCAGACGCGCGCACGCGACGCAATGGCGGCGTAACACAATCCTCGCGATAGGCCCGCCCAGCGCCAGCGGCGGCCCAGCGTGTGCATGGCGCGGGCGCGCGCGGCTTCCACCGTCTGCTCGCCGGCCATCAGGCTGCGGGCCAATGCTGCGAGGAAGGCGGCGTTCATGGCGGCGGCGATCCAACCTGTCCAACCCGGCGTGCGCTGTACTGCACGCTCAGTGCAGACGCGCGCACGCGACGCAATGGCGGCGTAACACAATCCTCGCGAGGTAGCCTCGGAGAAGGCGAACCGGACCTCAGGGGCTCGATTGCACCAGCGCTTGGAACCGCCGCCGCCAGAAACAGCGTAGCATGCCCTAAAACACGTAGCGCAGCCCGAGTTGGACGCGGCGGTTGCCGCCGTCGCGCGCGCCCTCGTTGAGGAAGGCCGCCGAAGTGATCACGCTCTCCGGAATGCCGTAGTTGCGCGTGTTGGTGGCATTGAAGAAGTCGGCGCGGAACTGCAGCGTGTGGTTCTCGGCAAGCCGCGTATTCTTGATGATGCCGAAATCCAGCTTGTCGATGCCGTCGGCGCGCAGAACGTTCCGGCCCACATCGCCCAGCGGGCTGGCCGCGGTCACGGTGCGGAAGAGACTGGCCCCACCCGCCGCCTGGATGTCGCGGATGTTCATGCTGGCCAGATCGAGCGTCGTGTTGAGATTGGGCCGGATGGAGGTTCCCACCAGCCCGTTGATCCCCAGCACCCGCGCGCCCGGATCCGATCCGTTCAGCGGCGAGAACGGCGCTCCCGATTGCCACGTGAGGAAGTAGTTAAGCTGCCAGCCACCCAGCAGCTTGCCTGCCGCTCCCGTCTGCGCGCGGTGGAACGGAGCTTCGTACACTCCGTTCACCGTGAAGCGGTGCGGACGGTCATAGGAGCTGCGGCCGCGGTCAGCGCGCCAGTTGAAAGAGTCCTGCGGAATGGCGATGTCCCCGCTGTTCGATGGATTGAAAATCTCCGAGGCCCCGTCGATAAAGGAGCTCCACGTATAGTGCGCGGCCATGGAGAAGTTCGACGAGAGCCGCTTTTCAAGGCTCGTCTGCAGCGAATGATAGATGGACGAGGTGCAGTTGCAGCGCAGCCGGATGGTGCCGAACCCCGGGTCCACTCGGCGCGCGCCGCCCGTGCCGGGCACCGTCGGATTGCCGTCGATGGTCTGGAACAGCGCCGTGCCTTTCGTCGCAACCCAGCCCACGGTGAAGGCGTAGTCCTTGGCAATCTCGCGCTGCACCTGCACCGAGAACTGCTCGGCGAAGGGCGAGCGGAAATCGCCGCCGACAATGGTCCGCGGCACGATGTTCGGGTTCGGGATGGGCGGGGTGCCTCCTGTGCGGATGGCGTTCAGCGCGGGATAGCTGTCATGCCGCAAGCTGGTGGCCGGAGTCACCGGAACATCGTAGACGAACAGGAACGGGAAAGCGCTGCCGATGTTGAGCGCGATGTTGTTGAAGATCAAGTCGAAGGTGCGCGAATAGCCACCGCGCAGCACTGTCTTATCCTTGATGCGGTAGTTGAAGCCGAAGCGCGGCGCCCAGTTGTTCTTGTCGCGGGCCGGGATCGGAGTGAGGCGGAAGCGCTCATCGCCGCCGAAAGCTTTCACGATGCGGTCGCTGTAGAAGGCGAGGTTGTCGATGGGGTTCCCGGGCGTCTCGTAACGGATGCCGTAGGTGATGGTGAAATTGGGGCGGATGCGGAACTCGTCCTGCAGGAAGAAGAAGTAATCGTAGTAGCGGTAGTATTGCACCCGTTCGCCGCCGGGCAGCACGGCGTTGATTTGGGCCACCGTGGCACGGTCGTTGATCAGCTCCTGCAGGCTCGGGTATTCCAGACGTCCGCGCAGCGTGGGAGCGAAGAACTGGAACTGCTCGACGCGACGGAAGTCGAAGCCGAACTTCATCGAGTGCGCCCCGCGCAGGATGCCGAGATTGTTCTGGATCTGGTAGTTGTTGCGGGTGGTGAATTGGGGCAGGTTGACGGCGAGCCCGATGCCGGTCCGTGTGGAGAGCGCATTGAAGCCGCGCAGACCGAGATCGGTGACTTCGATCGACGGGATGCGTTCGGCAACGGTGGGATTCTCGGCGTTGTTGCTGTCGCTGCGGCGATTGAACCCGAGCCGCAGCTCATTGTAGACGGTGGGCCCCAGCGTGCTGTTCAGCCCGACCATGAGGGCATGCGTCTTCTTCGGTTCGACGCTGGTGAGACCCGCGGGTGTAACCTGACCGGAACCGGTGAGCATGGTGTCGTCGTACATGTAGCGGCCCGTCAGCGTGTGATTGGCGCCGAAGCGATGATCACCCTTGTACATGTGCTGCCAGTTGTTCAGAGCTTGCGCGGCCGAGCCGGTGAGGTTGCCGAGCGGGACTACGGCGGTGCGGCCATTGAACGTGACCGTGCGCGACTGGCCGTTGCCCGAAGGCGCGGCGGGGAGGTTCTCAAGTAGAGCCCGCACCCCGGTCTGAGAGCCGGCCAGGGATTCGAGAGCGCGGCGGCCTTCTTCGGTGGGCGCTCCGTTGATGGTCGCGCCCGCGCCCAGGCGGCGGTCCGTCCAGCGCTGCAGCGAGGCGAAGAAGAAAGTCTTGTCCTTGATGACGGGCCCGCCGAGGGTGCCGCCGAACTGGTTCTCCGTGCGGAAGGGCGCCTCAGTGAAGCGCGCCGCCTTGTCGGTGTTGCTGAGCGAATTGAAGCGGTTGTTGTTGTGGAACCAGAACGCCGAACCGTGGAAGGCGTTGGTGCCGCTCTTGGTGACGATGTTGACGACGGAGCCCGCGGCGCGCCCGTATTCGGGAGCGAATTGGTTGGTGATGAGGCGGAATTCGGCGATGATGTCGGGATTGTTGAGAGGCTGCTGCAGACCGCCGACGCTAGCGTTGTTGGCGTCCTGCCCGTCGATCATGAAGTTGTTCGAGCGGAGGCGCATGCCGTTGGCGGAGAAGGCAACGTTGGTGGCTTCCGTGCCGTTGTTGCCATCGCCGGCGAAGGCGCTTTGTCCGGCGGAGTTCTGGCTGACTCCGGCGACGCTGAGGGCGATGTTCATGACGTTGCGGTTGACGGCCAGCGGGAGTTCGCTGATGCGCTTGCTGTCGAAGTTGACCCCGACCTCAGCATTGGTGGTGTTGATGAGCGGCGCGTCGGAGGAGACGGTTACGGTCTCGTTGATGCTTGCCACCTGAAGCTTGACGGCGAGATCG
>JAEUQG010000472.1 GCA_016789755.1 Bryobacterales bacterium
AGCGAAGAGAGAAAAGTACGGCGCAGCATTCGAGTGGGAGTCTATCACAAGCCCGCCCGCCATCGCCCCCCCGCCGCCATGGGCGCCAAGGGCATCCGCACGCTACCAGCGCAGCCGCAACACCATCTGCAAACTGCGCGGCCCGCCCGTCTGAAACACCGGAGTCAGCCCGCTCCCCGGACTCCCCGTTCCCAGCATCAAGCTCAGCATCGAAGGCGATTCGCCGAAAAGCGGCGAAGACAAAAATCGCACCGGATCCGCGAAATTCGGATGATTCAATACATTAAACGCCTCGACGCGGAAATCGAGCGCCGTCCGGTCGGAAACCCGAAACTCGCGCCGCAACGCCGCATCGATCTGATGCATCCCGAAACCCGAGACGGTGTTCCGCCCAAGATTGCCTTGCGTCAGCTCGCCGGCCGTCACAAACGCATCGCGATTCAATCGCTTGCCCCCCGGCATCCTTGCATCCTCCACCCAAATCCGCGCCCCCGGCTTCACGCTCGGCCGGAACGCATTGGCCAGCCCGATCCCGATCGTGTGCTCGGCCGATTGAATCTGGATCGGAAATCCCGTGCGCGCGCGGGCGATTCCGTCCAAACTCCACTTTCTCATCCACCGCCCCCACCGCGCCGGCGATTCATAGCTCATGGCCAGCGTCAACGAATGCCGCACGTCGAAATCGCTCGACCCGCGATCGCCCGCTGCCGTAATCCCGCGCTCGGCATAATGCAGCGAAGCATCGCTCGAACTGTTGTCGATGGAGTGGCCCCACGCATAGCTCGCCTGCCCTTGCCAGCCAGTGCCGAAACGCCGCCGGAATTGCGCCTGCAACCCTTGATACTCCGCCGCCCCATGGTTCGTCGCCAGAATCAGCCGGTGCGATTCCGTGCTCTCCGGTCCCCCCAGCTCGCGCCGCAACAAATTGCGCCCCTCAGACCCCGTGTACGTCACGCTGAAAGCATTGCGGTCCAGAAAACTGCGCTCCACCCCAAAGCTCCATTGCCGCACCTGCGGCAATCGCAATCCCGGCAGAAAACCGAAGCTCAGCGATGTAGGAAAAGGAGCATTGCGGTTACTGCTGTAAGAGGCCAGGCTCAGCGGCCCTCCGTTCACCAGGTCCGTGGCGATACTCAGGCTCGAATCGTAGTAAATCCCGTACCCGCCGCGAAACACCAATTGCCCGTTGTGGTGCGGCCTCCACGCCAGTCCCGCGCGCGGCGCGAAACTCCCCATCGTCCTCCGCCACACCGTCGTCTGGAACGGATAAACGAAGTGCGACGGAGTGCCCGAGGCCGTTTGCTCCGGTTGCAGCAGCGGCGAGGGCGTGTATTCCCAGCGCAACCCGAACGAGGCTGTCAGTTGCGGATGGATACGCCAACTGTCGTGCACATACGCGCTTGCTTCGCGCAACTCCACTCGACCCTCGATCCGCGGGCTCACCGACACCCAGGAGTTGCCCACTTCCACAAGATCGCGAAAACTGTCCGAGAGGATGCTGATCGCATCCTGCAGGTCGCGGCGGTACGGCGCCAACTGCCGGTAGTCCACTCCGGCGCTGATCTTGTGCGCCCGCGTGTGAATCGACACGCTCGGCAGCAGGTGCCACTGGCGTTGCCGCCGGTCCGGCTCCTGGCCCAGCGACAGCGTGCCTACCCCCGCGATGCCGAAGCGCACCAGCGTGTCGCACAGCCCGTTGCGGCGGAAAAAGAATGAGGTCACAGGCTCCAGATAGCAGTCCGGCAGATTCTCCGCCGTCGGACGCCATTCCGATTGCGCCGCCGACCGGTTCCAATTCAGCCGCGTATCGAATACCACCGTCGAACTCGCCCTTAGATTCACGCCGAATGTCAGCGCCCGCGATTGTAAATCGAGCGCATTAATCTGCGTGCTGCCGAATTCATTCGACGACGGCGCTTCGTTATAACGCCCGAATATGGAAATTCGCGATGTCAGAGAATGATCCAGCCGCAGGCTGCCCGTATCGAGCCGCGCCGGCCGCAGAATCCGCCCGTTCCATTCCGCCAGATCCTCATCCAGACTCCGCCCATCCGGTACCGGATACAGGTTCAGCATCGTCTGCACCCACGTCGGACCCATCTTCCGCCCCTCCAGCGTCGGCGCCGGCTGGCGCCAGGAAAACGGCTGCCGCAGCCGCAAGCCTTCATAGGTGGCGAAAAAGAAGGTGCGATCCTTCCGCAAGGGCCCGCTCACGCTCGCTCCGAAATCGTTCATCCGCAGCGCGGACCGCTTTTGCCCGCGGCTGTTCGAGAACCAATCGTTCGCGTCCAGCTTCTCGTGGCGTAGATAGTAAAACACGGAACCGTGCCAATCGTTGCCTCCGCCGCGGCTGCTCAAACTCACCTGCGCTCCCGGCAACCGTCCGTATTCCGAACTCGCCGTGGCCGTCTGTACGCGAAATTCGTCCAGTCCCTCCAGCGGCACCAGGTTGTGGAAGCTGCCCAACGCCGTCATCCCCGGCAGCGATCCGCCCGTCACTTGCGCCGCCACCCCGCCTCCGCTCACTCCTGTATTCCCGCTCACCCCGTCGATCGTGAAATAGTGCGAATTCGGGCGCTGCCCGTTGGTGGTGAACTGGCCCGATTCCCCCCTTGTGGCAGGAGTCACCACCGTCCCCGGCGCCATTTCCAGCAGACTCAGGATGCCTCTCCCGTTCAGCGGCATCCGCTCCATCCATTTCCGTTCCACCAGCGTTCCCACCGATGCATCGTCCGTATTCAGCAACGGCGCCGCGCCTTCCACCGTGATGGCGTCCTGAATACTGCCTAATTCCAGTTGGAAATCCACCCGCGCCGGCTGCGCCACATCCAGCTTCACACCAAACCGGATAATGGTCCGAAATCCCTCTTTCCGCACCGTCATTTTGTACAGCCCCGGTTGCAGCGAAGCCACCACGTAACTGCCATCGGATTGCGAAACAGCCGATCGCCGGAAGCCGTTATCCTCGCTGACAACGGTCACCGAGGCGTCGCGCACCGCAGCCGCCGAAGGGTCCAGTATCAGTCCCGACAAGTGCGTGAGTTGTTGCGCCGCGCACGGAAGTGCGGCGGCCAGTGCCAAGACCGCTAGCAGGCACCCAGCGAGGGACATCTCCCTCTATTGTGCCGTGTTTGCTGCCGTTTCGTAAGCGGAAAGTTTCGTCCGCAGTTGACGGAGTAAGAAATGGATCTGAGCAGGACTCGTGGCTTCTCCCGCCGCGCTTCCCAGTAAAATACCCATGTTCTTCTCTAAGGTCCTGGCGTGAAAGAAGATATCCTGGCTCGCCGCCTGCCATTCGGAAAGCACTTGCACCGCCGCGGGAGCTTCCGCAGGAATCGATAATCCAGTCAGTAGCTGTGTCATGTGCTGGTCCAGCACATCCAGCTTTTCCAGCAGCGCCGCCGCATGCGTCGCCCGCAGACCGCTGAGTGTCTTGCGATCGTCCGCGCTCAACCCGGTTTCGCGAGCGGCGGGAAAGCGCTCCGCCAGCCGCCGCAGGGCATGCACCCGCGACATCGCCGCGTCCATTAACAGAAGGTTCTGATCGGAGAATTGATCGAAATTGTTTCGCCCACCCAGATAATTGGCAATCTGTGTCTGCCAGGCGCGCGCCTCCGCGCTGGGCGCTTGCGGAGAGACTGCCGGACTGTCCGCCAGCCCCGCGGCGCCCGTCCCAGGCTCGGAAAACTGCACCACAACGCCCGGCTGCGACGCCAGTTCCTGCTGAATCTGAATCTGACGCTGTGGTGCAATTCCGATGCCGGTCACCAACAAATGACCGTCTTTGCGGGAGATTTCGATAGGTTCGCCAAGGTCTGCTCCCATCCGGCTGAGGCTTGCGACGATGCGCAATTCCGCCGCCGCCTCCGGCAGAGTGGCAGGCGCCAACCCAGCGGCTGGCGCCTGCGTTGCTTGCGGAGTGTAGGGAGTCAGAGGAGATGTCTTTGTAATAGCGGCGGTCCCGGCGGGAGCGGCTTCGCCCAAATCAGTCAGCTCCACAGTTTCCGAACTGCGGAACTCGAGCGTGCCTCGGGCGGCGTGCCAATCGGCCGCATCCAACTCGATCGAAGCCGAACTCAGCTCGCCCGAGCCGGCAACCGTACGGATGACGTAGGACCCGTTGTCCGGCTGTGTCACCGAGTCTTCTTTCACCGCCAACTGGTTGCGCCATGCGTGATAAGACGTGGCGCTCAGCGGATTGTCCCAGCTATAGTTCGCTTTCACGAACAGCGCTTGTAGCGCCGAGGCCGATTCCCAATCCGCCTGCGTGACCGGAGCGTAGCCTTGGCCGGAGATTCGCGTGATCGAGCGGTTGCCCATCCGCATGCGCACCTTGCGCTGCTTGGCCACCGGCTGCGAAGCGGCGGCGCTTACCGCGCGGTCCAGAAGAACGGCCGCGCTCACCGTCGGCGTGTCGCGGAATTCGTTGATGACAAAAGCTGCCAGCACCAGGGCCGCCATCGCCGGCGCCCATTGCCGCGGCGTCGCCGCGAATTGCTTCATCCCGCTCCAAAGGCGAGAAACAAAAGAGGAGCTCCCTAGTGTGCCATCCGCCTCCGCCATGCGGCTGCGAATGTCACACCAGGGAGCTGGTGGAGAAGGGAAGCAGTCATCGAAAATCGTCTTGCGGTAACGGACACAGTTCCCGATGGTTTGCGTAAGCTCATCCAACTGCGTGCGGCACTGCCAGCACGCCGCCAGGTGGCGCTCCACGGGTTCTGCCTCGCGCGGCGTCAGTTCGCCGTCGGCGTAGCGCAGTAACTGCTCGTCGTCCAAGTGGTGGTTCGGATTGCGGGTGTCCAAACTACTCATGAGTAACCTTCTTCAAGCGCACCACGGCGCGGCGCAAAAATTCGCCCACAGCCGAGGCGCTGATCCCTAAACTCTGCCCGATCTCGGGGTAGCGCAGTCCTTCCAAACGCAAGAAAAGGCAACGCTTCTGCTGCTCGCTCAAACCTTCGATGGCACGGTGGAAACGGATGTTCTTTTCCCGTTCGAGCAAACTTTGCTCCGGGTTGGCTTCTGTCGAGCGCAACTTGATTTCCACTTCCGCATCGTAGGGAGGTTCGTGACTTTGCTTGGCGCGTACCTTCAGGCCGTAATTATGGGCAACGCGGTATATCCAGGCCTTCGGACTGCGAATCTCCTCCTCGTTCTTCTTCATCGTGACGTAGAGGCGAAGAAACACTTCCTGCGTCGCTTCCTGGGCCTGTGGAGGATAGAGACCCAGCGTCAACAGATATCTGTAAACGTCCTCTCGCATCTCTTCAAACAACTGAGCCACTTGTTCCTGCAACGTCGTACCCGCCCGTTCCGATCGGACAAAACCAGCCAAATGTTCACGATACGAGTCTGACGGCATATAAATAGGCTGAGTGTCACCAGTAAAGACCGGCCAGGTGTCCGATTCCACTACACCGAGTGTAAATTTTTTTTCGACGTTTCCTGCAGCGGATGTAGAAAAATCGCCGCCGCCAGGGTCTTGGCCTCAGAAACGAATGACCCGCCCTTCGGTTTGCGTAACCCTCGTGACATGCAACAGCCAACCCTACATCCGGGCTTGCCTCGATGCTGTGTTGCGGCAGGACTACCCCGTCGATGTTGTCGTTGTCGATAATGCGTCACTCGATGGAACCCGGATGGAACTGGCGCCGTTCCGCGGGCGTGTGCGGGTCCTTCTCAATGATCGGAACACGGGGTTCGCCGCTGCACAAAATCAGGCGATCTCCGCGTGCCGCAGTGACTGGGTCCTCACTCTGAATCCGGACGTACTCCTCCACCCCGGATTCGTGGCTGGGTTGCTGGACTCATCCCAGCATGACGCGAGGGTGGGGACCCTCTGCGGCAAACTTCTTCGTATCGGCAAGGGCTTTGTCCACCTCGGCACCCCTGTCATTGACTCTACGGGGATCTATTTCACCCCGAACCTCCGCCACTTCGACCGCGGCTCGGGCGACATCGACGAAGGGCAGTATCCCGACACCGAGTACGTCTTCGGGGCCAGCGCCGCCGCGGCCATGTACCGCCGCGACATGATTGAGGATGTGTCCGGCAGCGACGGCTTCTTCGATCCCGACTTCTTCGCATATAGAGAGGATGCCGACGTCGCCTGGCGCGCCCAATTGCTCGGCTGGCGATGCCTGTATGTGCCAGCGGCGGTTGGCCATCATGTGCGCCGCGTTCGCCCCGGTCCGCGCGGCAACGTCCCCGCCGTGTTGAACATGCACAGCGTCAAGAACCGTTTTCTGATGCGCGTCAAAAACACCACCGGCGCCGTGCTCAGCGACCATTGGGGACCCATCCTGACCCGCGACATCCTCATCGCCGGCGGTTGCCTGTTCTACGAACCCAGTTCGCTCCCTGCTTTCTGGCGCTTCGCCAAAGCGCTCCCCGGCGCCCTGCGCAAACGCAAAGAGATCATGGCCCGGCGCCGCGTCAGCGATCAGTATCTGGCCCAATGGTTCGCCGAAGAGCCTCGCGCCGTCCCGCTGCCCGAATACGCCCTGCGTTAGAGCCGGCGAAACCTTGCGACGCGTTCGCGCCGTCCTTGCCGTGCCGGGTAGACTGCACAACCTCCACGACAACCTCGCTACCAGCCCAGTGAAGCCTCGCGACGCGTTCCCCGCCGTCCCGCTGCCCGAATACGCCCTGCGATAGCTCTCACGCAAGCCGCGGCAACTTTCATGAAGCCCGCGCCCTGGCGATGTCGCTTACCCAGGCGGAACCAACATGAGATACACTTCCGCTTTCCTCCTTGCGATTCTGAGTTGCGCGCCTGCGGCTCACGCGGTCACTGCCCTTGT
>JAEUQG010000400.1 GCA_016789755.1 Bryobacterales bacterium
TAGCGTAGATCGGCGTTATCGAGGAAGGTGAGGGCGGAGTATCGCACATCGAGGTGATTCCAATCGGCCGGGACCTTGATCGGGGTATCTACAGGGAAAGCCTCTCCGCGAAAGCGCACCGAGGAGAAAACGATGGGATACGTTCGTTTGCGGGTGGCGTGGCTGTCGGGCCGCAAGTTAGCGAGACCGATGCTGGTCCCTACCCAGAAAGAGTCCCTTGCATCGAGATAGGCCTCAGTATCGCAGTCGTCCCAGACGAGCCCATCGGCACTGGAAAAGAAGCTCCACTGCTTTCCGTCGAAGATCTGCAAGCCGCGGTCGGAACCGCTCCAAAGGCGGCCATCGCGGCCGAAGACGAGGAAGTAAGCTACATCGGAGCGTAGGACATCCCCTTCGGTGAAGTGCGTGAACTGGGGACTCCCCTGGGAAAATACGATGCGCGTGATGCCTCTCGCCGGGCGGTAGCCGACCCAGACTTCGTAGTCCTTGACGGCGAGCGACATCGTCCAATCTGCTCGAAGCCCATCGGATTGCGTTAGGCGCTTCCAGTCGCCGTTTTTCTGAAAGAACAGGCCGGCTGTAGAGGTTGCCCAGTGATTGCCATTCGTGTCGAGGCGGACCTGGTAGAAGCCCGTGCCGTCCGGTTCCTGTGGAAGGCGCACTCGCTCAATGTTTTCCGAGTGTGGGGCGCGGCGAAAGAGCCCCGACGCCGAGGCAAGCCAAACGGTCCCGTCGGGATCGAAATGGACGCCATGCAGCCGCCCTTGGGTCAGAGCCGCCGGAGAGGTCACCGGTTTGACACGGCCGGTGGCGGGATGGAGAAGAATTAGGCCACCTGGGGTCTGCGATACCCATAACCAGCCTTGAGGATCCATGCGCACCGTGCGGACTGGCTTGCCGCCGGCTTTGGGATGTAGCGTCCATCGCCAGCGCCTGCCATCGCGCGTTCCATGCACCAGGCCGTCGTGCGTACCCACCCATAGGGTATCGTCTGCTCCGGGCGCGATTTGCCACACCGTGGAGCTGGGAAATCCGTTGTGAAGAGTGAAGCTCTCCGTTACACCGCGTCCAAGCCAACGGGCGACGCCCTGGCCCAGCGTGCCGAGCCACAGCGACTGCTCGCGATCTTCCATGATTGCCGGCAGTTCCGTTCTGTCGAGCCCTTCGCGTGCCCCGATAAGGCGCCAGCGTTCGCCATCGCGCGTTGCCAACCCGTGGGTAGTAGAGACATAGATACGCCCAGCGGAATCTTCCACAATACGAGGCTTGCCCCAGTTGCCGAGCGGAAGATCGGCTGCAACATTTTCGAAAGCCTTCTTTCCGGCACGGCGGATCAGCAGCATGGTTCGGCTGAGCAGCCAGAAGTTACCTTTGCGATCGAGAAGAAAACCCTCCCAGGAGGTATCCCCTGGAACATTTGTGCATTGAGAGGTTCCCCCACGAAGGGAGCAAAGCGATTGGCCTTGACCGTACCAGACGGTGTCGCCACCGTCCAGGTAGATACCGGACACGTGGCCTTCCGCCACCCATTGGAACCGCCAGGAACCATCGGAGGAGAGATGGCCAAGCGAGAGTCCGCGCTGGGAACCGATGAAGACTTCACCTGCTCTTGTCGCGCCTAGGGCTGTCACACGGACACCCTCCCAACCGGGAACCTGAACAATCTGATTCCCGAGCATCCGAAATAGACCGGACTGGGTGCCGATCCAGAGAGTACCATCTTTGGTTTGAGCGAGTGAGTCGATGTAGTTGGAAGGCAGTCCGCGGCGAAAACTGATTTCGTGGAAAAGATGGCCGTCGTAACGGAAAAGCCCGTTCTGCGTGCCTGCCCAGATGTATCCCTCCTGGTCTTGTAGCAAGACCTGAATGGCGAGATTGCGGAGACCCTCGTTCGCACCGTAGAAACGGAAGCTATGTCGCTGTCCGCTTACCTGTACGGCCAATACAATGGCGAGCGCGGCGAGGCGAATCCCAGCAGGCATGTTGCTGAGCCGGACACTTCGAGTATAGGCCAGATGTATCACTGATCGATTCCGACCGCTCAGTCCGCTTATCGACAATTTGCCGATATGTTTCGACACTAATCGGGGGAGTTCCACCGCACTACGCCCATGTGGTAGCGGTTGTGCTCAGGAATGCCGCTGCTATAGTACGCGGTGAGCAATGTTCCGTCGGGCAGTTGGAGCGTAGCCGGATAGCCGCCATCGGTGGAGGTAGGAAGAGAGACAAGGCGCGCGGGTGCGCTCCACGTCCGCCCCTCGTCCTTGCTGAATCGCACCCCGATGGCGTAATCAGGCTTGGTTGCGTTTGCCAGCCGCAGGCGCTCCCGGATGCCGTAGGTGAGCAGAATTCGGCCGTCGGCCAAGCGCAGAAGGTGGCCAGGGTGGTGAGAGGGTGAAGTAAGGGCCATGGAAAACGTCCAGGTGCGGCCTTCGTTCTCGGAAACAAAAAGATCGATGGTGCCTCCGATCGCCCTGGCGGCCGCCAACCACCGGTTGGCTCGCAGACGCAGAACGGCAGTTTCGTTGTATTTATCCGCACCGATGAGCACGGGGTCGCCCCAGGTACGGCCATCGTCTTCGCTAAAGAATAAATAGGAGTCATTCAGCGTAGGATAGAGCCGCAACTTGCCGGTGCGGTTCTCTTCGGCGCTGCGGCGGCCGGCGTACAGCGGCGCGGCCAGTCTTTTGCCCCCCATCGCCACCACGTTGCCGAAGGCGATGAGATGTTGAATACCGGCCGGCGCCGACAGTTTGCCGCTACGGTCCCAGGTCTTGCCCCCGTCGGTAGAGCGGCTGATCCACGGCTCGATGACATGGCCGCGCAACCCGGCGCCGCCCCAACCCGTGGTCAGCGCGATCAACGAGCCGTCGTTTGCGAGTCCCGCCGCAACGTGAATGCGGGTCGTTCCGGGATCGTGTGGTGCGGGCACTCCCTGAAGCCTCCACAGCCGGCCCTGGTCTTCACTGATCCAGGTCTCCATGTCGCCTTCTTCCAGGCCGTGAGACGGCTTGCCAAAAATATGGGCAAGGACGGCCCCGCCTGGCAGCAGCGTGAGGTTCGGCCATGCACAAACATTGTCGATGGCGACGTAGCGTTCCATCTGGGCCGCTAGCACCACGGGCAGCGCCGCGGCAATCAATAAGGTCTTCGTTCTACGCACGTCTGTTAGTGTATCGATGCTAGACTGGGGGCGCTATGTTAAGCCTGCTTCTTGCTTCTTTTCTCGCTTTCCTTTCCTACGCTCAACAAACTACAGCAACCCTGGTGGGCACTGCCTCTGATACGACCGGCGCTGTTCTGGCCGACGTCGAAGTGCGTGTGCGCAATGTTGAGACCAACATTGTCCGCGAAACGCGCACCGATGCCACCGGCAACTACACCATCCCGTTTCTGCCCTCCGGAAGTTACGCCGTGATTGCCAAGTCGAAAGGCTTCCGCACGCAGAACGTCGCGGCTTTTCCGTTGGAAGTGGGCCAGACGGCGCGCGTGGATCTGCGCATGGAGATCGGCGAAGTGTCGGAGAGCATCGACGTCACGGCCGATACCACCGCGTTGCAAACCGAAACGGCGACTGTCGGCGGTGTCATCGATGGGGCCAAGATCATCGACCTGCCTCTCAATGGGCGCAACTTCGTGCAACTGGCGCAACTCATTCCCGGCGTGCTGCCCGGCACTCCGGGCTCCATTACCGTGCGGCGTGGGCGCGGGTCGATCGGTGAGACGTCCCGAAGCTTCGGCCAGACCGCCATTTCGGCCAACGGAGCGCGCGACACGAACAACCGTTTCTATCTCGACGGCGTAGAATTCATGGACTACGATGCCTTCAGCTATCCGTTCGCGCTGTCGGTGGATTCGCTGTCGGAATTCAAGGTGGAGACCAGCACCTACTCGGCGGAGTACGGGGCATCGCCGGGCGGCCAAGTGAGCATCATTACACGGCGCGGCACGAACCAGTTTCACGGCGCGTTGTGGGAGTTCAACCGCAACGATCAACTGACGCAGACCTACGACGCGATCGGCGGCACTTCGGTCACCTCCCCGCGGCTCAACCGTAATCAGTTCGGCGGCAATCTGGGCGGCCCCGTGCGGCTGCCGAAGATCTACAACGGCAAGGACAAGACGTTCTTTTTCTTCAATTGGGAAGCGGGCCGCCAGGTTCTCGGCAGTGCGGCTGCACGCTACGGGCGCGTGGCGCCGACGGCCATGCGCCAAGGCGACTTCCGTGGACTGACGGATTCGCGCGGCAATCCCATCACGCTCAAGGATCCTCTGAACGTGGGCATTGTGAACAACCAGATCCCGGCGCGGTTGCTGAGTTTTCAGGCTACGACGTTCCTGAAGTTTGTGCCGGAAGCCAATACCTCGGTAGGCACATCGAACCTGCTAATCAGCCCACTGTCGGGCATCGGCAAGCAGGACAATTACACGGCTCGCGCCGATCATAATCTCACCGAGCGCGACAATGTGTCGTTCCGCTATGTGATTAACGACACGTTCGAGGCCGGCACTCCGGGGTTACCCAACGATCAGCGCGACAACAACGCGCGTACCCAGAACATCGCGGCATCCTATACACGGACTTTCACGCCCTCGCTGGTCAACGAGTTCCGTTTCGGATGGAACAACATGACTGAGGCGGAACGGTTCGGCACCACGAACAAGCCAGAGTGGGACATCGCAGGGATGATGAATCTGCCACTGGTTTCGCGGCGGCCGATCGATTACGGGCCGCCGTCGATCAGCATCAGCGGTCCGGAAGGCGGTTTCACGGTATTCAACTTGCAACGCCAGATCGGGCCGCGGGACCGCGGAAACCGAGTCCTGGATTTCAACAACATTCTGTCGATGCGGCAGGGTGCGCACTCGCTGCGGATGGGTGTGGACTTGTTACATCGCAACTTCACGTTCACGCAAGCGCGCACGCCACGCGGAGAGTTTCAATTCGACGGCACGTACACCGGATCGGCGCTGGCCGATTTCATGCTGGGGTATGTGAAGCGTGCGCAGGTGAATCCCGATCCGACAGCGACGGACCTGGTGGGATTGTGGCAGAGCTACTTCGTTAACGACGAGTGGAAGGTCCGGCCCAATCTGACGCTGAATCTGGGCCTGCGCTACGACTATCTTCAGCCATTCCGAGATTCACAGCGGCGCATGCTGAATATTGAAATGAACGGTCTCTTCCTCACACAGATCGTCGATCCGAGCACCTCGCAATTCGGACCGGCGCTGATTCGCAGCGATAAGAACAATTTCAGCCCGCGCTTCGGGCTTGCCTGGCGTCCCGGCTTCGTGAAGGATACGGTGGTGCGCGCTGGATATGGCATCTACTTCAACCATATTCATCCGAACGCTCCGTTCGGGATGACGGAAGGAGCACAGGTCTTTTCGAGCTACGACGTGATCGGCAACCTGGCCGGAGCTCCGAACGTGTTCTTCAACGATCCTTTCCGCACCGCGGTGGCTCCGGGAAAATTGTTGAACGCCGTGCCAACCTACGATCAGTACTACCGCGATGCGTACATTCAGCAGTGGAACTTGACGATGCAGACGAAAACACCCGGCAAAGTACTGCTGGAAGCGGGCTACGTGGCATCGAAGGGCACCGCGCTTTCGGTGACGCTGCCTGCGTTGAACCGCCCGGTACAGGCTGTGGATCCACGCACTCCAGGGCTGGCATCGTTGAACGCGAGGCGCCCGAATCCGGCGATTACGCGGGGAGTGAACGGCGACAAGCCGGTGGGAAATTCGATCTATCATTCATTGCAGGCACGAGCCGACCGGCGCGTGGGCAAGGGGTTGACGGCACTGGCTTCCTACACTTGGTCGAAGTGCATCTCCGGACCATCGGACATCGGCGCGGACATCGGCGGCGGCTCCTACATCGGCACGATGCAGGATATCTACAACCATGTGAACGAGAGGTCGCTGTGCGGCTTCGACGTCACTCAGCGGTTCGTGCAAACGGTGTTGTTCGATCTGCCGTTCTTTCAGAACTCGCAAGGTCTGACCCGCACAATGCTGTACGGCTGGCAACTCTCCACCATCACCGTGGCCCAGAGCGGATTCCCGGGCGACATCTCCTTCGGCGTGGATACGACGGGCACCGGCGTTGCCTCGCGGGCTGACAGTGTATTGGGTCAGGAGCCGAATCTGCCGGGCAGCCAGCGCACCTATCAACGCTGGTTCAATACGGATGCGTTTGCGCAGGCAGCGTTCGGGCGCTACGGGACATCGCCGCGCACGGGCGCAATTCGATTGCCGGGCCTGTTGAATGTGGATTTCTCCGTGAACAAAGACTTTCACATTGGCGAAAAGGCGCGCGTCGAATTCCGCACGGAGTTCTACAATATGTTCAATCGCTACAACATCGATCCGGGCTCGGTGGACCGCAACATCCGGAGCGTGAACTTCGGAAAAGTTGGCGGAGGCATCCAAGGGTTGACAACACGGGTAATCCAGCTTGGCGCGAAGCTGTACTTTTAGCCGAACAGAACGGAGATCTCGCGGTTGGCGATGATCTGCTGCGTAGCGAAGGGCTCGATGTAATAGAACTGGCGGCCGGACGGAGTGCCCTGGATAGTTTTCGCATAGTCGATACCCATGGCCGAGTAAACGGTAGTGGCGATATCTTCCATAAAAATGGACCGCTTCGTCCCCCAGCCGCTCTCGATCACCT
>JAEUQG010000508.1 GCA_016789755.1 Bryobacterales bacterium
CGGGGTTGGGTTTTTTGGGCCCGGTTTGATTGGGTTTAACCGGTTTGGGATGGGCGGGGGAGCCCGGGGGAGGGTTCGTGGTTGGGTTTTTGGGGCCACGGATGAATGGGATGAACACGGATGGGAGTGGAGGGCGAGCCCGGGGGAGGGTTCGTGTGCGACGGCGTCAATAGTAGAGTTTGAGGGCGAATTGCATTTCGCGGTCGGAGGCTCCGGCACCGGCGATGCCGAAGCCGCCACCGCCGAGTCCGCTGCCCGGGAGCCCGAAGTTGGGAGTGTTGGTGGTGTTGAAGGCTTCCCAGCGGAATTGGAGGCGGTACCGTTCCTTGATCCGCCAGTTCTTGCTGACAGAACTATCGATGTGGAAGTAGCCGGGCCCCAAGATTATGGTGCGGGCGGTGTTGCCGTAGGTGAAACGGGCGGGGGCGGCGAAGGCGGCGGTGTTGAACCATTGGATGCCTCGCTGGCCGACGGCGGGGGTACCCTTTACTCCGCTGGGGAGGACGTGATCGCCGATGACATCGGGGCGGAGGTTTTTGCCGTCGGCGTTGTCGCCGAGGATGTCGCGCGGGCCGTTTACTACCGTGATGCCGAAGGGCGAGCCGGACTGCATGGTGACAATGCCGGAAAGCTGCCAACCGCCAAGGATCCAATCGACGGGACCCGCCTTGTCGAGCCAGCGCTTGCCCTTGCCGATGGGGAGTTCGTAGATGGGTGAGAAGATGGCGCGGTGAGGGATGTGGTTGGTGGAGAGGCTGCGCTCGGCGCGGAGGTTGTAGATGTTCTGGACCTGATCGTCGTCGCCTTGGGTCACGTCGTCGCCTCCGACGAAGACTACGTTGTCGATCCACTTGGACCAGGTGTAGGTGACCATCCAGCCAAGACCGTTGGAGAAACGTTTGTCGCTCTTGAAGGTCATGGCGTGATAGTTGGAGATGCCCCAGTTGGGGGCGATTAGCTGGATCTGGGCCTGGTCGGAGTCGAATTGGGTGAAGGGGCGGCGGAGGCGGACCGGGATCTCGGTGCGGGCGAGGAGATTTTCGGGGACGTGGTTGATGTTGATGTTGGGGAAATTGAGCTTGCGGCCGAGGTTGCCGATGTAGCCGATTTCAAACAGCAGGTCGCGCCATTGTTTCTGGATGGTGAGGTTGAAGTTCTCGTTGTATTGGGTGCGGCGGGAGGGGTCCATGAACTGGACCTGGGAGACAGGGAATTTGGTGCCGCGGGCGCCGAAGGAAGAGGTGAGGTCTTCGGGGGAAGGGGAGACCATGGTGCCGGCGGGGAGTCCCTGGGCGAGGGTGAAGGGGACGGGGTCGCGCACGGTGCCGACGGCATCGAAGCCGAGTCCGGCGACCTGGAAGGCGTTGCGGTCGTAGGGATTGCCGTAGAAGATACCGGCGCCGCCGCGGACCACGAGGTCGTTTTGGTTGGGGACTTTCCAGGCGAAGCTGAGGCGTGGAGAGATGTTGTTGCGGTCCCAGTTGACGAGGCGGACGCCATAGCCGTTGCGTCCGGGGAAGGTGACGATGCCGCGGACTCCGGCGGGGATATCGCCGGTGCCGGCGAGGGGGTGGACGACGCCGAGATCGAAGTTGTTCATGCGGCCGTTGATTTCGGTGATGGGGGCTTCGAGTTCGTAGCGCAGGCCGAGGTTGAGGGTGAAGTTGTGGGATAGCTTCCAGGAATCCTCGATGTAGCCGGCGGCGTACCAACTGCGGCGGGCGTTGCCCTGGCTCGCTTCGGCGTTGACCTGATTGAGGCGGCCGAGGAGGAAGTCGGCGAAGGTCATGCCGGTATTGGCGATGGCGGCGCCGGTGGCGTTGCGGCCGCTGGTCCAGCGGGTGGCGAAGACCCACTGGCCGGAGGCGTACTGTTTGGCGATTTCGTTGGCGTTGAAGCGGATGAAATTGCCACCGAGCTTGATGGTGTGCGCACCGCGCATGAGGGTGAAGTCGTTGTTGATCTCGGTGGTGAGGAATCCGGCGCGGCGGCTCTGGTTTCCGACAGTTCCGAAATTGGCGGTGGGGACGAGGCCGCTGGAGATGTTGAAGCGGGGGAAGGCATCGGGAAGGACGCCGCGGACGCCGAGTTTTTCGGGCCAGTTCTCTCCCTGTCCGAAGCTGTAGCGAAAGACGGCGATGCGGTTGAGGCCGACGCGGACGCTGGCGAAGGTGCGCGGGGAGAGGACGTGGTTGAGGTTGAGGGCGAAGTTCTGGCGGCGATTTTTGAGGTCGATGCCGTCGGGGTCGGCGACACCGAATCCTTGGGTAGCGGCGGTAGGGTTACGGTCGGGCGTGACGAGGATGTAGCGGCCGAAGATTTTGGTGTTGTCGTTGAAGGAATGATCGATGCGGGTGGTGTGGTGAACGCGGTCGGTGGGGTTGGAGGAGTTTTCCTGCCAGTTGCCGCCTTGTGTGATGGGGTTGTCGGGGGTGCGGTTGGGGAGCGGGACGAAGGCGATGGCTTTCACGGCGACCGGGTCGAGGCGGTTGGTGGGGATGATGTTGTTGGGGAAAGGAGTGCGTTGGCCCGTATCGGGATCGTAGATTACGAGGGGCGCGGCGGTGGGGCCGGTTGGAGAAGTGACCTGGCGGGTGACAGCCGAGAGGTTGCCGGCGCGCCAATCGGCGAGGGGCACGGCGCGGGTGCGGACGACGCCGCGGCGTTCGACGAAAGCATCGAAATTGTAGAAGAAGAACGAACGGTTGCGCTCGATGGGGCCGCCGAGGGAGCCTCCGAACTGGTTGCGCCGGAGGGGGGCTTTTTCGTCGGCATTCCAGCCGCGGGAATCGAGGACATCGTTACGGAGGAATTCGTACATAACGCCGTGGAATTCGTTGGTGCCGCTCTTGGTGGTGGCGTTGACGATGCCGGCGTTGGAGCGGCCGTACTGGGCGGAGAAGCCGTTGGCTTCGACGCGGAACTCCTGCATGATGTCGACGGGCGGGTTGATCTCGATGCCCTGAGCGCCGACGCCGCCGCGGGAGTTGGTGACGCCATCGAGCATGGCGGAGGCGGAACTGGTGCGTCCGCCGGCGATGGAGACTTCGCCGCCAATGCGGAAGGAGGCGGGAGTCAGGTTGACGAGATCGAAGACGTTGCGGCCGTTGAGCGGGAGTTCGAGGATCTCTTTGTTTTCGACGACGTGGCCGACGGTGCCGGAGACGGTGTCGACCATGGAGGCGGTGCTGTTGACGGCGATGCTTTCGGTGACGGCTCCGACCTCGAGGGTGAGGTCCTGGGTGACGTTCTGGTTGATTTCGACGCGAATGCCTTTGACGGTAAGGGTTTTGAAGCCGGACTGTTCGGCGCGGAGGTGGTAGAGGCCGGGGAGCAGTTGGGGCGCCAGATAGACGCCGGTTTCGTTCGTGGTGACGGCGACGGACTGGCCGGTTTCGGCGTTGGTGACGGTGACGCTGAGGCCGGGCATGACGGCGGCGGAAGTGTCCTGGGCGCGTCCGGTGATAGCGCCGAACTGGGCCTGACTCCACGCAGCCGCAACGGAGAGCAAGGTGAGAAGAAGCAAGCGAAACATGGCGGACTACCTCTTGCCTGAAGTTTAGCTGGCTTGAGTATAACGCAGAGGTGCGAGGGGCAGAGTGTCAGTTCGGCAACACGAGCACGCCCCAGGGTCCATCGCCAGCCTTGATGCGTTTGACCACCGATTGGGTGGCGAGATCGACGACGACCACTTCCTTAGCGGGGCCGTCGGCGGCGAACAGGAGCTTGCCGTCGGGGGAAACATCGATGCCCCAGGGACGGGTGCCGGTATCGACGGAGGCGGCGACCTCATTCTTCGCCGTATCGACGGTGAAGATTTTTTTGCCGCGGCCGGAGCTGACGTAGAGCTTTGCGCCGTCAGGCGAGAGGATGGCGCACATGGGCTTGACGACGCCTTTTTCGCCGAGTTGGAGATTGCGGATGACGGTGTGTTTTTTGGCGTCGATGAGGGTGACGGTGCCGTCGTTTTCGTTGGTGACGTAGGCGTGCACACCGTCCTTGGTGAAGGCGACGGAGCGGGGGCGGCGGCCGACCTTGATGGTCTTGATGGCTTTGTGGGATTCGACATCGATGGCGGTGACGGTGCCGTCGTCTTCGGAAGTGACGTAGACGAACTTGCCGTCGGGGCTGGTGGTGACGCCTTCGGGTTCCTCGCCGACTTTGACGGAATGGACGACTTTACCGGTGTCGATCTCGACGATGCTGGTTTCGCCGGAGTCCTCGTTGGAGACGAAGAGGAGTTTGCCGTCGCGGCTGAGATCGAACTGTTCGGGGTCGGAGCCGGCTTTGATGGTGCGGAGGAGTTTGACGGATTCGGCGTCGACGACACCGATGCCGTCGGCGCTCTTATCGGGCGGAGGGAGAGTGCTTTCGTCGACTCCGGGGGGTGCGGCGGGAGAGCCGCTGAGGGCGACGTAGATGGTCTTGCGGTCGGGGCTTGCGTGAATGCCGCGGGGGCGCTTGCCGACGGAGAGGGTGGTCATTACCTCGAGGGTGGAGCCGTTGATGACGGTGAGTTCGCCGGAGTTTTCATTGGTGACGAAGACGCGGAAGGCGGGCTTGGGCTCGACTTTCTTTTCGGCGACGGGGGCGGGCCTTTCGGAGGAGCAGGCGGCGAGCAGCAAGGCGGCCGCGGCGGCGGCATAACGAAGGGTGTTCATGCGATGGTTCACTCTCCCTGGAACTGAAATACGGCTTCGATTTTGCCGGAGGGTTCTATTCGGATTTTTTGCTCTTTTGTTCCGAGCTTCTCGTGCCACGCTTCCAGCGTATACTCTCCGGGGGGCAAATTGGGGATGGCGAATGAGCCGCCGGCGCCGGTGACGGCGAAGTAGGGATGGTCGATGACGGCGGCCCAGGCGCGCATCCAGGAGTGGACGTTGCACTTGATGCGGATCATGATTTCGGGGCGGACGAATTTGCGTTGAATGGGCGGATCGCCGGGACCCTGGCTTTGATTCCATTCGCGGTTCATGCGGGCGATGGGGTGGACGTTGTGGGTGACGGGGTCGGCGTTAGCGACCTGGAAGGTTTGTCCGGTGCGGGTGGCGAAGACGCGTGGGGAGAACTGGCAGTTCTTCTGTTGGAGGATGACCGGGGTTTCCGGTTTGGGGAACGTCTTGCCTTCGAGGCCGGTCTTGACGTAGATGAAGACGTTGGCGAGGGTGCGGTCTTTGTTGACGAGGATGGAGGAGTCCTGCAAGCCGCGGGGATTGAGTTTGACGCATTGTTCGTCTTCGTCGAGGTCGATTTTAGCGCGGGCGGGGAGTTTGCCCAGGAAGGCGGCTTTGCCGGAGACGGCGCCGGCGGTGGTGGGATCGACGCGGTAGTATTCGGGCTCTTTCTTAGCGGGCGATTGGGCCGTGGGTTGGGGCTGCGAGCATCCGGAAAGGAAAGCGAAGCAGGCGAAGACGGCGGCTTGTTTCATAGGCCACCGGGGGGGCCGATATCGGGCGGCGTTTCGCTGTTGAGCGATTCCATGAAGGCGACGAGGTCGGCGCGATCCTGCTGGGAGAGCTTCAACTCGCGGATTTCTTTATCGAGGTGGGGGTTGGCGTTGCCGCCGCCGACGTAGAAATCGACGACTTCGCGGAGGGTTTTCTGGCTGCCGTCGTGCATGTAGGGCGCGGTGCGGGCGATGTTGCGGAGGGTGGGAGTGCGGAAGGCTCCGCGGTCGGCTTCGGCTTTGGTGACGTCGTAGCGGCCTTTGTCGCGCAGTTCGCCCTGCTCATCCATGCCGGTGCCGAGGTTGTGGAATTTGCCGTCGGAAAACAAGGCGTGTTTTTCTTCGATGGTGTGGCAGACGGCGCAATTGCCGCGCTTGGGGTCCTGGAAGATGGCGAGTCCGCGGATGGCGGATTCGCCGATGGATTTCTTGTCGCCGCCGTATTGATAGCGGTCAAAGGGGGAATTGCCACTGACGACGGTGCGTTCGAAGGAAGCGATGGCCATTTTCACTTTGTCGAGGGTGATGCGGCCGGGGCCGAAGGCTTTGGTGAAGAGTTCGCCGTAGAGGGGATCGCCGTTGAGGCGTCCGATGAGTTGGTCGTGGGGCAGGTCCATTTCGACGGGATTGGCGATAGGCCCGGCGGCTTGTTCTTCGAGTGTAGGGGCGCGGCCGTCCCAGAATTGGAGCGAGGCATAGGCGGCGTTCCAGACGGTGGGGGCGTTGCGATTGCCGGTTTTTCCGCCGATGCCGGTGGAGACCTTTTTGCCGTCGGCAAAGCCGAGGGCGGGACTATGGCAACTGGCGCAGGAGACGGTGTTGTCGCGCGAGAGTTTGGTGTCGTAATAGAGGCGGCGGCCGAGGGCGATGGTTTCGGCGGTAGGTGGATTGTTGGAAGGGACGGCGACGGGGGGCAATCCGAGCGACGCTTTGAGGACGACGGGGGTTCCGAGGGGTTTGGGCGGCCCCTCAGGCGGTTGCTCTGTGGCACAGGAAACCAGCACGATGGGCGCAAGGGCCCGGCACCATTTAGAAAACGACACGATCCTTTTTCGCCTCAATCTTGTCCAGGTCGATGCCTGGGACCTTTTTCAGGTCGTCGATGGTTTTGAAGTTGCCGTTTTCGTTGCGGTATTTGATGATGGCGGAGGCCTGGGAGCGGCGTAACGACAAGCGGCTTTCGATCTCGATGGCAGTGGCTTTGTTGATGTGGAGCGGGGGGACATCTTCGGCGGGGTAGTTTTTGACCAGGTATTCGAGGACGAGGTTGAATTCCTGCTCATTGCCTTTGATACCCATGGCCACCATTTTTTTCATGGTGATTTCCCAGCCTCCGCGATCCTGGCGGAGAGAGACGGAGCGGGCCAGTTCGTGGCAGCCTTTGCAGAGCCGTTCGGTTTCGGCCTTGCCGGGTCCTTCGGGGAGGACCTGAGCAGAGGCGGCGAATGAAAACAGGAGCAGGCTAGTGCTCGATAGGAATGCCAAACGCATGTAAGGTGCCATCGTATGTACTCAAATATAGCTGGGAAGCGCCTCCGGTCAAACCGCCGGTGGTGGCAAAGGAGGTCATGGCGGCGCCACTGGACCAGAGTTCCTTGCCGGTGATGCCGTCGAGGGCGTAGAGGACGGCGGGTTGGGAGTTGCGGGCGTTGCCCTTGAAGCCGCTGGAGACGGCGAAGACGACGCCGTTCATGACCACGGGTGTCATGGCGGAGACGAGGTCGCGGGAGGTCCAGCCGATTTCGAGATTGGCGCCGTTGAGTTTCCAGGCGGTGACGGAGGAGGCGGTGGGGACGAGGATCCAGCGAGTGCCGGACGGATCCTGCCAGCTTGCCAGTGCGCCGGAGTTGTAGTTGGCGGCCTTGGAGTCGGGATTGGATTTGGCGACGGCGCTCATGGTGGCGGCGTCGGCGACATGGAGGCGGCCATCGGTGGTGGTGGCGGCGACCATCAATTTGCCTTTGTCTTCGAAGACGATGGGGGAAGAAGAGAAGGGCTGGCCGGCGTTATAGGCGGATTTCTGGGAGAGGGTTTCAGCGGCGAGGCTGACGAGTTCGCCTCCGCGGGTGGCGACGTAGAGGGTGCCATCGGGGCCAAGGGCGGGGCCGACGTTGCCGGCTACGCCTTTCGGGGACTTCCAATTGGTAACTTTCTTGGAGCCGATTTCGAGGGCCCAGACGCCATCGGGGACGCCGTTGCAATTGCCGTCGGTGGCGATATAGAAGGTGTCGTCGATCATGATGAGGCCGTGGGCGTTGGCGTTGGCGGGGAGGAAGCGTGTAGGCGGATGAACGGCGGCGCCGTTCTGGGTGTTGAGCTCATGGAGCATGCCGGTGGAGGAGACGGCGTAGATGACGCTGGGGGCTCCGAAGCCGCCTGGGGGACGAGCGGCGGGGCGATTGGGACGCGCGGGTGTAGGGGGAGCGGGACGGGGAGCGTTACGGGCGGCGAGGGTTACGGCGCCTTCTCCGGGTGCGCCGACGCCGGATTTAGCGGGACCGCCGCGACCGCCGAATCCGGTGGCGCCGGCGGCGGATGGAGGCGGAGCGATGCTGAGGGTGGTGGGCCGGGTGACACCGCTGGTGAGTGCGCCGGGGCAGGTGGCGGAGCCGGCTTGGGCCGAGCCGCCGGGGAGGGTGACTTGCCACTCGGGACGAGCGAGGTCGCTATCGGCGACGATGACCTGATCGGAGCTGCCGCTGAGGAAGACGAGGGCGCGGAAGCCTTTGTAGCCGATGAGGCGGTCCATGATCATCGCCTGGGTAAGGGCGTTGAATTGTTTGGCCGCGTTGTTGAACTTCATCTTCCAGAGATGGGCGAAGCCAGCTTTCTGGAGGGTGTTTGGGGCGATCTTGGCATCGGTGCGGAGCCAGTTGGAGCGCTGGGCGTCGTTGCCGCTGGTGGTCCATTCGCGGCCGAACTGGGCGAAGGCCGCGGCGGGCAGCATGCCGATGAGGAAGACGGCGACGTTGAGTCTTCGCATGAGGAAACTCCTTTGCAGAATCAAATCTTTTGAGGTTCTCGCCCGCACAACGCGCCGGGTCTATCGGCGGCGTACGAGTTCCTGAACATGGTGGAGGCCACCCCGGCCTTTGCGGGCGTTTGAGGTACTCGCCCGCACAACGCGCCGGGTCTAGCGGCGGCGTACGAGTTCCTGAACATGGTGGAGGCCACCCCGGCCTGTGCGGGCGTTTGAACCGCGGCTGAGATTGCCTGCTCAGCCAGCGGGGCCATTGCCTGGTAAGCGGCCTCGTTGAGGAGAAACCCATCGACGGTCATCTCTTTCTTCAACGTTCGGCCTCCCAGGGCCGGGGCCAGGTTGAGAAACACGGCGCCGCTTTTGGCGGCCTGCTCTTCCATCCACTCATTGACGCCCATGATTTTTCCGATGGGGCGTTTGGTGGATTGTTTGGTTCCGGCGCAATCGCACACCGGGGGCACGGAAGCGAGGACGACACGAATGCCGTTTGCTTTGGCGATGTCGATCATGGAGAGGATGTTTTCGGCGATCATCGGTGTGGTGGCGGGTCCGGCGATACCGGCGAGGTCGTTGGCGCCGGCTTGAATGACGACGACGCTGGGTTGCAGGGTGACGACATCCTGGCGGAAGCGGACGAGCATTTGAGCGGAGGTTTGGCCGGCGATTCCGCGGTTGAAATAAGGCTTGCCGGGGAAGAACGGGGTTGGGCCTTCGCCCCAGCGCTCGGTGTGATCGTCGCCGAGGAAGACAACGCGCGTTTCGCCGGGCTTGGGGGGGCGCACCTCGGTGTTGGCGCTGCCGTAACGGATGAGGCCGGCCCAATCGTGGAGGATGCGGCGCTGCGCCTCGAGCTTGTCGAGGAGTTGTTCCACGGCGGGCTGTGTGGGCTGAGCCCACGAGGCAGCACCGAGCGCGAGTAGCAGCGCGGGCAAGGCTGTGTGCGCGAACTTCATCGGCGAATTACTTCTGGATTCCGAAGCAGTAGATCGTGCCATCGAAGGTGGCGATGTAGACCTTGCCGTTGGCGACGGAGATGCCGCTCCAGTGATTCCAGGATTGGATCTGATCGCCGCTGGACCACAGTTCCTTGCCGGTTTGGGCATCGAGGGCATAGAGGACGGCTTTGGTGGAGCCTTTGATGCGGTAGGCGGAACTGTTGGCGCCGAGGCCGAGTTCGGGGGTGGACTGGGTGGTGTCTTCGCCGTTGCCGTAGGCGAAGATGAGGCCGTTGGCGATGATGGGGGGCTCGGCGCGGTTCATGTCGCGGGAGAGCCAGGCGGGCACGAGTTGGGGCTTGCCGTTGCGGTCTTCGACTTTGAAGGCGGCGATGGCGCCGTCTTTAACCGGGCCGTGTTCGATGGGGGCTTTGAACTTGGAATGTTTCGGGCCCCAGAAGGGGGTGAGCACCCAGCGGGCGCCCTTAGCATCTTCCCAGGTGGCGAGCGAGCCCCAGATGCCTGCCGAGGCGAAGTTCACCTCTTCATTGCAGATGAGGGGGGTGCGCTGGAGGGGGGTGCGATGATCGTCGCCGCCGATGGATTCGGTGTCCATCAGGTAAAGGACGCATTCCTTACCGGCGTCGACCATGAGTTCCTTGCCTTTGTAGGGGAAGATGGTCGGGGTGACCTGCATGTCGAGATCGCGTTTGAAGAGCCATTCGGCGTTGGAGGGGCCGTAGTAGTCGGTGAGGACGACGGCTTTGGTGTTGGGGTCCTGCTGGACGCCGATGATGCCGTTGCCGTAGATGCCGTTTTCGGGGTCCCAGCGGCCGTCGCCGGTGCCGGTGTAGAGAGTGCCGTTGGAACTGATGGCGGGTCCTGAGCGGCCCCACATGCCGCCGCCCGCGGGTCCCCAACTGCCAACCTTTTTGGTGGCGAGGTCATAGGTGTAGACCATGTTGGGATTGCCGCCGCAGCCCTGTGCGGTGTGGGTATAGATGACGTTTTTGAAGAGGCTCAAGGCGTAGGGCTTGCCGTTGGGGGGCATGAACTTTGCGGGAGGGGTGAGGGCTTCGCCATCGGCGAGGTTCAACTGGTGGAGCGAGCCGTCCCAGGAGGCGACATAGAGGATGTACTTGCCGGGTGCGTCGCCGGGTCCGATGGTGGGGGTGGCGGTGAGTCCGCCGGGGCAGAGGACGCCGGGTCCGCGGCCGGTGGGCGGGTCCTGATAGGAGCTTTGGAAGTGCTTCTTCCAGAGGAGGGCGCCTTTTTTTGCGTCGATGGCGTAGATGTTGTCGGAAACGCCGGCGACGACGGCGATCTCCCTGGGGCCAGAGGCGGTGTTGACCGTGCCGGCGATGAGGGCCGGGAACAGGGCGTGCATCTGGCGCGGTTCATTGTCGGTTTTGAGCTTCCACAGCAGCTTGATGTCTTTGGCTGTGGCGACGCTGAGGATCTTTTCGTCGCGTTGCCAGTTGGTGCGAAAGGCATCGGATGCATCGGTCAGCCAGTCGGCGCCGAATGCGGCGCAACTGAGCGCGCAGGCCACCGGCAGAATCAGTCTTACTCTCATTCGTTACCTCGTGTGAGGGAGGATCGGGCTTCCAGCCTCAGGCTAGTATAACAGCGAGCGCCCTCTTAACAATCCTTTTACAGAAAGACGCTAACCGGCAGAAGCGGTTACCCGTCTGTACAAGCATGAGAAGCAAAGCAATCAAAAAATCAATTACAGCCGCAACCATAGCGGCGCTTCTCGGCATCTTTGCAGTGGAGGCACAATCCGCCGCCGGCGATGCTTGCCGCTTCGCGCGGTATTTTGCGGCGGTGAGCCGGTCCGATGTCGATACCAACCTGTTTGAGAAGTTCGTGTTCACGATGCTGTTGACCAGCCGGGATTCCGCGGCCACCACCGGCGGGGCGCAGCCGTCGTAGGGCCATCGCCATTTGCAACGGGGCTGTTCCCCGCGGCGCGAATGCACGAAGGAATCTGATAGGTTGAATGATTCCCATCATGTCAGCGCTATCTTTTCTCAGATCATTCCGCGGCTGGCTCAGATCATTCCGCGGCTGGAACACTGCGATCGTCATCGGTGTGGGCTGGGCCGCATGGCTCACGGCCGCCGAAAAAAATCACAAGAACTGGCCGGATTACGGCGGCGGGGCGGATTCGTCGCATTACGTCGAATTGAATCAGATCACGAAGGCCAATGTGAGCAAGTTGGATGTGGCTTGGGTGTATCCGAGCGGCGACAACCACGCCTACCTGTTCAATCCGGTAGTGGTGGACAACGTGATGTATGTGCTGGCGAAGAACAATTCGCTGGTTGCGCTGGATGCGGCTACAGGCAAGGAGATCTGGATTCACGAAAACCTGCCCGGGCTGACTTCACGTGGCATCGCCTACTGGGAGAGCAAAGACCGCAAGGACCGGCGGCTGATCTTCGCGATGAACGACTATCTTCAGGAGATCGATGCACGCACGGGCAAATCGATTCTGACGTTCGGCAAAAACGGGCTGGTGGACCTGCGGGAAGGACTGGGGCGCGATGCGAAGTCGATCGGGCGGATTCAGACGGACACGCCGGGGCGCGTGTTCGAGGATCTGATCCTGATGGGATCCACGCCGGGCGAGGCTTATCTCGCGCCGCCGGGTGACATACGCGCTTACAACATTGTCAGCGGAAAGCTGGTGTGGACCTTTCACACCATTCCGCGGCCGGGCGAATACGGCTACGAGACGTGGCCCAAGGATGCTTGGAAATACGTGGGCGGGGCGAATACGTGGGGGGAGATCAGCGTCGATACGGAGCGCGGCATCGCGTATTTCCCTACCGGTTCGCCGACCTACGATTACTATGGGGCGGACCGCATCGGTACGAATCTGTTCGGCAACAGCCTGGTGGCGCTGGATGCGCGGACGGGGAAACGGCTGTGGCATTTTCAACTGGTGCATCACGATTTGTGGGATTACGACACGACTGCCGCTCCGCAGTTGCTGACGGTGATGCAGGAAGGCAAGCGGGTGGATGTGGTGGCGCAGTCGAGCAAACAGGGATTTCTGTATGTGTTCGACCGCGTCACAGGCAAGCCGTTATGGCCGATTGAAGAACGGCCGGTGGCCAAGAGCCTCATGCCTGGCGAGCAGGCGTGGCCGACGCAGCCGTTTCCGACGAAGCCTCCGCCGTTTGCGCGGCAGAGCGCTTCGGCGGCGGATGTGAACCCGTACATCCTCAGCGCCGAGGAGCGTGCGGCGTGGAAAGCGCGGATCGACAAGATGCGCAACGAAGGCTTGTACACTCCGCCGGGGACTTCGGAGACGATTTCGATGCCGGGGGCGCGGGGCGGGTCGAACTGGGGTAGCGGGGCGGCGAATCCGAACAAAGGGCTGATGTATCTGAACACGCAGGATTGGCCGACGATTTACAAATTAGGACTGGAAGATCCGTTGGGAAAGCGGAGCACGGGCAGGGGAGGCAGGGCTTTGTATGCGGCGCGGTGCCAGGCATGTCACGGAGTAAATGGTTTGCGCGCGGGAGCGGGTCCGCCGCCGCTGGCGGGGGTGGGAAAGCGGCTGTCCTTGGAGGCGTTTCGGGCACCGGTGCGCAACGGGAAGGGGAAGATGCCGGCGTTCCGGGACTTGAGCGATGAGGAAATGGGGCAGTTGTACGAGTTTCTGAACCGGTTTGCGGCGCCGGCGGGGGCTGCGGTGGCAAAGGCAGGGCCGCGCGGTCCGGTGGTTGGCTCGGGTGGCGCGCCGGGTGGACTGGTGGCGCGTCCGGCGGGCGATGCGGGCCGGTATACGCCGCTGGGAGGGCCGGATTATCCGGCGGGGAGCGACACGCCGCGGGTTCGGTACTACACCGATTGGGGCTTGTATCCCAACCAGCCGTACATTCTGGGTCCGCCGTGGTCGCAGGTGGTGGCTTATGACTTGAACACGGGGACCATCAAGTGGAGAGTGCCGTTGGGGCAGGACGCGGCGGCGGCGGCGCAGGGCGCCAAGGACACGGGGGCCTTCATGGCGGAGCATCATGGCATGATCGTCACGAGCACCGGGTTGATTTTCATTGCGGCGAGCGACGGAAAGCTGCGGGCTCTCGATGAGGATACCGGCAAAGTGCTGTGGACGGCGAAACTGCCGGCGGGGGCCGAGGGAATCCCTTCGATGTATGAAGCTGGAGGACGGCAGTATCTGGTGGTTTCGGCATCGTCGAACGTGACTCCGGGCGGCGGGCATCCGGCGCATGCGCACATCAAGCCGGATTTGCGCACGGATTTGCCGAAGGGGTACGTAGTGTTCGCGTTGCCGAAGTAGCGGCTAGAAGGAAACGCGCCCGCCGATCTGGATGGTGCGCGGAGCTCCGCGTTCGCCTCCGGCGGAGCCGAAGTTGGCGGAGTTCACGGTGGTCACGCTGGGTCCGGACATGGTGGTCTGATTGAGGAGATTGAAGAACTGGCCTTCGAGCCGGAAGCGCACTTTGTCCGTCAGCGCGAAGGTCTTCATCAGTGTCGCATCCATGTTGCGGAGCCAAGCGGCGCGGACATCGGGCAGGAAGCGGGGACCGTTGGGGATCTGGAATTCGGGCGTCACGCTGAAGGCGGCGGGGTTGAACCAGGGCTTCGTGCAGCCGCAACGATTGTCCCAATCTTTGGCGTTGGCGATGGATTCGCTCAAGGGGATTTTCGCCTGGACGCCTGGAACGACGGTGGCGCGCGAGGGGCTTGCTCCGGCGAGGCGGGAAAGGTCGGGGCCGCCGACGGCCACGGGAGCGCCGGCCTGGAGCGTGTTCGAGGCGAAGACGCTCCATCCGCCAAGGACGAGATTCGCGGTTTTCGCGAGCGTGCCTGCACCGCCGCTTTTCAGGAAGCGCCGGCCTTTGCCGTAGGGCACGGTGAAGGAGTAGAAAAATACGAAGCGGTGCGGGACGTCGAAGGAACCGAGCGAGCGCTCGAGGCGGACGTTGTAGATGTCGCGCAGCGCGGAAGGATCGAGGAAGGCCGCGCCGTTTCCCGCGCCTCCGGTGTCGATGAGCTTCGACCATGTATAGTGCGCGGTGAGCGAGAAGCCTTTGGTGAAGCGGCGCTCGAAGCGGAAGGTGGCGGCGTGATAGATGCTGTCGCCCACGGGCGGGCGCAGGTAGAAGAGACTGCCTCCGTAGGCGTTGGCTGTCGTCGGATTGGCGTACTGCGGATAGGACTTAAGTAGCTGCATGCGCGGGATGGTGGCCTGGGCCAGTAGACCCGTGCGGATCTGGCCGGCGTATGGATTGGCGACGCGCTCATTGAGCCACGCTCCGCCCTGGCGCAGGTTATCGGGGTGAATCTGGTTCAGTTCCAGATTGGGGATGGGAAGATGAATGCCGCGCGTGCCCCAGTAGGTGGCGTCGATGACGGTGTGCCAGGCGAGTTGGCGGCCGATGGCGAAGTTCCACTGCTGCACATAGTGGGCCGGCTGATGGCGGAGCACGATGTTCGAATTGGCGCCGAGCCGATAGGAGCCGCCGGTGACACGGTCGGCGGATGAGGGGCGAGCGATGCCGCCGGGGAATGGATCGCTAAGCGTGACGCGCGGCGAGTAAGTGGGCGTGAAGGCATCGGCGATGACGGTGTAGTTGAATGGGGTGGTGACGATGGTCGGCTCCAGTCCGAGGGGCAGGAAGAAGATGCCGTAGCCTGCCCGCAGGGCGGTCTTGGAGTTGATGCGGTAGGCGGCGCCGAGACGGGGAGCGAAGTTGCGGTAGTTGTTGGCGCGCACGGTGCGCGGATTGGCGTCTCCGGTGAAGAGGATGGCTCCTGGGGGAGCGCCGCGCAGGGGGCTGGGATAGTTGGGATCGAAATAGGACAGGCGGTCGTGCGATTCGCCTGTGCCGGTTTCGGTTTCCCAGCGCAGGCCGGCGTTGAGGGTGAGGCGGGCGGTGACTTTGAAATCGTCCTGCAGATAGGCGCCGGCGTAGTGGTGATAAGCGGTGAGAGGCTCCACTTTTTCGTATTGAAAACCGCCGAAGCCGAGCAGCATGCTGGCGAAGCCGAGTCCGAACTGGGGCGCGACGGAGGCCAATTGATCGGGCGCGGTGTGCTGTTTGGTGAAGGCGTAGAGGCCCGTGGGGTTGAAGATCTGGAAGGGATAGAAACGGTAGAGGCGATATTCGGCGCCGGCCCGCAGATTGTGTTTGCCGCGCGTATAGACGATGTTGTTCTGGATGCCTTGCGTGTCGCGGGGCTGGTCATTGTGGGCGGTGCCGCCGAGGGAGGGGAACTCGTTGTTGGTGACGTTGGGGAAGAAGAGGATATTGGCGGAATCGCGGATGTAGGCAGGCAGCCCCAGTTGCGTTGGATCGTAGCCGAGCGTGTTCGAGATCTGATTGGCGCGGAAGCGGGCGAACATGTAGCGGAAGACGTTGTAGAGGCGCGGGGTGAATTGATAGGTGTCGTCGATGGCCACGTTGGCAAAGCGGTCATAGACGGAGTTGGAGTTGGTGAAGCGGACAATGGTGGCGGGGTTGGTGTCGAGGTTTTCCTGCCAGGAGAAGCGGCCGAACAGGCGGTGTTTGCCGTTGAAGTAGTGATCGACGCGGTTGGTGAAGAGATCGCGCGAATAGGTGCGGGAAGCTTCGTAGAGGTAGTTCTGGCGTCCGGTGACGGTGGAGCCGGCGCGGTTCGGTTCGGGATAGAAGGCGGTCAGGCGCGCGGCGATGGGATTGATGCGGCTAGCAGGGACAATGTTGCCGGGGAACGGATCGCGGGAGCGCGTGTTTCCGCTGACGCGGGAGGTGGAAGGATCGAAGACCTGGATGCTTTGCGGGCCTGCGGCGGCGAGGAACACGGTGGAGGAGAAATCGCCGGCGCGTTCGAGCGCGGTGGGGACGCTTTGCACGGACTGGACGGGGTCCTTTTCGCGGCGGCCTTCGAAGGCGGTGAAAAAGAAGGTCTGGTTGGCGCCTTTGTAGAGTTTGGGAATCCACAGGGGGCCGCCGAGGGTGAATCCGTATTGGTGACGGCGAAGGACCGGCTTGGGCGTATTGAAGCGGTTGTTGACGAAGCTGTTGGCGTTGAAGGCGTCGTTCTGGTGGTAGTAGTAGGCTGCGCCGTGATAGGAGTTGGTGCCGGCCTTGGTGACGACGTTTACGACGCCGCCGCCGGTGCGGCCGAATTCCGCGGAGAAGGCGTTGGTTTCGACGCGGATCTCCTGGACGGAATCGGGCGGCGGATTGATGACGACGCCGTTGAAATCGCCGATGGTGTTGGTGGAGCCGTCGAGGAGCACTTCATTGGTAGACGTTCTACCACCGCCGACGGAGAAGTTGGAATCGAAGACATTGCGGCCACCGCGGGACTGGCCGACCTGATCGCGGGCGATGACACCGGGCACGGTGCGGACGAGCGCCATGATGTTACGCTCGGCGAGCGGGAACTCCTCGATGGTTTTCGTTTCGAGGGTCAGTCCGACGCCGCCTGTTTCCGTTTGGAGGACGGGGACTTCCGCCGAGACATCGACGGAGGTGGCAGTATCGGCCAGTTTGAGGGAAACGTCGAGCGTGGCATTTTGATTGACTTCGAGTTTGATGCCAGCCTGCTTGAGGAGTTGGAAGCCTTGTTTTTCGACGGCGATTTCGTAGTTGCCGGGGAGGAGCAGAGGGAGGAAAAAGGTGCCGGATTCGCCGGTTTGCGTCGATTTGGAGGCGTTGGTTTCCAACTGGGTGAGGCTGACCTTGGCGTCGGGGATGGGCGCTCCAGTGGGGTCTTTCACGGTGCCCGAGAGGCGGGCGGTGAAGGTCTGGGCGTGCAGGGAGAGGGTTGCGAGGATGAGGAGGGTCAGGCGGTGCACGAGGTCAGAATAGCGGAAAATGGCGGCAATGGCAGTTATCGAAGGCGGGTTTGGTTCGGCAGGTCCCAGAACTGAATTTCGCCGGTGGAGTCGGCGAAGACGACGCTGCCATGCACGGGGTGGTAGACGATGTTGCCGGCAGGGCGGGCACTGGCGACTGCGCGGCTGGCACCGGTTGCGGGTTGCCACAGATGAACCGGCGAACCCTGGGCTGAGGAGTAGGCGATCCAGGCGCGGCCGCCGAGGACGGCGAGCGTGCGGACGTAGCCGGGAATGGGGGGGGATTTTCCAAGAAGCTTTCGAGTGGCCAGGTCCCACCAATACACGCGGCCGTCCTGGCTTCCGATGAAGATGGATTCGCCGTGGGTCGCGATGGGTCCGAATGCTTCGAATTGGCGCTCCTGCGTGAATCTGGCCACGGCGCCTGACGCTCTGTCCAGCAATCCGGGCCAATGGCCGGCCCAGGCGATTTGGCGGTCGTTGCCGGTGAACGCGACTTCGCCCCAGATGGAGGTGCAGCAGTAGAGGGGGCGCATCTGTGCGGAGTGAAGGTCGATGAGTCCAATGTGGCCGCTTCCGGTCACAGTGAGCAGCGTCTTCGAATCCGAAGTGAATCGCGCCGTGCCGTAGTTGGCCTGGTCATCGCGAATGACGCGCTGACTTCGGTTTTGAAGGTCGTAGAGGATGAGATTGCGCGAGGCGACCGCAAGGAAACGGCCATCGGGCGAGAACTGGAGATCGTTGAGGGCGCCATCGGCGAGAGGGAGTGTGCGGGCGTGGGCCATTCTTTTCTCCTGCCACAGCCGCACGTCTCCGGCGGCTCCGGCGGAAGCCATCCATTCGCCGGTGGGGCTGAGGGCGAGGAACAGAATGTGGGGCGATGCGGCGGGTTTCGGCGATTGCAGGACGAGGAGGCAGGCGATGGCAGCCAGCGCTATTGCGGCCACAACCGCGAAGGTTCCGGCGGTGAGCCGTGTGTTGGGTAGAGCGCTCACGAGGCTTGGTCAGCGCGTGCGCGGGGTGGCCTGGATGGTTTCGAGCCGGGCGCGCAGGCGGGCGGCGATCTGCGGATGGTCCAGGTACAGGTTCTTCGTTTCGCCGGGATCGGTGCGCAGGTTGTAGAGTTGCCCCGCTGCTTCGCCTTGGTTGGGCGTAACCGATCGAGGGACGGAGAACCCACCGGAACCGCGCTCGGCGATCAGTTTCCATTCGCCCATGCGGATGGCGAACTTGCCGTGCAGGGTGTGATGCACCACATGGTCGCGAATCTCGCGTTTGGGGTCGGCGAACGCGGGCAAGAGGCTGAAGCTGTCTTCGGCTGAGGCGACGGGGAGTTTGTGATTTACGGCGCCGGCGCAGGTGGCGAGGAAATCGGTGAGGCAGATGAGGGAATGGGAGACCGAGCCGGGCTTAATGCGGCCTGGCCAGCGGGCGAGAAACGGCACGCGGTGGCCGCCTTCCCAGGCATCGGCTTTCGTGCCTCGCATCCAGGCATTCGATTGGTGGCCGTGATCCTTGTTGTACTGGGCGCGAGGAGTGATCTTGCCGTCGCGCACGTCGTCGGGTTCGGAGAAGTCCCACCAGTGCCAGAGTCCGCCGTTATCGCTGGAAAAGCAGACCAGCGTGTTGGCGGCGGCGCCGGTTTTGTCGAGCGCGTCGAGAATGCGGCCCACGGCGGCATCCATCTCGACGACGAAATCGCCGTAGCGGCCGGCTCCGCTCTTGCCATCGAAGGCGGTGTTGGGAACTACGGGCAGATGCGGCGAGGACAGAGGAACGTAGAGGAAAAAGGGCTTGGCGGCGTTGCGCTCGACGAAGGCGACGGCGCGTTGGGTGAGGGCGGGGATGACGCCTTCGAGGGTGAATCCCTGGCAGGAGACTCCCTCGGGCTGATTGAGGAAGAGGCTCATGCCGCGCGGCATGCGCTGGGATGGCGGGGCGGTGGGGCGGCCGTTTTCGAGGAAGCAATAGGGGGGCATGTCGAGCGAGGCGGAAATGCCGTAATATTCATCGAAGCCCGCAGCGTTGACGCCGTTCGTGGCGGGTTTGGAGAAATCGATGTCGTCGCCGGGGCGGAATCCGCCCTGGGTGCGGAAGGGCATCGGCGAGCCGTCATTGCGCGTCCAATTCATGCCCAGATGCCATTTGCCGATGCATGCGGTCGCGTAGCCGTGTTGTTGGAGCATGGATGCGACGGTGAGGCGGCCCTTTTCGATGAGCGGGGGATCGAAGCCGTCCTGCACGCCGTGTTTGAGCCGTGTGCGCCAGGAGTAGCGGCCGGTGAGCAGACCGTAGCGCGTGGGGGTGCAAACGGAGGAGGGGGTATGGGCGTCGGTGAACCGGATGCCTTGGGCGGCGAGTTTGTCGAGATGCGGGGTCTTGATTTTCGACTGCGGGTTGTAGCAGGAAAGATCGCCCCAGCCGAGGTCGTCGGCAAGGATGAAGACGATGTTGGGCAGGCGCCGCTGCTGAGCGGTGGCGAGGGCGGAGAGGGCGAGGAACTGGCGGCGCAGCATGTTGGTGATGGTATCAGCTTCAGGAGGATCGGCTTGGCTCCGGAAGGTTCTGGATAGAAGTGGCAGAGGAGGCCGATGGCAGTCATCTTTACGGCGTCCGGGATCCGAAATCCCTGCGCATTCGAGAATGCAGTCCCAGTTGCAGCATTCTACACTGTTAGCAGTGCCATTGGGATGTTGGCTGGTCTTGTCTGCCACTTCCGATCACGCGGTCGCACTGCATTTTGGGCGAACTTAGAGACCGGAGGTTCCATTGTCAGTTCTCAGCGACACTACAATACGACACCGGCTCGCGTCGTTGGTGCAAACGGTCAGGTGGGTGATGTCAAGCACTGTGCGTATGAGTTTACCGCTGCAAAAGTATTCAAAGGATCCGCGACGGCGCCGCTTTTTGTACTGGACAATTCAC
>JAEUQG010000531.1 GCA_016789755.1 Bryobacterales bacterium
CATCCGAACACAAAAACAAAATTACATCCGCCACTTCCTGGTCATCCCCCAATTTCCCCGCCGGCGTCTGCTTCACCACCGCCTCCAGCATCTGCGCCGTGCTGAATACCTCGTGGAAATGATTGTCCACCGTCCCCGGACTCACCGCGTTCACACGCACTCCCCGCGGCGCCAGTTCCTTCGCCATCCCCTTCGTGATACAAGCCACCGCCGCCTTCGACGCCGCATAAATCGCCGCCCCAGGCCCACCGCCCTTCCGCGCCGCAATCGAACTCAGATTCACAATCACCCCCCACCCCTTCCGTATCATCGACGGAGCCGCTTCCTGCGACACAAACCACGCCGAGCGGAAATTCAAATCCATCACTTCATCGAACAGTTCTTCGCTGAACTCCGTCAGCCCCGCCCGCTTCACCAGCGATCCCGCGTTGTTCACCAGAATGTCCACCTCCGGCGCAACTTCGCTCATCTGGTCCCGCAACGACTGTATCCCGTCCCGCGTCGCCAGGTTCGCTTGTATCGCCGCCGTTTCCACCCCCGCCGCCCGGATCGCGTCCATCGTCGCCTGCGCCCCTTCCCCAAACGAGTGGTAATGAATCACCACCCGCGCACATCCGTTCTTCGCCAGAGTGATCGCCGTCGCCGCCCCAATCCCGCGCGACGCTCCCGTCACCAATGCTGTCTTGCCTGCAAGTTCCGCTAGCATAAGAAACCTCTTTCTCTCGTCACGTATGACAAATCAGTGCTTCGCTCCCGCCACCTCCGGCAGGAAGAAGAAGACGATTCCAAGAATGACATACACCGCCAGCAATTGTATCCCCTCCAGCCAGTGCGATTCCCCGTCCCCGCTGATCTGCGCCGTAATCGCCACCGCCAGCACCACCGCCACAATCTCCGCCGGCGTGAATAACAAATCCATCGGCCGCGGACCAATCCAGTGGCTCACCAGCACCAGCAACGGAGCCACGAACAGCGCTATCTGCAAGCTGCTCCCCATCGCAATCCCCAAACTCAAATCCATCCGGTTCTTCATCGCCATCAGAATCGCCGTCGAATGCTCCGCCGCATTGCCCACAATCGCCACCACAATCACACCCACGAAAATGCTCGTCATCCCGAACTCGTGCGCCGCATGCTCCACCGACCCCACCAGCAACTCGCTCATCCACGCCACAAACGCCGTCGAAACCACCAGTATCCCCACCGACTTCCCCGTGCTCCAATGCTCGTGCGCCTCCACCTCCTCCACCTCCGCCGGACTCTGAAACAAATGCTTGTGCGTGTGCAGCGAAAACAGCAGGCTCGCCGCGTACGTCAGCATCAGCACCACCGCGATCTCCAGACTAAGATCGTCTTCCTTGTCCACCGCCCCGCCCAGATAGTGGAACGCCGCCGGCATGATCATCGCAATCGCCGCCAGCGTCATCATGCTCGCCTGCGTCCGCGCCCCGCTCGCGTTGAACCGCAGCACCTTGTGCTTCAGCCCGCCCGCGAAACACGCCGCCCCCAGCACCAGCAGCACGTTCCCGATGATCGACCCCGTCAACGAAGCCTTCACCACGTCGTACAGCCCCTTCTGCAACGCAATCAGAGCGATAATCAGCTCCGCCGCATTGCCGAACGTCGCGTTCAACAACCCGCCCACGGCTTCGCTCGTCCGCGCCGCCAGATGCTCCGTAGCGTGCCCCAGCCATCCCGCCAGCGGAATAATCGCCAGACACGCCGTCACAAACACCGCCGTGTGCGCGTCTTCCCGCGCGTAATGCAGATAGGCGCTCACCGGCACAAACACCAGCAGCCAGTTGAGCGATGGTTTCAACAGTTCCTTCATGAAGTTCGTTTTCTCGGCTTTCGTGTGGCTCGCGCCGGCTTCGTCGATACCGACCAGCGCCCCAATGGATAAGTGCGTTCATACCCGGCGCTGCGATTGCGGATCGCCACCGTCACCGTCCCGCCCGCATCGCACCGGTATTCTTCTTCGATTCGCTGCCCGCTCGCCGCCGCGCTCACATCCACCGCCAGCGCGCTCAGATCCCCCGCTTCCGCCAACTCCCGGTCGAACGGAAACAGAATCTCATCCCACACCGTAATGTCCCCCGCCGGCTGCCCGTCGTCGGAAAGATGGCTCGCCTCCAGATACCGGAAATGCCCGATGTTGTGCATCGGCTCATACTCCCGCCGGATCGTCAGCGGACCCGCCCCCGCCTCCGGCAGCGCCGTCCCCTTCGGAAACAACGCATCGAACACAATCCGCTGCCCGCCATCCCCCTCCCGCCATACCCCGAAATAACGCGTGAAGCGCTCCTGCAGCGTGTAGCCCGCCGTCGCGTCCGCCTGTATCGCCAGCCCGATCGCCGTCGCCGACCGCGTATACGCCGACCGCTTCACCCGCCGCCCGAAATCTTCCTTCAGTAGCCGCGACACAATCGGCAACTCGCTCCCCCCGCCCGTAATGTACAGCCACTCCACTTCCGCATTCCCGTGCCGCTCCAGCAGATCGTGCACCGCCCGCCGCGTCTCATCCACATACGGCCGCGCCTGCTCGTAAAAGTCCGCCGCCGCAATCGTCACCGGAGCCAGCCCCGCCCGCACCTCTTCCAGATCCACCACAATCTTGCGCGTGTTTGCGTGCAGCGCTTCTTTCTTCCGCCGGCACTCCTCCAGCAGCCGGAACGCCTCCCCCGCGCTCAACGCATCCAGCGCCAACCCCGCCTCGGCCAGCGCCATATCCGCCAGCAACTGATCGAAATCGTCCCCGCCCAGCGTCGAGATCCCCTCGCTCGCCACCACCCGGTGCGTCCGCTCATCGTACTGCACCAGCGAAGCATCGAACGTCCCGCCCCCCAAATCGTATACCAGCAACAGTTGTTGATCGTCCAAATCGGTCTTGTTCCGATGCCCGAACTCCACCGAAGCAGCCGATGGCTCGTTGGCAATCCCCACCACCGTGAACCCCGCCCTCCGGAACGCCTCCGCCGTCAGAAACCGCTGGTTGCTGTTCGCATTCGCCGGCACCCCCAGCATGATCTCGAACGGCTCGCCGGCCTTCGCATGCGCGCTGCTCGCCTGCCGCAATGCATCCCCCAGCGCCGCCGCCAGCCGCGTCAGCAGATCCAGCACCGCATACCTCGCCCCGCCGATCGCCAATTCCGTATTCGGCCCGGCATCCTCCAATATGCGCTTCAACGACCGCACCACCGTCCACTCCCGGTCGCCGCTGTGCCCATAAGCTTCCCACCCGAACGCGCACTGCGCCCCGTTCACCGCCACCAGCGGCGGAAACCACTCCTCCGCGCCTCCATCCGGCGTGTCGAAACACACCACCGGATAGTTGCCCCGGTCCGATACCGCCGCCACAATTCGCGTAGTTCCAAAATCAATCCCGAACTTCATGGGTATTTCCTCAGGATACCAGCCAAGGTATACTCCTCCCATGTCCTCGCTTCCGCGCCGCGCCTTGCTCGCCGCGCCCGCCTTCCTGCTACGACGCTACCGCCTCCACGCCCAATCCCCCCATCAATACTCCGCCCAAACCATCGACCTCGTCCGCGAATCCACCGTCCTCGACATGCTCGCCCCCTTGCAGTTGAACACCGAAAAGTTCTACCGGTGGATGTACTCGCCTCCCACCTTCACCCCCGCCGACCTCGACCGTTACCGCTCCTCCGCCATCACCGTCCTCCACATCGCCACCGGAGTCGGCACCGGCCAGCCCGACGCCTATCATCAGGTTCTCCAGTGGCTCGCCTTTTACAACGGCTTCCTCGCCCACCACGGCCGCGACTTCCAGCGCATCGACTCCGTCCAATCCATCCTCCAGGCCAAGCACAACTCCCGCATCGGCATCCTCCTTGGCATCCAGAACTCCGAACATTTCCGCACCCCCGCCGACGTGCAGACGTTCTACAACCTCGGCCAGCGCATCTCCCAGCTCACCTACAATTCCCGCAACCGCATCGGCAACGGAGCCACCGAGCGCCGCGACGACGGCCTCAGCAATTTCGGCATCGGCATCGTCGAGCGCATGAACCAGACCGGCATGGCCATCGACGTCTCCCACTGCGGCGACCGCACCACTCTCGACGCCTTCGACGCCTCCGCTAAACCCGTCCTCATCACGCACTCCAACTGCCGCGCCATCTCCGGCCATCCCCGCTGCAAATCCGACGAAGCCATCCGCCGCATGGCCAAATCCGGCGGCGTCATGGGCATCACCGCCGTTCGCATGTTCGTCCGCGCCTCCGAGCCCACCACCATCGGCCACGTCATCGATCACTTCGATCACGTCCGAAAACTAACCGGCATCGAGCACCTCGGCATTGGCAGCGACATCGATCTCGACGGCTACGACGCCATGCCAGCCGACCAGCGAGCCCGTCTGAGAGCCTTCTACCGCAACCGCGCCGGAGCCGACACCTACGCCTTCCGCGACAAAGACGACATCGAAGGCCTGAACCATCCCCAACGCATCTTCGATCTCACCGAAGCCCTCCTCCACCGAGGCTACACCCCCCACCACATCCGAGCCATCCTAGGCGAAAACTTCCTCCGTGCCCTCCGTCTCATCTGGACCCACTAAACCAACCCCATCGGTCCAATACTCACCCCCAAACCCATCCGTGTTCATCCCATCCATGGCCCGCCAAAACCGCATCCCCAAACCCATCCGTGTTCATCCCATTCATCCGTGGCCCCAAAAACCCACACCGCAAACCCCACTCAACCCCTGCCGCCAAAACCGCATCCCCAAACCCCATCCGCGTTCATCCCAGTCCTCCGTGGCCCCAAAAACCCACACCGCAAACCCCACTCAACCCCT
>JAEUQG010000535.1 GCA_016789755.1 Bryobacterales bacterium
CGAGGCAGCCCGCCTCTATTCCAACCTCACCCTGTTCGATGTCCAGGGCCTCGATCTCCGGAAGGCGGATGAGCATTCCCGCAAGGCACTGGACTATCTGAGCAAGGTCGCCGCCGATCCCGAATCCCGCCCACTCCGCCCTCACGTTCTCTACGCCCGCGGCCTCGCCATCGACCGTCTCGATCCCAGCGCCGGAATCGCCTTGTTTCAGGAAGCCTCCGCGCTTTACTCCGCGCTCCATCGCGAAAAACCCAGCCACGAGCTGCATCAGGGCATGATGCTGTGCCATTGGCGTCTCGCCGCGCGGCATCTGGTGGAATTGCGGCCGCAACAAGCTTTGCGGCACTCCCGCGAGGGCCTCGTTCTGGCTGAGCAGTCTCTTGCCGCCGGCCCCGCCAGTCCTCGCCGCCAACTGGCCGTGTCCACAGCCGCCGGCATTCTTTGCTGGAATTACATCGACCTGCGGGACTATGCCTCCGCCGAACCGCTGGCTCGCCGGCTGACCGCCATGCGCGAACGCATTTTGCAGGAGGACCCAGGCAACCAGCAAAGCCTCGCCTATCTCGCCGAAGCCTTCAAATATCTGGCCAGTTCCAGGCTCGGCCTGGGCCGATTCCAGGAAACCCGCGACGCCGCCGCACAGGCTGTCCGCATCTACGAAGAGATGCTGGCCAAAGGAACCCTCGCACCCTTCCACCGCGCCGGACTCCCTGAATCGCGCCTGATTCTCGCCGATGCTCTGCTCTCTTCCGGTAATCGTGCCGAGGGTTGCGCCGAACGCCGCCGCGGGCTCGCCGCCTTCCATGCCATCGGCGTCGATCAACGGCTGAAGGGATTCCGAAGATCCATCCAGGACGCCCAGAAAGCCGTTGACGAGTGCGAAGCAGCTACGGGCCGCCCAGTGAATCCGACAGCGAGAAAATCGGAAGATACAGCGCCACCAGCACAAACGCCACAAACCCGCCCATGAAGATCATGATCGCTGGTTCAATCAGGCTCAGCGTCGCCGTCATCTGCGTGGTCACGTCTTCCTCGTAGAATTCCGCCACCGAATTCAGCATCGCCGGCAGCGCTCCCGTTGACTCGCCGACTTCAATCATGTCGATCGCCAGCGGCGGAAACAGCTTCGCATTGTTGAGGGATGCCGACAGCGGCTGCCCTTCCTTCACCAGTTGACGAGCCTGCTCCAATGCCCGCCGCAGCAATCGCGATTCCATCGACGAGAACGCCGTCTCCAGCGCCTGCACCAACGGAATGCCGCCCATCAGCAGCGTGGAAAGCACACGGCCCAATTGCGCCACTTGATACTTGATCCAGATCATCCCCAGCACCGGAGTGTTCCGCTTCCACTGGTCCAGCTTCTCTTTCCCCGTCTCTGTCTGCGCCCACAATCGCGCCCCAACAACGGTTCCTGCCACCGTCAGCACAATCAGCAGCAGATATTCGCTCGCCGCCGTGCCCACCGTGATCAGAAACTGCGTGATTCCAGGCAGATCCGCCGACAAGCCCGCATACAACGTGGCAAACTGCGGCACCACGTACGTCACCATGAAGATGATCAGCGCCGTCACCAGCACAATCAGCACCGCCGGATAGATCAGCGCCAGCATCAGCTTCTTCCGTACCGACATAGACAGCCGCTGGTAGGCCAGATACCGCTCCAGCACCTCCACCAGCGCACCCGATTTCTCGCCCGCCATGATGGACGTGACGTAGATCGGCGGAAACACACCCGCCGCTCCGAAGGCGTCGGACAGCAGCGCCCCATTGCGCACTTCGTCGCGTACCACCTGAACGTATTTCCCCAGTTTCGGGTCGGTGAGCCGGTCCGCCAGCAGATCCAGACACTTCAAAATAGGCAACCCCGCCCTCACCAGCGTGAGAAACTGCTGGTTGAAGATCAGGAATTTCTCCATGTTGATCTTCTTGCGCGAGGACCCCACCCCTAAGCTCGCCACCAGGCTCTTGCCGGTCGGCTTGATCGAATAAATCAGGAACCCCTGCTGCGCAAACTTGTCCCGCAGATCCGATTCCGAATCGGCCTCGGCCACCTGTTCCTTGATCTGCCCTCTCGCGTCGGCGTACTTGAGTAGAAATTCAGCCATGGTGCGGCGCACTCGGGCGCCCTGTTAGTCATGACGATATCATCGTCCAAAGCGTGGAAAGGGGAATCGCCCCGTTAAGGGTAGAATGGAGGAAACAAAGGCAGCAATCCCAACCATGCCGAATATTTGCACTTCTCATGCCTGGAGGCTCGTGTTGACCCTTTCGCTCACTGCATCAGCCCTCGCCGAGCCCCCCGTCGCCAAGCGCGTCGACCACCGTGAAGAACGTCACGGCGCCACTGTGATCGACCCCTATCATTGGCTGCGCGAGAAATCCAGCCCTGAGGTGATCCACTATCTCGAAGCCGAAAATTCCTACACGGCCGAGTCGACAAAACAACTCAAGCCCTTTGAGGACAAGATCTACAAAGAGATCCTCAGCCGCATCAAGCAAACCGACCTCAGCGTACCCTACCGCCGCGGCCCCTACTTCTATTACACCCGCACCGAAGAAGGCAAGCAGTACGCCATCCAGTGCCGGCGCAAGGGCTCCATGGACGGGCCGGAAGAGATTCTGCTCGACGGCAACAAACTCGCCGAAGGCCACAAGTTCTTCAGCGTCGGCGTCACCAGCCTCAGCGAAGATCACCAGATGATGGCCTACACTACGGACACCACCGGGTTCCGCCAGTACACCTTGCACGTCAAAAATCTCGCCACCGGCGAAACCCTTCCCGATACCGCCGAACGCGTCACCGGCGCGCAATGGGCCTCCGATAACCGTACGCTCTTCTTCACTACCGAGGACAAGGTCACCAAGCGCTCCGACAACCTCTGGCGTCTCTCTCTCGGCAAGCCGGTCGAAGGCCCCCTTTACTTCGAAAAGGATGAACTCTTCCGCATCCACATCGCCAAGACCCGCGATCAGAAATTCCTCATCCTCGACATCGGCAGCACCGACACCACGGAAGCCCGCTACCTCCCCGCCAATCAGCCGGACCAGCCCTTCCAGGTGTTCCTCCCCCGCGAAAACAAGCATCGCTACGACATCGATCACCGCAACGGCCTCTTCTACATCCGCACCAACAAAGACGCCAAGAACTTCCGCATGATGACCGCCCCGGCGGACAACCCGGCCCCCGCCAACTGGAAGGAATTCCTCCCCCATCAGCCTGCGGTCCTGCTGCAAGGCATCGATCTGTTTAAGGATTTCGGCGTCGTCCTCGAAAAGACTGAGGCCGTCAACCGCATGCGCCTCATCGACTTCAAGTCCGGCAAGTGGAAGTCCATCGCCTTCCCCGAGCCTGTCTATTCCGCCAACCCCAGCGCCAATCCGGAGTTCGACACCGCCACCTTCCGCTACTCCTACCAGAGCATGGTCACCCCTTCCAGCGTCTTCGATTACGATGTGGCCACCGGAACTTCGAAACTGCTCAAGCAGGACGAAGTGCTCGGCGGCTACGACGCCAGGCAGTACGTGACCGAACGCCTCTGGGCCACCGCCCGCGACGGCGTGCGCGTTCCAATGTCTGTCGTCTACAAGCGCGGCATGAAGCGCGACGGCAAGGCCCCGCTTTTCCTCTACGGATACGGCTCCTACGGCATCGGCATGAGCGCCGCTTTCTCCATCCCTCGTCTCAGCCTGCTCGACCGCGGCATGATCTGGGTCACCGCCCACATCCGCGGCGGCAACGAAATGGGCGAACTCTGGCATGAAGACGGCATGCTCATGAAGAAGAAAAACACATTCCAGGACTTCATCGATTGTGCCGAATTCCTTATTAAGGAAAAATGGACATCGAAGGAGCGCATGGTAATCGAAGGCGGCAGCGCCGGCGGTCTGCTCATCGGCGCCGTTCTCAATATGCGCCCCGATCTCTTCCGGGCCGCCCACCTCGCCGTCCCCTTCGTCGACGTCATGAACACGATGATGGACGCTTCGCTCCCGCTCACCGTCGGCGAATACCTCGAATGGGGCAATCCCAACAAAAAAGCCGCCTACGATTACATGAAGACCTACAGCCCCTACGACAACCTGGAGAAACGAGCCTATCCCGCCATCCTGGTCACCACCAGCCTGAACGACAGCCAGGTCATGTACTGGGAGCCCGCCAAATACGTCGCCCGCCTCCGCCCCTTGAAAACCGACCCCAACCCCCTACTGCTCAAAACCAACATGGGCGCCGGCCACGGCGGAGCTTCCGGCCGCTACGACCGCTTCAAGGAAATCGCCTTCCAATACGCCTGGCTCATGAGCCGCGTCGGGATCGCGGAGTAGCCAGCGAAGCCGCCCGCGCTACTCCTTTGACCTTCCCCTTCTGATTTACCATCCCCGTCCCTTACCTTCGGGGTACGGCAACACCACCTTTGCGGAGGATCTCAGCCTCGACTCGAAAAATGTCCGGCACATTGATCTTCCCGTTTGCGCGCTCTTCCATGACCGCGATACTCGTCATCGCTCGAAGGAGCGCGTCTTCGTTGCCCTCAATCGACACGCCGATCGGTGCAAGAACCTGCTTCCTGTTCACTTCATCGGCTATTCTCTCAGACACTTTCCTGCTTTTCCATAAAGTGTTGAGGGTCTTCTTCTCGATCGGCACAAACTGCCGTCTGAGTGGCTCAAGGGCCAGATCAATCCAAGAGTAGTCTTCCCGAAGCTCTGTCAATCTTGCGCTCGATGCCTTCCGTACGCCTTCGAGGAGTCCGAGGTGATCGACT
>JAEUQG010000545.1 GCA_016789755.1 Bryobacterales bacterium
GTCCGTGGCAACTGCACCGCGTCGGCAATCCCCATGTCGGTCCCAGCCGCCTCCACTGGCTGATCCTCGATGTCGCCGTCCGCCGCCCCGATCAGGAATGGAAGTGGCCCTCCTGGCTGCTCCTCAGCCAGTCCGACCTCGCCGAACTCACCGACATCCTGCGCCATACCGAACAATCCGTCTGGCGCGCCTCCCCTGACCTCCAGCGCTGCTTCCAGGGCATCGCCCAAAGCCTCCAGCACGATGCTCAGCCCAGTGCCATCTCCAGCGTCGCCGTCCGTGCCAACGAACTCTTCCTGCTCCTCCTCGAACTCCTCCGCCGCCGCAAACCCCGCCTCGACCGCAGCCTCTCCACCGCCTCCCGCACCGTCCAACTCTTCCTCCACGACCTCACCCGCCATCCCGAACTCGATTGGACCGTCCACGCCATGGCCTCAGCGTGCGGACTTGGTGTCACCCAATTCGTCCATCACGTCAAACTGCTCGCTAATATGACCCCCATGCAGTATGTCAACCGCTGCCGGCTCGATCTCGCCGCTCGCCTTCTCGCCTCGCACCCCGGCGCCCACATTACGGAAGTGGCGCTCCAATGCGGCTTCGCCTCCAGCCAGTACTTCGCCACCGTCTTCCGCCGCCGCTATGGTTGCACCCCCCGCGACTACCGCCCCTCCTAAGCCGGCAACTCGTACCCTTTCCGCCGCTTCCGCACCAACAACCCCGCCGCTTCCTCATCCCCTACAATCGCTTCTTTCACCGGGTCCCACCGCAGCTTCCGGTTCACCTCCCGCGTCAGATTCGCCAATTGGCAAACCGTCGTCGCCCGTTGCCCCGTCTCCACATCCGCCGAAGGCTGCTTCCGGCTCCGCATGCATTCCATCCACTCCTGGATGTGATACTGCGCCTGCCACTGCGCCCGCTGCCACTTGTCCACTTCTTCCTGCGGTGGCAGCTCTTTGATCAGTCCCGCCGGATCCGTGCGCAGGCCGTTGCGCACAATGCGCAGCACACCCTTCTCCCCCACCACAATGCACCCACCTTCGATGCCGGACACCATCGGCACCTCCAGCCGTACCACGACGCCATTCGCATACCGGAACGCCACGCCACCCGGCGGCCCGTCCACCAGCGGCCAGAACTCCACCGGACCCGTATGATCCATCCCCAGCGCCGATTGGATCTGATCGATCCCATGCGCCCCCCAATTCGTCATCTCCCCGCCCCAGAACTCACGCAAATTCGGATTCCCGTGCAGCTTCGAGCTGTATGGACGCATCGCGCATTGATTCAGCCACAAATCCCAATCGAATCCCTGCGGCATCGCCGTTTCCGGCCACGCGCCTACCTTCGCCGGCCCAGGGTAGTTCGCGCCCTGTACATACAGAATCCGTCCCAATCCGCCTTCGCGGGCGAAACGGCACGCCACCTGATTCATCGCCATCGATCGTTGCTGGCTCCCCACCTGCACCACACGTCCGTAGCGGTGCACCGCCTTCACCAACGCCCGCCCTTCGGCCGGATACAACGTCAACGGCTTCTCCGCATACACGTCCTTGCCCGCCTGGCAGGCATGGATGCACGGCAACACGCGCTGGTGCTCCTTCGTGCCCACAATCACTCCGTCGATGTCTTTCTGTTCGAGCAGCCGTTGATGGTGCTGATAGATACGCCACTGCGCGTTCCGCTTCGCCGCCGCGTCCTCGGCCCGCTTCAACCAGCAATCGGCCACCGCCACCAATTCCGCTCCAGGCGGCAACTGATCGATCAGCAATCCACTGCGATACCCCACACCGATCACGCCGAGGCGAATCCGGTCGTTGGCGCCGAAAACACGCCGTGGCAGGAACAACGGCGCTGCCACACGGATGGCATCGCGCCGGGATAGTGCAGGTTGGCTCATGCTCGTCGTCTCCAATCGATACAGAGACTAGCACAAGCCTCGGGCAGCCAGCTTGGAGCAGGCAATGGCGGCTGCTGTGGCGGCGTTCACTTACCGGCGCGACCGCGAGTAACGCCGACCCGCCAGCGCCGCAACGCCCATCAAGAGCAGGCATGCGCTGCCGGGCTCCGGAATATCGGCGGCACTCGCGCTGCGCAGCGTATCTCCGGTGAAATCCACCGCCCAATTTCCGTTCCGTACCGCAATTCCAAACGGATCCACGAACTTCGTCCCAATCTGTCCGCTATTGTCGCCAGTGAAATCCGGATCGTTCCCATTTGGCGGCGAATAGAAGAATCCGTCGCTCAGAACCCCCAAAGGATTGTTCCCCTGCTGCGACAGTACAACCGTGTATGCACCCGCCGGCAGAAATACAGGAACCAATGCGTCGTAACAGGAGCCGGTCGTCGGATCGATGCCCCGGCCGTTGCAAATCGGCACCGTCCCGCCCACACTGTCCTGCGCCAACAGCGTCCCCGCCCCGTCAAAGACCCACAACGCCGGCGCAAATCCTCCATCCGCGATCGTGTTCCCCAGTTGGTTCAACCCTCCGGCATAGCCGAAAGTGCGAACCGTCAGCACCCCATCCGCCCCCAACGTAACGTTGAAGTATTTCAGGTCGTTGTCGTTAAGAAACGTCCCCGTGTGACTGAACCCGGCGCCGAATGCCGCGAAGCACCCCAGTGCCATTGCCAAACCAAGAAATCGTACAGTGCCCAGCATGTGTAGAACCCTCCGAAGCTTCCAATACTACCAGCAACGCTTGAGGAAAACCACCGGATACTCAGTGGCCCCATAACGATTTGCGACAAATTCAGAGGTTTACCTTCACAGCCGGATCGGATTAATCACCGATCCTACTCGACGAGCCCTACTACTGTCCCGATTGGGTCACGGTCACCGTCGAACCGGCGATCACCAATATTCCCACCCGGGTTTGCCCCGTATCGTTAGGCGCCACCGTGATGCCCACCACGCCATCCGCCAATCCCGCCATCCCGGCCGTGATGGCGATCCAACTGTGCGGGTTCGCCACCGCCCACTCACAACCGCTATTGGCCAGCACTAGCACGGAACTGCTGCCGCCTGCCTTCGGAAACGTCTCCGACGAAGAGCTTACGAAGTACGTGCATGACAGCGCCCCCGCGCCCCCAACCTGATTCACCGCGTAGGTCTGTCCGTTGACTGTGATCGTCCCGTAGCGCGCCGCCCCAGTCAGGTTCTCACCAACCGTATAGGCAAGGCTGGCATTTCCCGTGCCGCTTGTCACCGGCAGTGTAATCCAGGCGTGCGAGGCCGACGCCGTCCACGAACACGTCGCAAACACCCCCACCGCATATGACCCCGCGGTTTGTGGATGCCACGATCCCGTCGACGCCAGCGTCGCACACAACCCAGTGACCTGTGTGATCGTGTACGTCTGGCCCGAAACGGTAATGTGCCCCACCCGCTGTGGGCCGTTATTGGCGGCTACCGTGTAGCCCACTTGACCATTGCCGCTCCCCGTCCCGCTGTTCAACGTCACCCAATTCACATCGGTCGAAGCACTCCAGGCACACCCGGCGGCGGCAAACACGGCGAGGTTGTAGGTACCAGCGGTTTTTGGAAAGAACGAACCGGCGGAGCCGAGGGTGACGGAGCAAGGGGCAAGGCGGGATAAGAATCCCTCGTGCGCGCCGCCGCCGCGGATGACCTGAAGCGCTCCCGGCGAAATGGGCAAATCGGTCGAACTGGTGAATCCTGCAATCACAGGCCCATTCGCGGAAGCATGAACCAGACTCAGGGCGACATCCCCCCCGCCGCCTCCGATATAGGTGGAAAACACGAGCGCCGTTCCCCCGGCGTTCAACTGCGCCACAAAAGCGTCGCCGCTCCCACCGTGCGTCGCCTGGAACGCCCCTGCCATCGGGAACCCGGTACCCGCTACCCCCGCCACATACGCGTTCCCCGACGCATCCAGCCCAATCCCGTAGGCCGCGTCGCATTGATACAGCCGGAACGGGTCCACAATCGAACAAGTGCCTGATCCACCCAGAAACGTCGAATACACGGCGTCCGTCCCATTGGCGTTCAGTTTCGTCACAAAAGCGTCCGCCGCTCCGCCGTGCGATGTCCGATAGGCCCCCGCGGTGGTGGGAAAACTGGACGAGTATGTCTGCCCGGCAATGTGCGCTTCACCCGCCCCATTCACCGCAATCGCGTATGCCCGGTCGACGTTCGCCCCACCCAACAATGTGCTGTATGTCAGTACGCTCCCTGTCGCGTTCAGCTTCAGGGCAAAGGCATCGGTGGCGCCGGCGAATGACGTCCGGTACGAGCCCGTCGTCACGGGAAAATTCGATGAACCGGTAAAGCCGCTCACATAGGCGTTCCCGCTTCCATCCACCTGGATCGCCGTGGCCTGATCTTCCGCCAAGCCTCCCAGAAACGTCGAGTAAACCTGCGCCGTGCCAGTGGCATTCAGTTTCACCACAAACGCATCCGTGGCTCCCCCGTATGTCTGCTGCACGGAACCCATCGTCGTGGTGAACGTCGCCGTGTAGGTGTGTCCGGCTACGTACGCGTCCCCGGCCGCATCCACGGCGATCCCTAACCCCGCACCGGCCCCGTCCAGATAGGTGGCGTATCCGAGCGACGCTCCTGTAGCTGATAGTTTCGCCACGAAAATCGCCGGTGCGTTCGCCGGAGACTCACGAAACGCCCCCGCGGTTGTCGGAAAACGCCCGATCGAGCTTCCCGTAATGTACGCCTCCCCCGCCGCGTTCACGGCGATCGCACGGCCGTAGTCCGCAAACGTGCCACCCAGGTAGGTTGAGTACACCACCGTCGTCCCCGTTGGATTGAGCTTCATCACAAAAGCATCCGCGTCGCCCGGCGTCAGCGTCGCCTTGTACGGCGGCCCTCCCGTCGGGAACGTCGTCGAGTTCGTGTATCCGGTAAGGTAGATATTCTCGTTGCCGTCCACCGCCGCCGCCGCGACAATATCGACA
>JAEUQG010000030.1 GCA_016789755.1 Bryobacterales bacterium
CCAGCGTGGTGGTAGAGGCCGATGCGAAGCGAAAACCGGCAAGGCTCGCAGCGGGTAGCCTGAGCCTGGATGGCTACAATATCAACCGGCACACGAAGCTCGATGCACGCCCCAGCGATCGGGATTTGGCGGTGCTTCGGATAGACAACCTGGACGGCAAGCCGATTGCGTTGGTGGTGAACTGGGCGGCGCACCCGACCACCATCCCGTCGACGACAATGCAGTTCTCGGCCGACTATGTGGGTGCATTGAAGAAACGGGTCATGCAGGAGACGGGCGCGGTTGCGGTCTTCCTGCAAGGCGCGGCAGGCGACCAGCGAACCAATCGCGGCGGCAAGGACTATCTGGAATATGGGGATGCGTTGGGTTGGGAGGCGGTCAGGCTGGCGGGCAGGCTTCAGCCGGCGGCTGCGGAGAAGCCTAGTTTGCGGGTACGTGAAGAGCGGTTTCAATTCAAGCCACGCGTCGATTTGAAGAACCCCGTCGTGAGCATGCTGTTTGCGCAGGCGTTTTTTCTTGAGCTGACTCGCAACTTCGAAGATGAGTACGAGAATGGCGTGAGACCGCGGCTGACAGTGGCTCTGCTCAACGGAGAGATCGCGATGGTGGGGGCCTCCGGCGAGTTTTTTTCGAGCCACGCCATCCGGCTGAAAGAGCGCGCTCGGGTGAAGACGCTGTTCTTCTTCGGATACTGCAACGGCTACCACCAGTATTTCCCCACCATCGAAGCGGCGGCCGAAGGTGGATACGGCGCCAGCCCCAGCGAGGGCGTGGCCGAAGTGGGGGCCGGCGAGAGGATGATGGACGCAGCGCTCATCTGGCTCTATCAGATGCGCGGCAGGCTGCGCTGAGAAGCCGGCTCGACTACCAACTGAACTTGCTGCCGCAAGATGATGCGGCGGGGCGGGCTGGACTTAGTGCGCCGGAGTTGGGCAGCGCTCCGAAGAGCCGGCTGGGGGGCGTCGTTGCCGGTCTGCAGACAGTGAGGGCTCTATCAGATGCACAGGAGGCTGCGCTGAGAAACCGGCGCGGCTACCAACTGAGCTTGCCGCCGACGGTGATGCGGCGGGGCAGGTTGGACTGGGCGACGGAGTTGGGCAGCGCTCCGAAGAGCGTGCTAGTGGGCGTGGTGGTCGGTCCGCTCAAGAACATCGAGTGATTGAAGGCGTTGGTGGCTTCGGCGCGAAGCTGGAAGCGGACGCGTTCGGTGAAGCTGAAGGTCTTGAACAGAGACATGTTGGCGCAGTTCATGCCATCGGTGCGGAGTCCGCTGAAGCGCAACGGAAAAGTACGGACGTTGGAGCCGAGTTGGCGGTTGACCGTCTTTTCAAAGCCAGCTTCCGTATTGAACCAGCGTTCCACGGTGCGCTGGGAGTTGGGCAGCACAATATCTTCGATATTGCCGTTGAAGATGATGTTGCCGAATCCTATGGGTGAGCCGCTCTGGCCGATGTAGAGGGCCTGAATGGACCAGCCGCCTACGGCCTGATCGAGCCAGCGCGAGCCCGATAGCCAGCGGCTCTTGTAGCCGAAGGGCAGATCGTACATGGCGCTGACGGTGATGTTGTGCGGCCGGTCGAAGGAAGAGATGGACTCGTAAGGTGTAGCCTCGAATTCGTTCAACACCGTGGAGGCATCCATGCTTTTCGACCAGGTATAGGAGACGGTGGTCGTGAATCCGGAGGAGAGCCGCTTCTCGAAGCGAGCCTGCAGAGCGTGATACCAGGAGTATCCGTTGCGGGCATTCTCGCTAATGCCGGGGAAGTGCGGGAACGGCCGGAGAAGCTGTGTACGCGAGACGTTGGCCGTGGCGAGGCCCGTACCGGCAAATTGCGGCAGCGAGGCAAAGGGATTCGGCACCTGCTGGCTGAGGTAGTCGATGGCGGCCTGATCGCGGACGGGCGAGGTGCTGAGGTACTGGCCGGGGACGGCGTTGAGAGCCTGTGACCAGAGCAGTCCGACGGCGCGGCTGCCGATGTAGGCAACATCGAACATGGTGCGCCAGGGGAGGGAGTGCTGCACGCTCGCGCTCCAACGCTGCATATAGGGGTGCCGCATGTCGCGGCGGAGCGAGTTAATGCCCTGGCCGAGGAAGGTGGCAAGGCCATTGGAATTGCCGGCGATGGGGAGCAGTCCGTTGGGGAACGGATTCTGGGTGGTGGCTTCGAAGGTTTGCCCGTTGTTCCGGCTGGGCACAAGGCTGGTGGTCGCGGTGTAGCCGGGCTGATAGACGGAGACAGTGTCCGCGCCGAGGTTGGAAAAGAAAATGGCGTAGCCGCCGCGCAGCACCGTATCGGGGCGCATCAGGTAGGCGAAGCCAATGCGTGGCGCGAGGTTGTTCCAATCGGTGTCCCATAGCCCGCGGGGGCTGTTGCCGACGCCGGCAAACATGAGACCGCCGGTGGTTCGGAAGTTGGGCACCGGCACTTCAGCGATGGGTGCGCGGGCGTAATTGGCGCGGGCTGCATCCTGGATCGGACTGGCGGTAGCGAAATCGTAGCCGATGGCGGTGCGGTTGAACCGCTCCTGGGTAGGACGCTCAAAGTCGAAGCGAAGGCCGAGATTGACGGTCAGTTTGCGGCTGAGCTTCCAATCGTCCTGGGCGTAGAAGGCGTGGTATTTCGAGGTGGCCGCGGAGGTGTCCCGTTTGTCGATGCTGCCTCCGGTGGGAAGGCCGAGAACAAAGGAGGCGAGACCTTGGCCGATGGGGGCGATGGGGGAGTTGTCGAGCGGCCCGCGCGTCCAGGTTTCGGCGAAGGAGTAAGAAGGAGTCAGATTGCCGAGATTGGTGTTGCTTTGCTGATTGACGCGGAACTCGGTCCCGAAGCGGAAGGTATGATTCCCGCGCAGATGCATGGCGGAGGCGGCCATGTCGTGGTAGGTATAGGGGGCGTAAGTGGAGGCAGCACCAGCCTGCGCGCCTCCGCCGAGGGTGAAGAAGCCGTTAATGGCCAGGCGAGGCACGGTGGTAAAATTCTTATCCAGTTGATTGACGAGGGAAGCGGGCATGCCGAGGGTGGCCAGATCGAAGCCGCGCGTTTTCGAGAAGCGCTGATCGCCGTAGCGCATGATGCCGTAGCGGAGATCGAAGATGAGGTCGGGACGGGCAGTAATGGAATCGGAAACAGCGATGGTATGCTGGCGGCGGTCCATGACGGAGCTGAATGCCTTGGTGCCGATGGGGTCGTAATTGTGATCGTGGAACTTGCGAGTGATGGTGACGTAGAGGCGCTGGGCGGCGGAGATGTTGTGATCGATGCGAGCCATCTGCGCATCGTAGGTTTGGGGGGAGACGTTGGGATAGGCGAAGTTATTGAGACCGTCGCGGGTGCCGGTGAGATTCGGCAGCGGATAGTATTCGAAGAGCTGCCTGGCGATGGGTGCGACTCGGCTGGCAGGGATGATGTTGCCGGGGATGGGCTGTCGGCTGAACCGGCCTCCGGCGGCAGGTGCGATGGTGGCTGGATCGTAGATCTGATACTGGCCGCCGACGGCGAGGAGTTGCGAAAAATCGCCCGCGCGCTGGGCCGCGGTCGGCATGGTGGTGGTGGCGGGAGTGAGCAGCGCCGAAGTCATGGCCTCGAAACCGAAGGTCCAGAAAGTGCGGTTGCGGCCGTCGTAGAGCTTGGGAATATAGAGCGGACCGCCGAGCGCGGCGCGGTAACGCTTGGTCACGCCTCCGGGCCATGCGGCCTTCTTCTTCTCCTCAGTAACAGGCGCGTTGGCCGGGTTATAGAGGTTGCGCTTGGTGAAGAAATCCATTGAGGTAAGCGTGCGGCCGATGTAGGAATAAACCAGATCGCCGCGGAACTTATTGGTACCGCTTTTCATCACCATATTGATGAACGCGCCGATGGCGCGGCCGGCTGAGGCGTCGATGGGCGTAGTTTGGACCTGGACTTCTTCCACGACCTCCGGGATGGCGTGGAGAGTGATGGTGCCGCGGATGTCGGTGGGATTGCCGTCGATCATCACCTGGTTGCTGCCGGAGGGAGCTCCGGAGACGGCGAACTGGTTGCTGTCGCCTTCGCGGTCCGGAGCGAAGTTACCGCTGGGGGAAACGAGGGGAGTGACGCCGGGAGTGAGGGCAACCTGAAAGATGACGCTGGCGGAGGGGGAGGGCAGATCGGTGAGGCGGCGGTTGTCGATGATCTGGCCGACCGTGGCGGTGGTGGACTCGAGCAGTGGGGCTTCCGAGGTCACCGTAATACTGTCGGAAACGGCGCCCACTTCGAGAGTGATATCGAGGGTGAGGCGTTCGCCGCCGCGGACTTCGATGCCTTGGCGCACAAAGCGTTTGAAGCCGGTGCGCTCGACGTTGGCGATGTAAGGGCCTGGGAGGAGGTTGGGGACGGTGAAGTTGCCGGCGTCGTTGGTTTTTGCCGTGCTCACGACACCGGTAGCAGTGTTGGTGAGGCGGACTTCGGCATCGACAATGACCGAGCCGGTGGGATCGCTGATGCGGCCGAGCAGCGTGCCGCGGGGATCCTGAGCGAAAACGAGGATGGTGAAGACGGTGAAGAGGGCGAACGGGCGGAGCAGCGACATGATGACACTCCTTTGCAGAGCAAGACCTAAAGTTGAAGCTTCAGGCCGAGTATATCGATGCCGGAGACAGGGGTCAAACTGCCGCTGGCGCTGTTGGCGCTGTGCAGGGTGTCAACCTTACTCGGACAAATTCGTCAGCAGAATAAGTCGAATCCCCGGCGAAACTATCCCCTACACGCTGGGTTAGGATGAACAGTAAGGGCCGAACAAGAAACGGGGATCGGAGAACCAATGAAACACCCAAATCAACATAAGAGAACTATACCTTTGCTGGCCGGAGGCATGATTCTGGCATCGGGGTACTTTTTGTTCGCGCAGGAGCCCGCGGAGGAGCTCGCCGTGGAACATGCCAATTGCTCCTTTTTTGGGCCAAAACAGGAGATGCTGGCAAAGAGCGGGCTGGCAGCGGCAAAGCGGCAGGAATACGAGTTCAGCCGGGTTGCGGTGGCCGTTGCGTCGCGACTGCCGGCGGTGGCGGGCAAAGAAAGCGTGGAACGGGCAGCGGAGTCGAACAACGTCATCGACAAACATCTCTATGAGGCGTGGCGGCAGAACAATGTGACACCGGCCGGCCGCACCAACGATTTTGAATTTGTCCGGCGGGTGACGGTGGACCTGACCGGGCGGATTCCGACCGCCGCGCGGGTGCAGGCGTTTGTGGCTGATGGCTCCGCGGACAAGCGGGCAAAGCTGATCGATGAGTTGCTGGCTTCTCCGGAATGGGTGGATAAATGGACGATGTTTTTCGGCGACTTGCTGAAGAACACGGCGCGGACGACGCAGGTGGTTCGCTACGCGGACGGGCGGAACGCGTTTCACAAGTGGATCCGGGAATCGATGGAGCAGAATAAGCCCTACGACAAGATCGCCACGGAACTGCTGACCGCGCAGGGGACGAACAGCTACGAACAAGGCAATCTGAACTGGATTGTGGGCGGATTTGTTACGGGCGGGCCGGTGCAGGACTTGTGGGACCAGATGGCGGTGAATACGGCGGAGACTTTTCTAGGCGTGGGCCATTTGAATTGTGTGATGTGCCACGACGGGCGGCGGCACCTGGATACTCTGACCCTCTGGGGCAAGAGCGCGACCCGGTATCAGGGCTACCAGATGGCGGCGTTCTTTGCCCGCACGGACATACGTCGGACGCGCGTGGGCGACGCGGCGACTCCGTACTACTGGTCCGCGGAAGACAACACGCGCTACCGCACCGACTACAACCTGAACACGACGACGGGGAACCGCCCGGCGCGGACGGCGGTGGGCACGGTGCGCGTAGTGGCTCCCGAGTATCCGTTCAACGGGAACAAGCCGCGCAGCGGGGAGAATTACCGTGTCGCTCTGGCTCGGGAAGTGACGGGGGATTTCCAGTTTTCGCGCGCGGCGGTGAATTACGTATGGAAGGCGTTTATGACGAAGGCGTTTGTAGAGCCGGCGAATCAGTTCGATCCGGCGCGGCTCGATCCGGACAATCCGCCCGAGGCGCCGTGGGCGCTGCAACCGAACCAGCCGCGGCTGCTGAACGCGCTGGCGCAGCATTTCATCGACAACAAATATGACCTGAAGGCGCTGATGCGGACGATTGTTTCGAGCGATGCTTATCAGCTATCCAGCCGTTACAACGGAGAGTGGAAGGCGACGTATGAAGATTTGTATGCGCGCCATCTGCCGCGGCGGATGTGGGCGGAAGAAATCCACGATTCGATCGTGCTGTCGACGAACATGCCGCAGACATACAACGTCGCGGGGCTGGGCACGTTGAACTGGGCGATGCAGTTGCCGGATGTAGTGAACGTCGGCGTCAGCCAATGGCTGGATACGTTCTATCGCGGCAATCGCGATACAGAAGACAGGCGGGCGGAAGGATCGACATTGCAGGCGCTGAACATGATGAACGACGCGTTTGTGATGAACCGCACCCGGGCCGGGGCGACGAATTCCACGAGCCTGATGCGCCGAGCGCTGACCAACACGACCGACGAACAACTGGTGAGCATGCTGTATATCAACGTGCTTTCACGCTACCCGACCGAAGATGAGAAGACCGCGGCTTACTCGGCGCTGAAAGATGGGAACCGGCAACAGCGGGCCGAGGATCTGTTGTGGGCGCTGCTGAACAAAGTGGATTTCTTCTTTAATTACTAATCGGAGGATGTCATGAACGGTCAAGAAAAATTCAACAAATTCATTCGCAAGCATCCGCATTCGCACACGATTCTGACGGGGCGGAGCTATTTGTCGCGGCGAGCCTTCTTTCAACTGGCGGGAGCCGGCGTGGGCGGGTATGTGCTGCAAGGCAATGCCTTTTCGCAGAATTCGGGAGTGGTGGCGCGCGGCAATCCGCAGTTGCTCAACAAGGCACAGAATGTGGTTTTCATCCTGTTGACCGGCGCCATCTCGCATACCGACACCTTCGATTTCAAGATGGTGGAGGGAACCACTCCGGCGAGCTTCGCTCCGGAGACGATCAACGGGGTGGCGTGGCCGACGGGCATCATGCCGAACCTGGCCAAGCAGTTGCCGGACATGGCGATCGCACGGTCGGTGCGGTCCTGGGCGCTGCAACATAGCCTGGGGCAGGCATGGACGCAGATTGCGCGGTCGCCTGCGGCCGCTTTGGGAGATATCGCTCCGAATATCGGATCGGTGATTGCCGCGGAGAAGCAAGGCGAGCGGCGGCCGGCGGATACGTTTCCGTTCTTTCTGGGGTTGAACGCGAACGATATGGTGGGGTCGGGATATTTGAATGCGAAGTACGCTCCGGTGAAATTCACGCCCGCCACCGCTGGGTTCCCCGACACCAACAACGCCGACGGGACGGCGCGTTTCGACAAGAAGTGGGAACTGCTGTACAAGCTGGATGAAGTGAACCGGGTGAAATCGCCGTATCACCAGGACATGGAAGATTTCGACGGGTTTTATAAATCGGGCAAGGGGATGATGTTCAATCCCAAGGTGGACGCCGCCTTCCGCTACACAACGCAGGAATCGCAGCGCTACGGCAATTCGGGATTCGGGAATGCGTGTCTGACCGCGGCGAAGGTGCTGGCGGCCGATCAAGGAACGCGCTACATTCAGATCAACTTCGGGAGTTGGGACCATCATCAGAACATCTACGATGCAACGGTGCTGCCTCGGATGGCGGGCCAGTTGGATTCGGGGTTGGCGACGCTGATGACGGATCTGAAGGCGAACGGGCTCTTTGAGAAGACGCTGATCGTGATGATGGGCGAGTTCGGACGCACGGTAGGAGCGTTGACGGCGCAGGAGGGTCGCGACCATTACCTGCAGCAATTCGCGGCGTTTGCCGGAGCGGGAGTGAAGGGCGGACGGGCCATCGGGGCCACGGATTCGAGCGGGCGGGCGACCGTCGAGGCGGGATGGGCTCGTGAGCGAGACATTCGCGTCGAGGACGTGGATGCGACGATCTATTCGGCGATGGGCGTGAACTACACGAACATCCGCTATGACGATCCGTTCCAGCGGGGCCTGGAGTATATCCCGTATGCGGATCAGGATCTATACGGGCCGATCGGCGAGTTGTGGACGGCTTAGAAGGGCAACGAAGTGTAAGGGGGGTGAAGTTCGCCCCCCTTTCTGCCGATGTGAATAGTTCTGCCGATGCGTGCGCTGTTCCTCATTGCGTTGAGTGTGAGTGTTGTAGAGGGAGCCAGCGTATCGCAGGCGCAACTAGGGTCTTCCGCCAGTGAGGAGACCTGTGCACTCACTAAGACGGATACATCGTTTCCCTCAACTACTCGGCAGGTGTTTCTCCGGTTTGTCGTCGAACGGCTGCGTGCTGGTGATGGGGTGGATGTGGAATGGGTGGATCCGGGCGGGGCGGTGCACGCGAGTACTCCCTTCGATCAATTGCCGGCCGAGCCTTCGCTGTGTTTGTTGACGCAGTTGCCGGTGGGGGGCTTTGCGGCGGCGGCGAAGGTGGGGCGTTGGACGGTACGGGTGCGATGGGCGGGGCGGGAGTTGGCGGTGCGCCACTTCGATCTGACCGGAGTGCCGGGAGGCGGAGCAGGGGTACAGATCACACAGGTGGTGGCGCGCGAAGGCGGGCCTGGGAAGAATGAACTTGCGATGGAAGGCACTGGATTCAACGATGAATCACTGGTGCACATCGCACAGTACACGAATTCCGGGGGATGGCGATACATTCATCATTTATCTCCGCGGACGGTGACGCCGGGACGGCTGACAGTGGTGGTGGATGCGCTGCCGCCGGCGGAATACGTCGTATTTGTGAAGAATGCATCGGGTTTGAGCGCGCCGGCGAGGCTGATTATTGCCACGGCAGGCTACCGGTTGCCGTTTCCACCGCATGAGCAATGGATGATCAGCCAGCCTCCGTATGGGGGCTATTCGCATTGGGGGCGGACGATGCATGCCTACGACATGGCGCCGCGGGGTGGAGGCTGCGTGGTGGCGATGCGGCCGGGGGTGGTGATGGCCAGAGACATGGGATACGGGCAGACGCCGCGGCTGCGTATTTTCGGCAACTACGTCTCGATACGCCACGACGATGGCGAGTATTCGCACTATGCGCATCTGAAGACGGGGACGTTTCGCGTGAAGACGGGGGATCGCGTGGAGGCGGGCCAGGCGCTGGCGACGGCGGGGAATTCGGGATACTCATTCGGCACGCATGTGCATGTGCAGGTGACGCGGGAGGCGGCCATCGCTTCGCAGAGCATTCCGTTCAAGATCGAAGATGCGCCGCCGGTGCGCGGGATGGTGCAGTCGACGAACTATTCGCAGTTTGGCAACTGCAGCGGGCCAAGACCGGCGGGACCGGCGGGATTCCTGAGCACGGCTTTGGCGCCAGCGGGGGTTCCTGCGGCAGTACCGCCGACATGGGAATCGTCGGTGCCGGTAGCCAGTTGGTGGAGCGAATTGACGACGGTGCCGGCACGCACCGGGAGTCTGGAAGTGAAGCTGGGATGGGATTCGGCGGAGCGGGATTTCGATTTGCATCTGGTGAGCCCGTCGGGGCGGCATTACGGATCGTACGGCGACCGGACGGGATACACGTCGGCGGCGACGGAAGAAGCGTTTGTGATTGAACGTCCGGAGGCGGGAACATGGCGCGTGTCGGTGCAAGGAATGCGAGGCACGGGTGGACCGATGCCGTTCCGCGTGTATCGAAACCTGGCGGGTGCGACGGCGGGGCGCGGCGGAGTTCCGAACCGTTAACAATTCTTTACGAGTGCACGGCGGATGGGAGGGCTAAGATAATGCCATGGGGATTCTGGTGTTCGTGCTGCTGGCGGGGGCGACTGCGTTTGGGCAGACCTGCACCTTCACATTGAGTCCGGCTTCGCGCAGCGTTCCTGCATCGCCGGACACGGTGGGGACACTGACCGTCACGGCTTCGTCGTCGACGTGCGCGCGGACGGCGGTGACGGACAGTCCCGACTGGCTGACGATCTCGTTCGGAACGACGGGCACGGGGAACGGAACCATCGGTTACCGGGTGGAAGAGAACCGGACGGCGTCGGTGCGGAATGGATCCATCACGGTGGGGAATGCGCGGTTCACGATCTCGCAGGGGGCGGCAAGTTGTACGCTTTCGATCAGCCCCACCAGCGCCCAGGTGTTGCGCACGGCGGGGACGGGAACGCTTCGGGTGGAATCGAATTGCACCTGGACGGCGGCGAGCAACGTGGAGTGGCTGCGGGTAACCTCAGGGGCATCGGGCAATGGCGCGGGCACGGTGGCCTATGCTTACGACGACAATGCATCGACGGCACAGCGCAGGGGGGTGATCAACGTCGGGGGACGCGGCTTTTCGCTGACGCAGGAAGGCGTGCAGTGCACGGTGTCGGTGAACCCTACGGCGGCAGATTTCGGCGGAGATGGCGGAACCGGAACGATTGCCGTCACCAGCGCGTGTGCCTGGCAGGTGAGCGCTTCGCAGAATTGGATTGCGATCACGTCGGGGAGTTCGGGGAACGGGAATGGGGCGGTCGGGTACCGCGTGGCGCCGAACACGGCGAATGCAGCGCGGCAGGCGGCGATTGCCGTAGGGAACCAATCGGTGACGGTGCGGCAGGGGGCGACGGAGTTGCCGGTGATTTCGGCGGTGACGAACGCGGCGAGCTTTGCCCGGGACGCGGCGGCGCCGGGGACCGTGGTGGCGGTGTTCGGGCAACGGCTGGGTCCGGCGCAGATCGCCACGGCGCAGTTGACGGCCGATGGATTGTCGCTCGCGACGGCGTTGAGTGGGACACGGGTATTGTTCGACGATACTCCCGCGCCGATGATCTATGCGCTCGATAGCGTAGTGAGCGCGGTGGTTCCGTACAACACGGAGGGCAAACGAAGCACGAAGGTGGTGGTGGAGTATCAGGGCCGGCGTTCGGCGGAAGCCACGTTGAATCTGGCGGCGACGGCGCCGGGGATTTTCACGGCGAATGCCTCGGGGACGGGGCAGGCGGCGGCACTCAATCAGGATCTGACGCCGAACAGCGCGGGGAATCCGCAGGCTCGCGGAGGTACGATCGTGCTGTATGTGACGGGCGAGGGAGTGACGGATCCTCCGGGCGTGGACGGGCGGTTGAACGCGACGCCGCTGCCGCAGCCGGTGGCTCCGGTGATTGTGTCGATTGGAGGCGCGGTGGCGCAGGTGACGTACAAAGGCGGGGTGTTCGGCGTGACTCCGGGCTTGATGCAGATCAATGCCGTTGTGCCGCCGGCTGCGCCCACCGGCGGAGCGGTGCCGCTGACGGTGATTATCGGTGGGGTGACCGCGCAACGCGAGGTGACGGTGGCGATTCAGTAGAGTTCAGCGGATCGAGTTGAGGTACTCCTCGATGTTGGTGTAACCATCGCCGTCGCGGTCTTGTGCGGCATCGGCGGGGCTGCGGGGATTCAGGTTGCGGGCCAGTTCCCAATCGTCGGGCATGCCATCGCGGTCGCTGTCCCGGGGGGGACGCGCGTGTTCGTATTTGGGCCAGCCGCCAACTTCCCATTGCGAATCGATGATGGCGCCGGCGCCGGCGCGCACTTCGCTCACGATGCGGGCGTCCACTGCATCGCGTTTGGGGAGTGTCGCGCCGGCCTGGTTGAGAACGATATCGAAGGCTTGCGCAGCGGGTTGGGTTTCGACGGCGGGCGCCGCGGCGGGGGCGGTGAGAAGCTCCACGGCTTTATCGAAGAGCTTCTGTGGCGAGGCGGTGAGATCGGGCATCCCTTCGATGACGTTGCCTTGGACGAAGAAGCGGGGCTTGGCTTTGGCGGTGGGGCCGAAAATGCCGTTGCGGATACGGGTATCGGGGCCGGGTTTGATGTAGTTGCCGGTGTAGTTCACGGTGAGTTCATCGCCGACGACGTTCGACCCGCCGGGATTGTAGATAACGTTGTTGCGCACATCGAAGGTGGGGAAGGGCGGCTTGCCGTAGTTGTCGCCCAGGCGTGGATTGCGCCCCTGGTTGTGCGCCCAGAGATTGTGATGGAAGGTGACACCGCCCACCGCGCGGGCGAGCGTGCCGTAGCCGTGCGCGCCTTTGTGGTGGACGCTGCGGTTGAGCCCTTCGGCAATGATGGACCACTGCACGGTGATGTCGGCGATTGCGCCGCTGGGGGACAGGTTTTCGTCGATGGCCCAACTGACCGAGCAATGATCGACGATGACGTTGCGGGCTTCGGCGCCGATGAAGAGGCCATCGCGCTCGCGGGCGGCGATGTCGCCAGTACGCACGCGGATGTGGCGCACGATGACGTCATGGGTTTCGATGCGCAGTTCGGCGCCACGAAGGCAGATGCCGCCTCCGGGGGCGCTCTGTCCGGCAAGGGTGAGAAAAGGCTCGGTGACGGAGATGGGGGACTTGAGCTCGACGATGCCTGCGACGCGGAATAAAACAATACGGGGGCCTTTTGTTTCGAGTGCGGCGCGCAGGCTTCCCGGGCCCGCATCGTTGAGGTTGTGAACGAAGAGGATGGCGCCGCCGCGTCCTCCGGGAGTTTGGGCACCGAAGCCTTCTGCACCGGGGAACGCGGTGGCCGCGGTCAGACGGGCCGAGATCAAGAGCAGGAGGAGAGTGTTCATGAGTTCGGATTCCTTTCGAGGGCCGGGGCCAGCGACGCCGCGACTTGTAGAGCCTCGCCGCGCGTGGAGATGCTGCCGTCAAGTTGGGCATCTTCCACAGCTCGCAGAATGCGGGAGAAGAGAGGGCCGGGCTCGTATCCGGCGGCGATGAGATCGGCGCCAGTGAGCAGGCGTGGGGGACGGAGGACCTCTTCGGGCATCGATTGCCACTGGTGTTTGGCGAATTCGTAGTTCTCCAGCCGGCGGTTGCTGGAGAGGCAATCGAGGCGGTGCAGTTCGAGGTGTTCGTGGAATGAGTCCATGCGCAGGAAACGCTTTAGGGTGGCGGGTTTCATGCGGTGGGCATCCTTGAAACGCATGTGATGGGCTACCAGTTCGCATACTTGGCGCGTGAGATCGTTCGAGCAGCGGAGTCGAGCCAGGATGACGCGGGCCATTTCAACACCTACTTCGACGTGCCCATCGAAGCGGATACGGCCGGCGATGCGGAAGGTGTGCGGCTTGCCGACATCGTGGAGCAGGACGCCGAGGGCGAGCGACGGGGTGGCGATGCCCATTTGTTCGAGCATCAACATCACATGGGTCCACACGTCGCCTTCGGGATGGAATTCGGGAGGCTGCTCGACGCCCTGGAAGGCATGCACTTCAGGGAGGATTTCCTTGAGCAGACCGCAGCCATCGAGCAGTTCGCAGCCGGCTCTCGCATTGCCTTCGGTAAGGATGCGGAGCAATTCGTCGCGGATGCGCTCGGGCGAGACGCGGTGGATGAGGGGCGCGAGTTCGCCCATCGCGGCGTAGGTGGCGCGCTCAATGCGGTAGTGGAATCGGGCGGCAAAGCGGACGGCGCGCAGCATGCGAAGGTGGTCCTCATCGAAGCGGGCGCGGGGGTCGCCAATGGCGCGCACGATGCCTTGACGCAGGTCGTTTTGACCGTCTGTGAAGTCGAGCACTTCGCCGCTGAAGGGGTCGCGAAAAAGGGCATTGATGGTGAAGTCGCGGCGGTGGGCGTCGTGGCGCGGTTCGGTCTCAAAGGTGACCTCATCCGGATGGCGTCCGTCGGCGTAGCTGCCATCGGAGCGATAGGTAGCGACCTCCACCTGGGCGTCCGGGCCACGCACGAGGACGACGCCGAAGTGCGCACCGACGAGGTCTGCGCTGGGGAACAGGTCCACGACTTGATCGGGGCGGGCGCTGGTGGCGACGTCGTAATCCTTTGGGGCAATGCCGAGCAATTCGTCGCGCACGCAGCCGCCGACGAGATAGGCGCTGTGGCCTTTCTCGCGCAAGGCGGCGACGATGCGGGCGGCGAGTCCGGCGCTGGTTGCAGCCATCCACTTATGGGTAACATAGAAGGATGCCTTCCGAAAGCGACGAGCCTGGCAGTAGCGGCTCATCTCTGACTTCCTCCACCAAAGTAGTGGTCGCCACGACGGTGGCGCTAAGCTTCATCTCCTTCTGGCGCGGTGCGGCAATCGTCTTGAGCGATCTTGCCTCCACGATGTTTTACGTGGGTGGAATCACCGAGCAAGCGATCGGGAAATCAGCCCCGTGGTTTGTACTGGCGGTGATGTTGTTCAGCTTCGCAGTACGCTCCATCTACATGGAAAGCTGCAGCATGTTCGTGCGCGGCGGTGTGTACGTAGTGGTGCGGGACGCCATCGGGCCTACGGTGGCGAAGTTATCCGTTTCCGCGCTGGTGGTGGATTACGTGCTGACCGGACCCATATCGGTGGTGAGCGCGGGGCAATACCTGGGCCACCTGTTCAACGAGATCGCAGAACTGATTCACCAGCCGTATCACATCAATCCGAACGCGTTCGCCGTGTTCTTCGGAGTGGCGGTAACAGCCTACTTCTGGTGGACGAACGTGAAGGGAATTCACGAATCGTCCAGCAAGGCGTTGCGCATCATGCAAATCACCACGGTGATGGTCGTGGTACTGCTGGCCTGGTGCGCGCTGACGCTGTTGCTGCGCGGCGATACGCGATTGACGCCGCTGCCTTCGGCGGAGAATCTGCGTTTAACCGACGAGGCACTGGGGTGGCTGAAATTTACGTTCTGGCATCAAATCTCGCTGGCCATGATGATTGTCGCCTTCGGGCATTCGCTGCTGGCGATGAGCGGGTTCGAAACGCTGGCGCAGGTTTACCGCGAGATCGGGTACCCGAAGCTGCGCAATCTGCGGATCACGGCAAACATCGTATGTTTCTATGCGTTGTTCTCCACCGGGCTCATCAGCCTGTTCGCGGTGATGATCATTCCGGACGCCACGAGGCCGAAGTATTACGACAACCTGATCGGCGGGCTTTCGATGAGCCTCGCCGGACCTCCGCTGTTGAAGCTGGTGTTCCATATTTTTGTGGTGATCGTGGGTGTACTGATCCTGTCGGGGGCGGTAAACACGTCGATCATCGGGGCCAATGGAGTCTTGAACCGGGTGGCGGAAGACGGCGTGCTGACTCCAGTGTTTCGCCGCCCGCACCGCAAGTTCGGAACGACGTACCGGATCATCGGCGTGATTGCGATGCTGCAGATTGCCACCATTGTGGCAAGCCGTGGAAACGTCATCCTGCTCGGCGAAGCCTATGCGTTCGGCGTCGTGTGGAGCTTCTTCATGAAGGGGATGGGGGTGCTGGCGCTGCGGTTCCAAAGGAAAGACCAGGAGTACAAAACACCGCTGAACCTGACGGTGGGCGGGCGCGAACTTCCCATCGGACTGGCGGCAACCGTGCTGATGCTCTTTCTGGTGGCGGTGGCCAATCTGTTCACCAAGCAGATTGCCACTTATGCCGGGTTGTCGTTGACGGCGTTTCTGTTCGCCGTGTTCCTCATTTCCGAGCGGCTGAACGCGAAGCAGACGCGAGCCGCGGCGAAGGGGATGGAGGAGTTCAACCTGGAGCATGAGGAAGAGGTCGCCTCCGACACACTGCGGGCGCGCCCCGGGTGCGTGCTGGTGGCGGTGCGCGACTATCTGCGTATGACGCATCTCAAGAAGGTGCTGGAGAAAACGAATCTGCGGCGGCATGACATTGTGGTCATGACGGTGCGGCAGTTGTCGGCGGGAGCGGCGGAATATGGATTGCGCGATGAACAGCTTTTCAGCGATTATGAGCGGAACCTGTTCAGCAGAGTGGTGGAGGTGGCGGAGAAGATGGGCAAGCCGGTGGATCTGCTGGTGGTGCCGGGCGTGGATCCGTTCGATGCGATGGTGCAGACAGCACAGAAGCTGCAGGCGTCGCGGCTGGTGACGGGCGTTTCGGCACGGATGTCGTCGGATGAACTGGCGCGGCGCATCGGGCTTGCGTGGGAGCGTCTGCCGGAGCCGCGGCAGCCGTTTTCGCTGGAAGTAACCAGTCCGGACCGCCCTTCGACTTATGTGAACCTGGGTCCGCATCCGCCACGGCTCTGGCCGGAAGATCTGGACCGTTTGCATGAGCTGTGGCTGCACCTGTCTGAGAAGGAGGGACTGGGCTCCAATCTTCATCACCGCGATGTAGTGGGAGTGGCGCTGCGGCGGCTGGAGCGGGATTTGGAAGGCGAGAAGAAGCAGGACGTGGTGGCCGATGTGCGCAAGGAAATGCGCACTCCGGAGTAACTCGCTTTGGCCATCGCACCACTGTTTGCAGCGTCCTTGGATATTGCGGCGAGATTTGGGGAGCGGATCGGCGCCTTGGGATTGACCGCGCGGTTCGTAGGCGAGCATACCTGCGGCTACAGCGATCTACGGAATCCGCTCGCCCCCTCGCGACGCGCGGAGTTGCTCGATGACCCCGATTGCATGGCGCTGCGGCTGCTGTTCTGCGACATGCCGCTCGATCGGACAGCGGCGGATGAGGTGCTGGGCGAAGCGCTGTGCGGCGCAATGCTGCGGCATGGATACTTGCACGAGTCCGCAAATGGAATCCGCTTTCCGTTTCAACTACGGCATGCGGGCGGATTGGTGATCCTGGCGGATTATCTGGGGACGGACGCCGATGCGGTGATGGGTCCGGGTGAGACAACGGGGATCTTGTATCGCGCAGGAAAGCCGCAACGGCGGTTGCGATCGGCGTTCGACTTAGGCTGCGGAGCAGGAACGCTGGCGCTGTTGCTCGCTCGCGATGCGGACCGTGTAGTGGGGTCTGACATCAACGCGCGGGCAGTGGCGATGGCGCAGGCGAATGCGGCGCTGAACGGGATCGGGAACGCTGAGTTCGTGACAGGAGACATGTACGCGCCGGTGGAAGGACAGCGCTTCGACCTGTTGCTTTCGCAGCCTCCCTATTATCCGGTGAAGGACACCACGCTGACCTTTCTGCATTCGGGAATAAGA
>JAEUQG010000181.1 GCA_016789755.1 Bryobacterales bacterium
GAGGTTTTGAAGATGGCGTCCAACGCCGAGCCGGAAGCGACGTTGCGCTTCAGCGGGGATGAGAATCATCTCTTCTTCCAACTCGGCGACCGGCTGCTGATCAGCCGCAAACTGGCGGGCAATTTCCCTGATTTCGAGCGCGTTCTGCCGCGCGAGCAGCCCAATGCGGTGACCATGCAACGCGACGAACTGCGCGCCGCGCTCGAGCGCGTGATGCAGTTTGCCGATGAACGGTCGCATGCCATCCGCGTGAAGTTCTCGCCGGGCGAGGCGAAGGTGTTTTCCTCGCTCTCCGATACCGGTGAATCGGAAGAAATGGTGAACATCGAGTACGACGGGCCGGAGATCGAAATCAGCTTCAACGCCCAGTATCTGCTCGATTTCATGAGGGCGATTACGGAAGAGCAGGTGGTCTTCCGGTTCAAGGAAGCCAACAGCGCCGGTGAAATGCGGCCTGTGGCGCTGGAAGGCGGCTTCCTGTACCGCTACGTCGTCATGCCGATGCGCATTTGACCCCGTTTTGCGAGTAAACCTGCGCCGCCAAGTACGCGTTCGACGCCAAAGCTAAGGAGATCCTGTGAGCTCGTCCGAAGTATACGATTCCTCAAGTATTCGAGTCCTGGAAGGACTGGAGGCGGTTCGCCTCCGCCCCGCTATGTACATTGGCTCCACCAGCGAAGCGGGTCTCCATCACCTGGTCTACGAAGTCGTCGACAACTCCGTTGACGAAGCGCTGGCCGGCTATTGCACCGAAGTACAAGTTACCATCCACATCGACAATTCCGTCACTGTACAAGACAACGGCCGCGGCATTCCGGTGGACATCAAGGAAGAGTTCGGCGTGTCGGCGGCGGAAATCGTGATGACGAAACTGCATGCCGGCGGAAAGTTCGACTCGAACACTTACAAAGTTTCCGGCGGACTGCACGGGGTGGGCGTGAGCTGCGTGAACGCGCTCTCCGAGGCGCTGCACCTGGAAATCTGGCGCGACGGTTATACCTGGGAGCAGGACTACGAGCGGGGTATTCCGAAGAGCGCTCTGGCGCGTGCGGGGAAAGCGCGCGGGAAGACGGGGACGAAGGTCACCTTCAAGCCCGACACCACGATCATGGACGCTACGACGTTCAACTTCGACACCCTGTCGCAGAGGCTGCGTGAGCTGGCGTTCCTCAACAAAGGCCTGATGATCACGCTTTCCGACGAGCGTGAGGACCCGGTCCGCAAGCATGAGTTCCACTATTCGGGCGGCATCTCCGAATTCATCAAACACATCAACCGCGCGAAGAACGTTCTGCACGAAAAGCCGATTCATTTTGAGGGCGACCGCGAGTTGCCCAACGGCGGCGCCATCCACATGGAAGTGGCTCTGCAGTACAACGACGCCTATTCGGAGACGGTGTTCAGCTTCGCCAACAACATCAACACGGTGGACGGCGGGACGCATCTGAGCGGCTTCCGCAGCGCCCTTACCAGCCGCATCAACAACGCCGGCAGGCAGGCAGGGATGTTCAAGGACGTGAAGGAGAATCTCTCCGGCGACGATGTGCGCGAAGGACTGACAGCGGTAGTTAGTGTGAAGTTGCCGCAACCGCAGTTCGAGGGCCAGACGAAGGGCAAGCTGAACAGCGACATTCAGGGTTTCGTCGTACAACTGGTGAATGAAAAGCTGGGCGAGTACTTCGACAAGAACCCGGCGGTGATGAAGAAGATCGTTGGCAAGGCGATTGAAGCGGCGCGGGCGCGCGAAGCGGCGAGGAAAGCGCGCGATCTGACGCGGCGCAAAGGGGCGCTCGATTCCGGCGGCCTCCCCGGCAAGCTTGCCGATTGTCAGGAGCGCGATCCGGAGCGTTGCGAAATTTTTCTCGTTGAGGGCGAATCGGCAGGCGGCACCGCTAAGACCGGGCGCGACCGCCGGTATCAGGCCATTCTGCCGCTCAAAGGGAAGATCCTCAACGTGGAGAAGGCGCGCTACGACAAGATGCTCAGCCACGACGAAATCCGCGCCCTGATCACGGCCATCGGAACGGGCATCGGCAAAGACGATTTCGACGTTACACGGCTCCGCTACGGCAAGATCATCATCATGACGGACGCCGATGTGGACGGATCGCACATCCGCACCCTGCTGCTGACGTTCTTCTTCCGCCACATGCAGGAGTTGATCACGCGCGGCAATGTGTTCGTGGCGCAGCCCCCGTTGTATCGCATCAAGAAGGGCAAGAGCGAGAAATACATCAAGGACGATAAGGAATTCACGCGGGAGATTTTGCGCCGGGCGACGGAGAACCTTGCTGTCGAGTTGCCGGACAAATCGAAGCTCGAGGGCGGAGAGCTGCGCAGTTTCCTCATGCAACTGGATGAGTGCTTGCAGATCTGGAAACGCATCGACCGATGGACGAGGGATCCGCGCGTGACGGAGGTCCTATCGAATCCCGCGCTGCTGGTGGACGCTCCGGACTTCAAGGAAGAAGCCAACTCGAGGCCTGTGATGCAGGCGTTGCGGGATTTGAAGTTCGATCCACAGTTGACTATCGAGGAAGAGCATTCCTCCTGGCGCATCTCGTATCGCGATTCGACCAACGCTGAGCGCTTTATCGGACTGGAACTGGCCGGCTCAGTAGAGTATCGCCGCTTCCGGTCCATTGCCAAACATATCGCCAAGTTCAATCAGCCTCCGTTCACCGTGGTTCGCGAGGGAATGCGCGATGTGCAGAATACGTGGCGGGATCTGCTGGCGTTTGTCAAAGCCGAGGGGACTCGCGATGCGAATGTGCAGCGCTACAAGGGTCTCGGCGAAATGAATCCCGAACAACTTTGGGAGACCACGATGAATGCCGAGACGCGCACGCTGCTGCGCGTCACCTTGCAGGATCTGGTGGAGTGCGAGGAAGTCTTCACTACCCTGATGGGGGAGGACGTGGAGAACCGGCGCAAGTTCATCGAGGAGAATGCGCTGGACGTGCGCAATCTGGACGTGTAGCGGGGGGCAAGCGCTTCGCGCTTGATATCCCTTCGAGATATGGAACGCGGGAGCCGGAAAGGGCCTTCGACTCACGATACCTGGTTGGATGGTGCGCCGCTGAGGAACGCTTTGACGTTGTTGACGGCGATCTCCATGAGGCGGGCGCGGGCTTCTTTGGTCGCCCAGGCGATGTGCGGGGTGACGATGCAGTTCTTCGCCGCGAACAGCGGATTGCCGTTTACTGGCGGTTCCAGCGAGAGCACATCCAGGCCGGCGCCGGCGATGACGCCGTTGTTCAGAGCCTCGGCAAGATCCTCGTCATTGATCAGCGGCCCGCGCGAGGTGTTGATGACGAACGCGGTGGGTTTCATGCGCCGCAGCCGCCCGGCATTGACGATATGTTTGTTGTCAGGCGTCAGCGGGCAGTGCAGGCTGACGACATCCGATTCGGCAAGCAGTTCGTCGATGGAGGCCCAACGGAAGCCTTCATAGCCGGGCGCGTTCCCTTGAAAGGTATCGTTGGCGATGACGCGCATTCCCATGGCGTCGGCGATCTTCGCCGTCTGCCGGCCGATACGGCCGAAGCCGACGATGCCCATGGTCTTGCCCGCCAGTTCGATGAGCGGGGTCTTCCAGAAGCACCAATCCGGGTTCACCGTCCATTCTCCCGCGCGAACGGCATCGGCATGCGCGCCGGCATGGTGGCAGAGCTCCAGCAGAAGGGCAAAAGCATGCTGCGCCACGGATGCCGTGCCATAGGTGGGGATGTTGGCGACAACAATGCCGCGCTGCCTGGCGGAGATGACATCGACGATGTTGTAGCCGGTGGCGAGGACTCCGATGTACTTGAGCTTCGGCGCGGCGGCCTGGGTGGCGGCGTCGAGCGGAGTCTTATTGGTCATCACCATTTCGGCGCCGCCGATGCGGGGAAGAATGTCAGCGTGCGCGGTGCGGTCATGCACTTCGAGTTCGACAATTTCGCGTAAGGCATCCCAGCTCAAATCGCCGGGGTTGAGGCAGTATCCGTCCAATACGATCAGTTTCATGATTGCTCGTCGTTCGATGATATACCATAAGGCGTTGGTCTCTCGAATGGCGGCAATTCTTCCTTCAGCGCGGATCGGGCAGCTTCGGCCCACAGCAGTGAACTCGATTCTGGCCGAGGTGCGCCAGATGCAGGCGGAAGGGAAGACTTTCGTCTCGCTGATGCGCGGGGAACCGGATTTTCGAACGCCGGAGCACATCGTAGAGGCAGGGCAGAAAGCACTGCGCGATGGCCGCACTTCGTATCCCGACAATCGCGGCGAACCGCGGCTGCGCGAGGCCGTGGCGGCTAAACTGGAGCGGGACAACACACTCGGCTACGACCCGTCGTCGGAGATTCTGGTGACGACAGGGGCGACGTTCGGCTTCCATGCGGCATTGACGGCGGTGTTGAACCCAGGCGACGAGGTGCTGCTGCCGGAGCCCATTTACGACGCCTATCATTCGCCCGTGCTGCTGGCGGGCGGCGTCATCCGGCCGGTGCCGGCGGCGATCGAGAACGGGCGGTTTGTGTTGCACCCGGAAGCGATTGAGGCGGCCTGCGGGCCGCGCACCAGGATGCTGTTGTTGAACACGCCCTGGAATCCGACGGGGACTGTGTTCTCGCGGGCCGAATTGGAGAACGTGGCGCAGTTGGTCCTGCGGCGGCAGTTGGTGCTGCTGAGCGATGAGATCTATGAGGCGATCACCTACGACGGGCATGCGCACCGGTCGCCGGCGTCGCTTTCCGCCGAGATGCGGGAGCGCACGATTCTGGTGAACAGCTTTTCTAAGACGTATGCGATGACGGGGTGGCGGGCGGGGTATTGCGCGGCGCCGGCAGCCATTACACAGGCGATGTTTCTGGTGCTGCAGCAATCGAGCCGCGGCCCGGCGACGTTCGTACAGGATGCCTGTACGGAGGCTTTGACGGCATCACAGAACTGCGTACAGCGCATGCGCGAAGAGTATGCCGCCAGGCGCAGCCTTGTGCTGGCCGAACTGAACGCAGTGACGGGGTGCCGCATGCTGGCCCCCGAGGGCGGCTTTTTCGCGATGGCGGACATCCGGGCGCTGAGGCTCGCGTCAAACGATGTGCGGCGCGCCCTGATGAGGGATCATGGAGTTGTGGTAGCGCACGGATCGGCGTATGGGCCGAGCGGCGAAGGCACCTTGCGGGTGTCGTTCGCCACCGGTGGCGATACGCTGCGGCGTGGATTGGCACAATTAGGCGCGGGATTGGCCGCGCTGCGGGCAACGGAATGAATCTGGTTTCCATTGACACGGCTCCGGTTGACCGCGAGGCCTTGCAGGCAGCGCTGCAAGCGGAACTGCAAGGCGAAGTGCGGTTCGACAAGGTGTCGCGGGCCATGTATTCCACCGATGCCAGCGTCTACCAGATCGAGCCGGTCGGGGTGGTGATTCCCCGATCGCAGGACGATCTGGTGCGGGCGGTGAATCTCTGCCGCAAGTTCCGCTGTCCGGTGACGCTGCGCGGCGGCGGCACCTCGCAAGCGGGGCAGGCAATCGGCGAGGGCCTGCAAATCGACATCTCGAAACATGTGAACCGCCTGTTGGAGGTGAATGTCGAGCAAGGGTGGGCGCGGGTGGAACCCGGCATCGTGTTGGATGAATTGAATGCGCTGCTGCAACCGTACAAGGTGAGGTTCGCTCCCGATATTTCCACGGCGAGCAGAGCGACGGTGGGCGGCATGATGGCCAACAATTCCTCCGGCGCGCGCAGCGTGTTGTACGGCAAGACGATCGACCACGTATTTGAGCAGAAAGTAATGCTGGCGGATGGGACGATTACGGAATTTCGTCCCCTGCTCGCGGCGGAGCTGGATGCCAAGTGCGAGGGCGATACGTTCGAGGCGGAATGCTACCGGACCGTCCGGCGTCTTGGGGCGGAGCATGCCGATGAAGTCCGGAAGCGCTTCCCCAAGGTGATGCGCCGTGTGGGCGGATACAACCTGGACGAGTTCCTCGAGCCCGAGCGATTCAACCTGGCGAAGATGATGGTGGGCTCCGAGGGAACGTTGGGCATCGTGCTGGAGGCAAAGATCCGGCTGGTGCCGTTGCCCAAGCACAAATCGGTGCTGGCGATCGAGTTCGATACATTGCTGGATGCGCTAGGGGCGACTCCGGTGATTCTGCGGCACAAGCCCTCCGCGGTGGAGGTGATGGACAAGTTCATCCTGGATCATACGCGGCAAAGCCCGGTGCTCGACAAGGTGCGCAGGACGTTTATCCAAGGGGATCCAGGCGCGTTGCTGTGCGTGGAGTTCTATTCCGATACAGCCGAGGCTCTGCGGCCGAGGATGGAAGCCGTCGAGCAGGATGTGCGCGAACATGGCGTGGGGACGCATTTCTACTACGCGCTGGATCTGCCGTCGCAAGCCCGCATCTGGAACGTGCGCGAATCGGCGCTGGGGCTGTCGATGGCGATGAAGGAAGAGGCGAAGTCGGTGTCCTTTGTCGAGGACACGGCGGTGGATCCGGCGAAGCTGCGCGATTACATCGAGCGCTTCCTGGGCATCATCCGCAAGCATGAGACCGTGGCCGGCGTGTATGCCCATGCCTCGGTCGGCTGCCTGCATGTGCGTCCGGTGGTGAACATGAAAACCGAGGATGGCGTGCGCAAGTTCGAGGCGATCGCCAACGAAGTAGCGGATCTGGTGCTGGAGTTTGGGGGCGCCTTGTCGGGCGAGCACGGCGACGGTTACGTGCGCAGTCCGTTTCTTGAAAAGATGTTCGGGCCGGTGTTGTACGAAGCGTTTCGTACAATTAAGAAGACATTCGATCCGGAGGGGCTGTTCAACCCGGGTAAGATTGTCGATTCACCGCCGCTGACCCAGAACCTGCGTTTTGGAGCGGGGTACAAGACTCCGAATCCGAAGACCTACTTCGACTATTCCGACTACGGCGGGATGGGCGGCGCGGTGGAGATGTGCAGCGGCGTTGGGGTTTGCCGCAAGAAACTGCACGGGACCATGTGCCCGTCGTACATGGCGACGCGCGAGGAAATGCATACGACGCGTGGCAGAGCGAACGTGCTGCGGTTGGCGATGGCGGGGCGCCTGGGAGAGGCGGGGCTGGGCGACGAAGGTGTGAAGCAGGTTCTGGACCTCTGTCTGGAATGCCGCGCCTGCAAGGCGGAATGCCCCGTCGGCGTCGATGTTGCAAGGTTCAAGAGCGAATTTCTGGCGGACTACTACTCACGGCATGGCGTGCCGTTACGGGCGAAAGTGTTAGGGCATGTGGCGGAGATGGCGGCATGGGGAAGCAGCTTCGCGCCGATTGCGAACCAGCTCGCGCGCAGTGCGCCGGCACGCTGGTTCAATGCGCACTACGTGGGGATCGATGCCAGGCGTACTCCGCCCAAGTGGAACTCGCGGCCGTTGCGGCAACGCATGCCACGCAGCGAAGGCGAGGTATTGCTCTTCTGCGACACGTTCACGAATTACTATCATCCGGAGGTTGGCGAGGCCGCGGTGAAGGTGGTGGAATCGGCGGGCCTTACGGTCGGGCTGGCTCCCAACGTGTGTTGCGGAAGACCGCTCATTTCGCAGGGTCTGCTGGAGGAAGCGCGTACGAAAGCGCGGCGCAACGTCGAAGCACTGTATCCACTGCTGGCACAGAAGAGGCGTTTCCTGTTCTGCGAGCCGAGTTGTCTTTCGGCCATGAAGGAAGATGCGCCGAGCCTGCTGCGGGGCGATGAACAACGTAAGGCGCGTGACGTAGCGGCGGCCTGTTGGCTGTGGGAGGAGTTTGTCGAGAAAGAGATGGGAGCAAAGCTGCGGCTGCGGGGAGGACCGAAGAAGATCCTATTGCATGGGCATTGCCACCAGAAGTCGATGGGACTGCTGGACCCGGCGAAGGCTCTGCTGGCTCGCATTCCGGAAGCTGCCGTGATGGATCTGGACGCGGGATGCTGCGGGATGGCGGGGTCTTTCGGATACGCGAAGGAACATTACGAGGTATCGAAGACGATGGCGGAGCGGAAGCTGCTGCCGGCGGCGCGAAGCATGGGGCCCGATGCGGTGTTGATTGCGGCGGGCGTATCGTGCCGCCATCAGGTGCTGGAACTGGGCGACGTGGAGGCTCTGCATCCCGCGGTTCTGCTGGCGGGCTTGCTGCAGTCATGAATCTCGCCGTCGTGTCCGTGTCGGCTCTTGCGCTGGCGATCCTGCTCAGTTGCGTGACGCAGATCAATGTCGGGATTGTGTCCATTGCCCTCGCGTGGATCATCGGCGTTTATCTAGGCGGGATGCAGGCAAAGCAGGTGGCAGCGGGTTTTCCCGTGGAGCTTTTTTTAACCTTGAGCGGTGTGACGCTCTTGTTTGCCCAGGCGCAGGTGAACGGGACGCTGGACAGGATGACTCGCCAGGCGGTGCGGCTTTGCCGGGGGAATGCCGGCGCACTGCCTCTGATGTTCTTCTTTCTGGGAGCGGGGCTGGCGTCGCTTGGTCCGGGGAACATCGCGACCGCGGCTTTGCTGGCGCCGGCAGCGATGGCGACCGCGGAGCGGCTGCGCATCCCGGCGTTTCTGATGGCGATCATGGTTGGCAACGGAGCGAATGCCGGATCGCTTTCGCCGTTCGCCCCGACAGGGATCATCGTGAATGGTTTGATGGACCGCATCGGGTTGCACAACGCAGCGATGCACAACTGGCTCGGGAACTTCGCCGCGCACGCCACGGTGGCGCTGGCGGGATACCTGCTGTTCGGCGGCATCGGGCAACTGCGGCGCAAGGATACGGGACAGGTGGAAGAAGAGGCGGTTCCCTTTGCCAAGGAGCATTGGATCACGATGGCGGTGATCGCGGCGCTGGTTCTGGGAACGCTGGTGGGGAAGGTGAACATCGGCATGGCGGCGTTCGCCTGCGCGGCGGTGTTGGCGCTGACCAGGGCGTCGAACGATGCCGAAGCGATTCGCAAGATGCCGTGGAACACGCTGGTGATGGTGAGTGGGGTAACGGTGCTGATCGGGATTCTGGAGAAGACGCAGGGCATCGAGTTGTTCGCGGGGTTGATGGCGAAGGTCTCGACGCCGGAATCGGTGACGGCGGTGGTCGCGTTTCTGACGGGTGTGGTGTCGGTGTACAGCAGTACGTCGGGAGTTGTACTGCCTGCGTTCCTGCCGGCGATTCCTTCGCTGATGGAGAAACTGGGAGGCGGCAGCGCGCTCGCGGTGGCGTCGGCGATGAATATCGGCGGGCATTTGGTGGATGTGTCGCCGCTGTCGACGATCGGGGCGCTGTGCCTGGCGGGCGTGGCGGACGGCGCGGAAAGCAAAGCGCTGTTCTACAAACTGCTGGTTTGGGGACTGTCGATGTGCGCGGTGGGGGCGGGGTTCAGTTGGGTGTTCTTCCGGTAGAGAGAACGAGTCGCTGAGGGCCGTTGCCCGGTGTGGCGGAACCGGCCGCTAACTCTTCCCTAATCCGCACACATCATGCACGGCACGGACGGCTTTCTCCAATCCGTCGCGGCGGACGACGATGGCAATGGTCAGCTCGGAAGAGCCCTGGGCGATGGCGATGATGTTCACATCGGCTTGGGAAATGGCGGTGAAGATGCGGCCCGCCATGCCGGTTGTGCCGCGCATGCCCTCGCCGACAATGGCCAGCAAGCCGACGTTCTGATCGACCTCGAACGGCTTCAAATACCCGTGCGCCAGCTCCAGTGCAAACGTTGTTTCCAAGGCGTCGGTAGCGCGTGCGAGTTCGTCCTGCCGGATGAGGAAGCAGAAGCTTTGGCGGTAGCTGGAGCTGGTCAAGGCCAGCACCTCGGCGTCAGCCGTCGCCAGCGCCGCCAAGGCGCGCGACATCACCTGCACGGCATTCAATTCGGGATCGGCGGGGGCCACCGATACCAGAGCGACATTGCCCATGGAAGTCACGGCGCGCGGACCCTGAGGGGCATCCACCTTGGGAGCGATGCGAGTGCCGGGCGCCGCCAGATGGAAGCTGTTCTTGCTCCACACCGGAATGCCCTTCTCGACGAGCGGGGCGAGCGTGCGCGGATGCAGCACCTTGGCGCCGTTGTAGGCCAGTTCGGCGGCTTCGCTATAGGTGACCTCCGGCAGGACGGCCGCCGTCGGAACCAGCCGCGGATCGGCCGTCATGATTCCATCGACATCGGTCCAAATCCACAAATCCGTGGCATCCAGGACTGCGGCCAGGATCGACGCCGAGAAGTCCGATCCTCCACGCCCCAACGTCGTGGCGCGGCCGTCCATGGTGGCGCCGTTGAATCCGGTCACCACGGGAAGAACTCCCGCTTCGAGCAAAGGGAGCAACACGGCCGCGGCTTTCTCGCGGGTGCGATCCATCAACGGCGTGGCGTTGCCGAACACGGCGTCCGTCACGACAACAGCGGCTGCATTCACCGCCTTTGCTGGAATGCCGCTCGCTTCCAGATGGGCCGCCATGAGCAACGCGGACAGCCGCTCGCCGACGGCAACGGCTTCATCCACGGACCGCGGCGGGCGCTCGCCGAGCATGCGCACTCCCTGAGCAATACGGCGGAAGTCGCCGATGATGGCGTGCAACTCGGAAAGAACGGCCGGCTGCCGGTCGGTGGGCAGCAGTTCGCAACAGGTGATGACGTGGCGCTGCTCCAACTGGGCGAGATTCGCCTCGAGGGCCACACTTTCCCCGGCCTCGGCCTTGCGCAACGTGTCGAGCAGCAAATCCGTGACCTTCGACATGGCGGAAACGACAATCGTCACCGGTCGCCCCGCGCGCTGTTCGGCGCATATCTGGCCGGCCGTACGCATCCGGTCGGCGGAACCCATGCTGGTTCCACCGAACTTCATGACAAGCAAATCCTGCAAAGCGGCAAATCCTTTCTTGTTCGCTGAGTACATTAATTATCTCACCCGTCGTGTGTCACCATAAAACTTCGGGCCGCATCGGACTCACTTGGGCTATGACTGAAGACGCATTACTCTGGCACCGGCTGCAGTTCGCATTCACCATCGTTTATCACTATCTCTTTCCGCAACTCACGATGGGGTTGGCGCTGTTGATCGTGGTGATGAAGTGGCTCAGCTTCCGAGCCGGCGGGGAGAAATGGGGCGCTGCGGCGCGATTCTGGATCAAGATTTTCGGCATCAATTTCGCGGTCGGCGTGGTGACGGGGATTCCGATGGAGTTTCAGTTCGGAACCAACTGGGCCGCGTTCACCAGATATGCCGGCAACGTGGTGGGACACACGCTTGCCATGGAAGGCCTGTTCGCCTTTTTTCTGGAATCGAGTTTCCTCAGCCTTCTGGTGTGGGGGGAGAAGCGTCTCGGCTCGAGACTGCATTTCGGCGCGGCCATCGCGCTTTGGATCGGGAGCTGGCTATCCGGCTATTTCATCGTTTGTACGAACGCCTTCATGCAGCATCCCGTGGGCCACGCGACCGGTCCCGACGGAGCGCTCCGGCTGGTGAGTTTTCGGGAGTTTGTGTTTAATCCTTGGGCTCTGGCGCAGTATGCGCACACGATGGCGGCGGCGGTGGTGACGGCTTCTTTCGTCGTCGCGGCGACCGGCGCCTACTACACACTTCGCAACGTCCATCTGGAACACGCCGGGCGATTCCTGAAAATCGGAGTGTGGTCCGGGCTCGCCAGTACGATCCTGGTTGCCTTCCCCACAGGCGATATTCAGGCCAAGCTGGTTGCCGAATACCAACCCATAACGCTGGCCGCGATGGAGGGCCGCTTCGAGAGCGGGCCGATGGCCGGCATCACGCTCATCGGGCAACCGAATGTCGCGCAACGCCGCCTGGATAATCCGATTGCGGTTCCCGGCATCCTGAGTTTTCTTGCCTATGGCGCCTTCCACCGCGATGTGAAAGGGCTGAACGAATTCCCGCAGGAGCAGTGGCCCACCAACATCGAACTGCTGTACTACTCGTTTCACGTGATGGCAGGATTGGGAAGCCTGTTCATTGCCATCATGGCCGCCGCGTCGTTTCTCTCCTGGCGAGGATGGCTGACATCGACGAAGCCCGTGCTCTGGACGCTTTTGTTCGCCTTTCCCTTCCCCTACATCGCCAACACCGCCGGATGGATGACCGCCGAATTGGGCCGGCAACCATGGCTGGTTTATGGGTTGTTCCGCACGGCACAAGGAGCGTCTCCGCAAGTCCATTCCGGGAGCGCGCTGTTCACGCTGATCGGATTCACGGGCATCTACGCGCTTCTGGCGTTGCTGTTCCTGTTTCTAATAGGCCGCGAAATCGCGCACGGACCGGAGGCCCATCATGCTTGAGCTTTGGTACGTCATCGCCGCCGCCATGCTGGTGGCCTATGTGGTGCTGGACGGGTACGACTTCGGAGCCGGCATCGTGCATCTGTGGGTTGCCCGCAACAATCAGGAACGGCGCCAGGTACTGGCCGCCATCGGGCCGTATTGGGATGGCAATGAAGTGTGGCTGCTGGCCGCGGGAGGCGCTCTTTTCGTGGCATTTCCGCGCGTGCTGTCGGCTGGGATCTCCGGCTTCTACTTCGCCATCTTCCTGGTGCTATGGAGTCTCATTCTGCGCGGCATCGCCATCGAATTCCGCAGCCACGTTTCCGATACGATGTGGCGCGCGACGTGGGATTTTTTGTTCGCTGCCGCCAGTGTTCTGCTCGCCCTGTTCTTCGGAGTGGCGCTGGGCAACCTTGTGCGAGGCGTTCCGCTCAACGACGCGGGCTGGTTTTCACTGCCGTTGTTTACGAACTTCTCGCCGCGCGGAGAAGCGGGCATACTCGATTGGTACACGGTGGGCGCAGGGCTTCTGGCCGTAATGGCCCTGGCCGCGCACGGAGCGGCGTTCCTGATCTGGCGCACCGGAGGGGCTGTGCAGCAGCGAGCACGCCTTGCCGCACGCCGCCTCTCCTTTGCCGCCGAAGTACTCTGGCTGCTGATGTTCCTGGCGACACATAGCCTCAACGACGTCCTCACGGTTATGGGACAGCGTCCGCTCGGCATTCTCGGGGTGGCGATCGCCATAGCAGGGATTGTCGCCATCCATCGGGGCCTCGCCCGCCAGAGCGAACTTACACCGTTCCTCGGCTCCACCGCATTCTTGGGAGGCACGCTGATGGCCACCGCGGCCTGCCTGTTTCCAGTGATGATCAAGTCGATTTCGAACCCGGCCCTGTCGATCACGGTTCATACGGGCGGGGGCGACGAGGCCGGGTTGCGGACGGCGCTCGTTTGGTTCGCTGTAGGCTTTCCACTGGTGATCGGCTACTTCGTTCTCAACTTCCGCCTTCACCGGGGGAAGGCGGTCGCCGCGGCCGATGGCGAAGGCTACTGACCGGGCGCGGGTGGGGACCCATTCCGCATGAGAATCTTTGGCTGCATTGGGCACCTTCCTTAACGTAAGGAGAATTCGCGCGATGCAGTTGGACGTGAAAGAGCGCCGCCGAGCGATCGACCAGGCGCTGGTATCCCTGGAAAAGCAGTTCGGAAAAGGGTCTGTGCAGCGGCTCGGATCCACTGAGGCGATTGCCGTGCCGGTGATTCCCACCGGTTCCATCTCGCTCGATGCCGCTCTCGGCATCGGCGGGTTTCCCCGCGGGCGAGTGGTGGAGGTGTTCGGGCCGGAATCGTCGGGCAAAACCACCATCGCCCTGCAGTTGATTGCGCAGGCTCAAAAGATGGGCGGCGCCGCTGCGTTCGTCGACGCTGAGCATGCGCTGGATCCGACGTATGCCCGCAAGCTCGGAGTGGACGTGGACAACCTGCTGGTATCGCAGCCCGATTGCGGTGAGCAGGCGCTGGAGATCACCAATGCCCTTGTGGGCACAGGGGCCATCGACGCTTTAGTGGTGGATTCGGTGGCGGCACTGGTGCCGAAAGCGGAGCTGGAAGGCGAGATGGGGGACAGCCACGTCGGGCTGCATGCCCGTCTGATGTCGCAGGCCCTGCGCAAACTTACGGGGGTGACGGCGCGCACGCAAACATGCCTGTTGTTCATCAACCAGGTGCGCGAAAAGATCGGAGTGATGTTTGGGAATCCGGAAACCACAACCGGCGGCAAGGCCCTGAAGTTCTATTCCAGCATGCGTATTGAAGTGCGCAAGATGGCCGCCATCAAGGACGGCGAAACGGTGGTGGGAAACCGCACCAAAATCAAGGTGGTGAAGAACAAGCTGGCGCCCCCGTTTCGCGAAGTGGAGGCCGACCTGCTGTACGGCGAGGGAATTTCCCGCGAAGGCGACTTGCTGGATCTTGGCGTATCGAACAGCATCATCGAGAAGACAGGCTCCTGGTACAGCTTCCGCGGAGAGCGCATCGGGCAAGGTCGCGAGAACGCCCGCACGTTCCTGAAGGAGCACTCGGAGGCCTTTCGCACCATTGAGGGCGAATTGCGGCGCAAGATGGGGATTGCGCTCGCTGAGCCGGTGCATGCGGCCCGCGCCGGCGACTAGAGCGGCGATTTACGGCCGTCCCAGCGCCATCACAAAGTACCGGGCGCGCCCCGTTCCGGCGTTCTTCCACCCATGCATTTCGTTGGGGGCCACATAGACCACCGATCCTGCCCCGGCGGTGGTCACCTGGCCCTCGATCGTGATCTCGAGAGTGCCCTCTTGTAGCATCACCATCTCCGCATGCGCGTGGCGATGCGCCGCGTGCGGCATCAAGCCTGGCGCCAGCTCCGTCATGTGAATCTCAATGGGATAGGCGCCCGCCGTGGCGCCGTTGAGGATGGCACGGGATTTGTTCGCCCCATTTTCGCGCACAGGAAGATCCTCGAAGCGATAGACCTTCGAGGCGAGGCTGGGCTTCTGGGCCTGCGCCAGTGCAGGCAGCAGCAGAGGCAGATGACGCCGTTTGAGTTTCATCTCTGAAGTGTCACACAGCACGGATGTGGGTGGGAGTCTGCTACGATGACGGCATTCGATTTCTGGGAATTGCATGCTGAGCCATCATCATCTTCTACACCGCCGCGCCTTCCTGAGTGGAGCACTGCTGACCGCCGCCCAATTGGCGCAGGGTGAAGACTGGCCACAATTCCGTGGTCCATCCGGCCAAGGACATTCGAAGGAAACGGGTTTGCCGCTGGAGTGGTCCGGGACGAAGAATGTGCGATGGAAGACTCCTGTTCCGGGCGCGGGGTGGTCCTCACCGTCGATTGCCGGAGACCGCATCTGGCTCACGGCGGCGACCGCGGACGGGACGTCGCTGCGGCTGCTCGCGCTCGACCGCGGCACCGGGAAAATGCTGCAGAACACCGAAGTGTTCCAGATCCGCGACAAAGGCCCGGGTATCCACAAGAAGAACAGCTTCGCCTCGCCCACGGCGATTGTGAGCGGGGACCGGATCTTCGTTCACTACGGCTTCTACGGTACGGCTTGCCTGCGGAGCAATGGAGACGTCCTGTGGAAGCAGACGTTGAAGTATGAACCGCAGCACGGGCCCGGCGGCTCGCCGGCGCTGTTTGAAGATTTGCTGATCTTCAGTTGCGACGGCTTCGACGCGCAGTTCGTGGTGGCGCTGGATACGGCAACGGGCAAGATCCGTTGGAAGACCGCGCGCGGCAAGGGGAACCAGGCCTACACCACGCCGCTGGTGATTGAGCATGGCGGCGCATTGCAGGTGATCAGCCCCGGCGCCAATCGCGCCTATGCCTACGATCCGCGGACGGGGAAAGAACTCTGGTACATCGAGTACGGCGACGGTTTTTCGAATGTGCCCCGGGCAGTGTACGCGCACGGGTTGGTGTATATCTGCTCGGGCTTCTTTCAATCGGTGATTTTCGCGGTACGGCCCGATGGAAAGGGAAATGTGACCAAGTCGCATGTGGCCTGGTCGCACGGGCGCTCTGTCCCGTTGACTCCGTCTCCCCTGGTTGTCGGCGCAGAGCTGTACATGGTGAGCGACAACGGCATCGCCTCCTGCCTGGACGCGCAGACCGGCAAGGTGCACTGGCAACAGCGGATCGGAGGCAATCATTCGGCATCGCCCGTGTACGCCGATGGCCGTGTCTACTTCCTCAGTGAAGAAGGGGAAAGCCTGGTGTTGGGGCCGGGCAAGGAGTACCGGGAACTGGCGCGGAACAGCGTTCCGGAACGCACGCTGGCATCCCTGGCGATTTCGGGCAAAGCGATTTACTTACGCGGCGAGCAGCACCTGTACCGGATTGAGGCCTGAGCGCCGGCCTGCTATTGGAGCGCCTGGTAGACCGCTGTCAGAAATTTCGATTGGATGTCGGTGGCGTTGGGCATCAACTGCTCCATGAAGACGATGACCAGACCGCTTTCGGGATCGACCTGATAGCTGGTGCCGTAGGCGCCGCCCCAGCCAAACGCGCCGACGCCGGCGAGTCCCTTGGCGCCGTAGCGTTCGTTGACATCGAACCCATAGCCGAAGCCAACTCCGTTAGTCGAATGGAGTGTGCCGGACTGATTGGTGTGCATGAGCCTCGCGGTGCGGGGCGACAACAAGCGTACGCCGTCGAGCTCTCCGCCGCGGCGAATGCATTCGAGAAAGCGGGCGTAATCGTGGGCGGTCGAGGTGAGCCCGGCGCCGCCGGCAAAGCTCTTTCGCGGGCCATCGACATAGGACCCTTGCCCTTTGGAGCCTTCCGGAGCGCGCTTGTAGGCTGCCGGTCCATCGCTGGCGTAGACGGCGGCGAGACGGCCGCGGTCTTCGGGTTTGAGGAAGAAACGGGTGTCCTTCATGCCCAGCGGACCGGCGATACGCGTGGCGACGAACTCGTCGAGCGAAATGCCGGAGGCCTTTTCCACCACGCAGCCGAGAATGTCGGTGTTGTAGCCGTACACGTATTTCTCGCCGGGCTGGGCGACAAACGGCAGGGTCCCGAGACGCTCCATGGTGACGCACACGGGTTCATCTTTGTCGGCGGTGTACCAACCGTTGCCGGCGGCAGGGCCGAGGGCTTTCTCGCGATAGGCGGCGGCGATGTGCGGCTCGTTGCCATAGGAAATGCCAGCGGTGTGGGTGAGGAGATCGTGGATGGTGATGGGGCGCCTGGCAGGGGAGATGTTGCCGTTGGTGTCGGCGACCGTGGTCTTCTTGAATGTTGGGATGAAGTTCCCGACGGGCTCAGTGAGGCCGATTTTGCCCTCTTCGACGAGCATGAGGATGGCGGCACTGGTGATGGCTTTCGATTGCGAGGCGATGCGGAAGATAGTGTCGGGCGCCATGCGCTTGCCCGCCTCTTTGTCGGCCCAGCCGGCAGACCGCTGGTAGACCGGGGTGCCGTGTCGGAGGACAAGCGCCACGGCGCCGGGGATTCGGTTTTCGTTCACGTAACGGTCGAGAAGGGCGTCAATTCGCGCGAGGCGTGGGGCGGAGAGGGTAAGACCCGTTTGCGCGCCCAGCAAGGCCGGGAGGAGAGGGAGGAGGAGTACGAACCGTCGAAACATGATTGGGGTGATGGTAGCATGGCGGGAGCGGTATAAGGGGCGGGCGGGCTCATCGAGAGGGTCGCCCGGAAGGCTGGGTAATGCCATCGGGAGCGCTGGAGAATGCCCTTCCTGTGAACTAGCTCAGAAAGATCAGAACCGGAAGTTTTGGAGCATTTTAGAGCAGGACTTGAAAGCAGTTGCCGTCAAGTCATGAAAAGTTGGAGCGGGAGACGGGACTCGAACCCGCGACATCCAGCTTGGGAAAT
>JAEUQG010000234.1 GCA_016789755.1 Bryobacterales bacterium
CGCCGTCGCCGTCATGAACACCGCCACCGGCGCCATCGACGGACTCATCCCCACCGCCTGGTATCCCAGCTCGCTCGCCCTCAGCCCCGACGGCAAACACCTCGCCATCGGCGCCCTCCTCGGCGCCGGCTCCGCCTGGCGTGACGAGCCCAAACAGCGCTTCGTCCACTCCTACCGCGGCGCCGTCAACGTCGTCGATATCCCCGACACCGCCCAACTCGCCGGCTACTCCACCGCCGCCGCCCACAACAACCACATGACCCTCGGACCCAAATCCCCCGAGCCCGCCCCCCTCGCCTCCCGAGCCCCCACCGCCATCCCCCGCCGCGCCGGCGAGCCTTCCCTCATCCAGCACGTCATCTTCATCGTCAAAGAAAACCGTACCTACGACCAGTTGTTCGGCGACCTCAAAAAAGGCAACGGCGACCCCTCCCTCGTCATGTTCGGCGAAGACGTCACCCCCAACCAGCGCCGCCTCGCCCAACAATTCGTCGTCCTCGACAATTTCTACGCCACCGGAGGCAATAGCGCCGACGGCCATCAGTGGATCACCCAGGCCAACGAAAACGCCTACGCCATGTGGCCCGGCTTCCACGGCCGCAGCTACCCCTTCGACGGCTCCGACGCCCTCGCCATCAGCGAAAGCGGCTTCCTCTGGGATGCCGCCCTCGCCCGCGGCCACTCCGTCCGCATCTACGGCGAATACGCCGGAGTCACCTCCAGCCCCAATACCCGCCGCCAGGAATACCTCGAACGCTGGCAGAAAGGCGACAAATTCCTCAACGAGTGGACCGTCACCTCCCCTGTCGCCTCCATGAATAAAGTGCTGGCCCGTAATTTCCCTGCCTACTCCACCGCAATTCCCGACGTCATTCGTGCCGATATTTTCCTCGAAGATCTTAAGAAATGGGAAAAAGAAGGAAAAATGCCCAACCTCATCCTCCTCCAACTCCCCAGCGACCACACCTCCGGCGCCCTCGCCAATGTCTCCACCCCCAAAGCCATGGTCGCCGACAACGACCTCGCTACCGGCCGCATCGTCGAAGCCCTCAGCCACTCTCCCTTCTGGAAAAAAATGGCCATCTTCGTCACCGAAGACGACGCCCAAAACGGAGTCGATCACGTCGACGGCCACCGCACCGTCACCCTCGCCGTCAGCCCCTTCATCCGCCGCGGCCACGTCGATTCCACCTTCTACGCCCACCAGAGCATCCTCAAAACCATCGAACTCATCCTCGGCCTTCCCACTCTATCGTTATTCGATATGATCGCCACCGAAATGCGCGCCAGTTTCACCGATATTCCCGATTTCACCCCCTACGACGCCGTCAACCCCAAACAGAGCCTCTTCGAACGCAACCCCTCCCGCTCCGCCCTCAAAGGCAAAGCCCTCGAAGCTGCCAAGGCTTCCGAAAAAATGAAATGGCACATCCCCGACGCCGCCCCCACCGAGCGCGTCAACCGCATCCTCTGGGGAGCCATCCGCGGCTGGCACGTCCCCTACCCCGGCGTCCGCAACGCCGTCTTCGCACCCCTTTCCCTCGACATCGACGACGATGATCGATAAGTCCCACAAACACTGGAACTCTCCCCCCTAAGAGTCCTAAGGTCTAATACCGTCTAGTACAAGCGATTCATTGGCTGGTTGCAGGACTAGCCCGTTGTTACTATTGGGCATATCCCAAATGTGTATAAACCGGAGGAGATATGCGTAACGTAATATTGGGAAGCCTGCTGCTCGGATTATCGGTCTCTGCTCATGCGGTGTCTTTCAAAAACGTCATCAACGGCGTCTGGAACAGCGGTCTGGACAACAATGCGGTCCTGCTCACCTCCGCCTCTCCCGACAGCCACTTCGTTCTCATCAAACCCCAGGGCTGCGCCGTGCCCAATCCCCCAGCCAGTTGCAATGGATTCGGCCCCAACGCTTTAGTCGTTGTCGGCCCCCCCACCAACGGAACCTGGCCCGGCGGCAACGGCACCGCCTCCCAATGGGTCGGCCCGCGCGCCGATCAGTCCGCCGTCGGACCCAATGGCGTCTTCGCCAGTTCCACCGACTTCTACGTCTACCGCATGATCTTCAACCTGTCCTCTCTCGGGCTCTGGGCGCACACCGCCGAAGTCAGCCTTCGCTGGACTGCCGACAACAATATGGATGCCGTCAATTTCCCCAGCGCTGACTCTCATGTACGCATCTGCTCCATCCCCGATCCCGCCAACCGCACCGTCTGCGGCACTACCGTCCCCAACTCCAAAGCCGGAAACGAGAAGACCAATCCTTTCGACACCGCCCCGGTCGTCAACATCGACTCGTCCTACTTCACAGCGGGCTTCATGGCCCTCGATTTCATCGTCTATAACGCACCCATCGTCATCGGCGAGAACCCCACCGGACTCCGCGTTGAGATCCTCTCCGCCACTGCCGATCCTGTCCCTGAACCGATGACCTTCGCCATGCTGGGACTCGGCCTGCTAGGCATAGGCCTCTACTCCCGCCGCAAGTAACACCGGCGCCGGCAGCATAGAATCGAAACTACGAAGGGCGCCCAAGCCATCAGGCAAAGGCGCCCTCTTCGCGTTACCCCCAACCCCACATCCGTGTTCATCCCATTCATCCGTGGCCCAACCCCACATCCGTGTTCATCCCATTCATCCGTGGCCCAACCCCACATCTGTGTTCATCCCATTCATCCGTGGCCAACCCCCATCCGTGTTCATCCCATTCACCGCCGCGCTACCATAATCATCGTCATGGCCGACCCCATCCCACTCCACGTCAATGGAGCCGAGCGCCGGATCACCGCCCCCGCCGGCCTCTCCCTCCTCTCCGCCCTGCGCGATCAGCTCGATCTCACCGGCGCCAAATACTCCTGTGGCGAAGGTCAATGCGGCGCTTGCACCGTCCTGATCGACGGCAAGCCCGTCCGAAGCTGCCTCGTCCCCGCCGCATCCGCCGCTGGCAAGCGCATCGAAACCGTCGAAGGCCTCGAGCGCAACGGCGTCCTCCACCCTCTCCAGCAAGCCTTCCTCGATAAAGCTGCCTTCCAATGCGGCTACTGCACCCCCGGCTTTCTCATGGCCTCCGTCGCCCTCCTCCGCCGCCGTCCCAACCCCACCCCAACCCAGATCCGCTCCGAACTGAACGGCCACCTCTGCCGCTGCGGCGCCTATCCCCGAATCGTCGAAGCCGTCCGCATCGCCGCCTCCCGCAAACGCTAATGGATCCCAAAACCCGCTACAAAATCGAAACCTTCGACATCGAACCCGATCGCTTCGAAATCTTCGCCCCCTCCGCCCACCGCCTCGAGTTCTCCCGCCGCGAATTCTTCGCCACCCTCGGCGCCGGCATCCTCTATGTCATCTCCGCCCAGGACGCCGCCGGCCAGCAGCCCGAGCGCATCGCCATGCGCTTGCATCTCGCCCCATCCGGCCTCATCACCGTCCTCACCGGCAAAGTCGACATCGGCCAGGGTCTCCGCACCCTCCTCACCCAGGCCGCCGCCGAAGAACTCCGCGTCCCCCCACATCAAATCCGCATTCAAACCGCCGATACCGCCATCACCCCCGACGACGGAGGCACCTGGGCCAGCCTCACCACCCCGCAGACCGTACCCGTCGTCCGCCGCGCCGCCGCCGCCCTGCGCCAGGCCGGCTTCCAACCCCAGGCCTTGCAGCAGACCGTAGCCTCCTCCGTCACCCTCACCGATCCCAAGGACTGGAAAATCCTCGGCACTTCGCTTCCCACCGTCAACGGCCGCGACATCGTCACCGGCCGCCAGCAATACGGCAGCGATCTCAAAATCGAGGGCATGCTCCACGGCAGAATCCTCCGCCCTCCTTCCTACAACGCCACCCTCACCGCTCTCGACACTTCCCAAGCCACCAACCTCCCCGGCGTCCGCATCGTCCGCGATGGCACGCTCGCCGGCGTCGTCGCTGCCGGCGAATCCACCGCCGCCGCAGCCCTCGCCCTCCTCAAGCCCCAGTGGAAAGAATCCCCCCTCCCGGACCCTTCCACCCTCTACGATCACTTCCGCAAAACCGCCGAAGCTCCCGTCTTCCAGAAAGGCTCACGCTACCCCGCGCTTCTCGAAGCCGGAGCCGTCGCCGATGCCATGCGCACCGCCGCCCGCCGTCACCAGACTACCTACACCGCCCAGTACATCGCCCACGCCGCCCTCGAATGCCGCTCCGCCATCGCCGTTTGGGAGGGCCGTAAACTCACCGTCCATTGCGGCACCCAGGCCCCCCAAGTCGTGCGCCGCGAACTCGCCGGCGCCTTCCGTATCCCCCTCGCCGATGTCCGCCTCATCGTCTCCACCATCGGCGCCGGCTTCGGATCCAAGCACCGCGGCGAATGCGAACTCGAAGCCGCCGCCCTCGCCCGAGCCGCCGGCAAACCCGTCCGCCTCGCCTGGTCCCGCGAAGACGAGTTCCTCGCCGGCTACTTCCGCCCCGCCGCCCTCGTCGATGTCAACACCGCCGTCGACGCCAACCACCGCATCACCGCCTGGGATTTTCACAACTACAACTCCGGAGCCGCAGGCATCGCCATTCCCTACACCATCCCCAACTACTACTGCGGATTCCACAAATCCGCCTCCCCGCTCCGCCAGGGCAGCTACCGTTCCCTCGCCGCCGTCGCCAACACCTTCGCCCGCGAATCCCACCTCGATGAGCTGGCCCACCTCGCCTCTGCCGATCCCCTCCAGTACCGCCTCCGCCACATCGAAGATCCACGCCTTCGCCACGTCCTCGAAGAAGGCGCCCGCCTCTTTCCCTGGCCTTCCCGATCCAAAGGCGCCGGACTCGCCTGCACCATCGAAAAGGATGCCCGCCTCGCCCTCTTCGCCCAAATGGAGTCCCCCGCCAAGGTCGCGCGCCTCCTGCTCGTCTTCGATTGCGGCGCTGTCCTCAACCCCGATAACCTCCGCAACCAGCTCACCGGAGCCCTCATCCAAGGCATCGGCGGAGCCCTCTTCGAGGCCATCCGCTACGACACCCGCCAAGTCCTCACGCACCGTCTCAGCCGCTACCGCCTTCCCCGTTTCGCCGATCTTCCCGCCATCGACGTCCACCTCATCGACCGCCGCGACGTCCCCCCTGCCGGAGCGGGCGAGGCCGGCATCACCCTCGTCGCCCCCGCCCTCGCCAACGCCATCTTCTCCCTCACCGCCGAACGACGCCGAGCCCTGCCCCTCTCCCCATCGCCCGCATTCAAAACGTGAACCGCACCAGCAACTGTACCTGCCTCGGATCGGCCGCCGTCAGGATGCTCCCGAACGCCGCGTTTCCGATGTTATTCACCGGAGCATCGAAATTGGCCCGGTTCAGCGCGTTGAATACCTCCGCCCGTAGCTCCGCTCCGCTGCGCTCTGTGATCCGGAAATGCTTGTGAATCCCGATATTGAGATCGGCGAAATTCGGCCCCATTTCCGTATTTCTCCCCAATGTCCCGATCAGCCCCGGCGCAGGCTGCAACGCAGCCGCCGTCACGCCCGGGTTCAACGCGAACCATCGTGACCCCTGCGCCCTCCGCTCGATAGTCCCCACGATATCGTTTAGCCGGTTGTTCAGGGTCCCGCCCGGCGTGTTCGTGTTCGCCAGCAGCGAGTAAGGATTCCCGCTTCGGGATAGCACCAATCCCACCAGTTGCACCCCGCCGAACGGTAGATCGTACACGCCGTAGAACGTCAGCAGATGCGGCTGATGGAAATCCGAAAGCCCGCGGTCCAAACGGTAGTTCCGCTCGTCAATCGGGTTCAGCGCCGCATCCGAGGCATTGTCGATCGACTTCGAGAACGTGTATGCCGCACGCAGCCGGATGCGGTTTCGCACCACCGTCCGCAGCGTCACTTGTCCGCTGTGGTACGTCGACGCGCTCGCCCCCGTCAGATAGCTCACCACACCGCGCGAAGCATCCGGGCGTTGTGCCGCTGTCAGATTCTCGCCTCCGTTCGGCCGCGACGTCAACGGCAGCCGTAACCCCCGGTTGCCCACATACGCCGCGCTCAACACCGTGCCCGGCTTCCAAAGCTGACGGTCCACCGTCAGGTTCCAGTTCTGTACATACGGATTGCGCAGGTTCCGGTCCAGCACATAGGCGTCCGATCCGATCGCCGCGCCCGCCAGCAAGTCGGGAAATGTGGGACGGAATCGCGAATACGTTGTCACCAGCGGCGGCGCAAAGCGCGCTTGCCCCACAAAGTCCATCTGCAGCGGTGAATAGAACAACCCGTAACCGCCGCGCAGAATCGTCGTGCTCCGGCCTCGCCAGTCCCAGGCAAAGCCCAACCGCGGCGCGAAGTTGTTGCCATCTTTGCCATAGAGATCTCCAATGCGGTTCCATTGCTCGCCCGGCACGCCATAATACTCGTAACGCATCCCCAGGTTCAGCGTCAGCGACGGCCGGATCCGCCAATCGTCCTGCACGTACAGCCCGGTTTCACGGTTCCGCATGTCGATTCGCGACGCTCCCACCGCCCGCGAATAAGAGATCGGCTGCCCTCCAAGGAACGCCGCCACCGATGGAAACACAAGCGTCCCGTTGAAATTCCGGTCCGCTTCGTTGTTGGCTTGTGTCAGCCGTTCGATGAACCCCGCCTTCAGAATGTGCGCCCCACGAAAGAATGTGACATCGTCGGCTACCGTGTAATTGTGAAACGTGGAATCGTTGCGTGAGCGGAATTGCCCCAGAATCTGCAGCCCCGTAACCACCACCAGCCCCACTTGCCCATTCACCGCCGGGTCCCCCAGCGATGGATAATGCGGCTCCACCGTCGACCGGAAACTCGTATACGTGCCCCGCAGTTGATGGAATAGCCGGGACGATATCGCCGACTCCAGCGTCATCACTCCCGACCGCGACGTGTTCCCCGACTCCGCGTTGCCCCCCCACAACCGCTCCCGCAACCCGCCGATGTTCTTCACGAAGTTCGCCCGCCCCCCGATCCGGTGCGCCGGCCGCAACGCATAGTCCAGCCGGATCAGCCCCGTCGGTGTCGTCGTCGGACTGGCGATCGCTTCGCTGTTCAAATTCGTACCCGCTATGTTCGGCGCCGGGTAGTATCCGAGCAGCGGCCGCACCGCCGGCGCCGCCCGGGCCCGTTCCGCCGCCGTCAGCGTCGTAATCGTCGACGATGCCCGGTACGCGTTCCGCACCGCGATCTCGTAGCCTCCGAATACAAACAGCCGGTCCTTCCGCAACGGCCCTCCCGCCGTCACCCCAGGCATGTTCAGCCGCAACGGAGCCTTGCTCGTCAACAGCGCATTGCGTGCGTTCAGCGCTTCATTCTGAAAGAAGTGGTACAGCGACCCGTGCCATTCATTCCCCCCGCGCTTCGTAATCAGGTTCACCACCGATCCCGACGCCCGCCCATACTCCGCCTTGAAGTTCGATGTCTGCATCTGAAATGCCTCCACCGTCTCCATCGATACCGGCTGCTCCGTCATCCCTCTGCCCAGCACATTCCCCGAAAACGAATCGTTGTACTCCGCCGCGTCCACCATCGTGTTGATCGCCCCCAGCGGCCGGTTCCCATTCACCGTGAACGGCGCATGCGCCGCCCGCGAATACCCTACCCCCGCCGTCTGATACGCCAGCGCCCGGTAGTTGCGCCCCACCCCAGAGGCCAGCATCGGTACGTTCTCCACCTCCTGCGGCGAATAACTCGCTCCCCGCACTCCCGCTGAGCCGTCCCGCTGGATCTCCGGCAGTTCGCCCACCACCGTCACCTCGCCCTGAAGCGTTGCCAGCCCCATCCGGATGGTCCGCGATACGTCTTGCCCGGATACCAGTTCCAGATCCTCCAACCGGTAGCTCTTCAGCCCTTCCTTGTCCACGCTCAGCGTATAGAGCCCCGTTGGCAGCGACGGAACGCGAAACACTCCGGCCTCCGTCGACAACGCGGACACTTCCCGCCCGGCCGCCTTCGATACCAGCCGGATCTGCGCTCCCGCCACCGGCCGCTCCGCTGGGTCCAGGATCGTTCCAGATACCGACGACAAGTCTCCTTGCGCCAGGCTCAGCGCTGCGCTCAGCGCAGTCATCAGTGCCATTCTCATGTCCGTGTCCTCCTCCGAAATCCAAAGTGAAACAGCGCCGCCAGCGCCAGCACCACTCCCGCCGTCGCCGCCGAATAACGCACCACCGCCTGTGCCTGTGGACTGCTCATCTCCTTCACCAGCCGTTGCCCTGCCACCTGCACCTTCGCCGGTCCCGCCGGCCCCTCCATCGCCTTGCGGTAGCTCGAACTCAGCAGCATCCCTTCCCGGTTCCCCGGTGCGTTCAATTGCTCCGTCAGATACGTCTCAAAGGCCGCATTCTCGTTCAGCCTCGATACACCCGCCGGACCATGCCTGGCCACCGACCCCGCGTACTCCCGCGCCACCTTCTCCAACACTTCCTTCGATGGCTT
>JAEUQG010000267.1 GCA_016789755.1 Bryobacterales bacterium
CGACCCGCGCCGCGTTCTCCTCGAAGAAGCCCAGCGCTTCCAGGCTGAATGCGTCTTCGCCGGCGACAACGACCGCACCGCCGTCGAGCGCCTCCTCCTCGGCACCGTCGCCAGCGCCATCCTCGCCCGCGCCGAATGTTCGGTCGAAATTTGCCGCTGAACCCCTCGTCATCGGCCATCGATCATTTGCTCTTTCCCCCGCGCTGTGCTCTCATTGGAGTAGCGTAGGCTGCCATTCATGAGAAAGAAACCAAAGGAAGAAGTACCTGTCATCTCAAAGGAGATCATGGAGCAGGCGAAGCTTGCCATCCACTCCGACCGCATTAAGCCGGCGAGCAAATGCACCGTCTGCGGCAGCGACGCTGCTCCCAATTCCAGCGAAAATCTGTGCTGGGTCTGCCGGCGGCTGAAAATCAGCGCCTGGCGCGACGCCGATCAGCAAATGGCCGCCTCCGAATAAAGGCCGCTCCCTTACTCGAATAAATATCCGTATTCGCCGGCATCCAGGCCGGCTTGCTCTAATTCACGCGGCAGTTCGCTCCGCAGTGTCTCCGGTGTGGTTTTTACCCATGCCTCCACCACCGTCTGCACTCCCACCCGGTTCTTCCCCTCATCCTCGGCCAGCCGTTCGGCCGTCGTGCGCAATTGCTCCTCCTTGCCCTCCCGAATCGGGCGCGGCGTGCGCGCCAGGATGCTTTGCAGCAGATCTTCAGCAGCGTCGTTCCAGTTCATCGAGACTCAGCATACCTAAGTCGGCCTAGGAGATTCACCTCATCCGCAACCGCCCTCCAACCGTCGATGTTCATAGCAGGGCCATGACGAGTACTCCTACGCAAGAATTCACGGATCTATACGAACTGCTGCAAGTGAGTCCAAACGCAGAGCTGGACACCATCCAGCGCGTGTTCCGTTTGCTGGCGCAACGCTACCACCCCGACAACACCGAAACGGGCAACGAACCCCTCTTTCAACAGATGTTGAAGGCCTATCAGACCCTCAGCGATCCCGTCTCCCGCGCCGCCTACGACGCCCAGCACCGCGCCCAGGTAAAGCTGAATTGGAAGGTCTTCGATCAGTCCACCGAACACAGCTCTCAGCACGATGAGCGCAAGAAGCGCGAGGGCCTGCTCGCCGTCCTCTACCGCAAACGCCAGTTCAATCCAAACGTCCCCGGCATGAACCTCCGCGAAATCGAAGACCTCATCGGCATTCCCCGCGAGCACCTGGAATTCACCGTCTGGTTTCTCAAGGAGCGTGGCGATATCAAAGTCGGCGACAACGGCCGCTACATGATCAGCATCAAGGGCGTCGAAGCCTACGAGAACATGAGCATGCCCGCCGCCCAGGAAAAGAAGGGCCTCGTCATGTTGCCCGCCGCCGAAGAGGAGCAGACGGCCTAGAGCGGCGGACGCTACACTGGTACTTACGCGGGCGCGTAAGTATCCCATGACTTCAAACATTCTTCTGGAAAGCAGCCTGCCGGGCATCCCGCTGGTGGCGCGCGGCAAAGTGCGCGACGTCTACGCCATCGGCGAAGACCGGCTCCTCATCGTCGCCACCGATCGCATTTCCGCCTTCGATTGCATTCTCGGCTCCCCCATCCCCGGAAAAGGACGTGTGCTCACCCAACTGTCCCTGTTCTGGTTCGATTTCTTCGCGCGCGACGTCAAGACGCACCTTCTCACCGCCGACGTGAACCAATACCCTTCCCAATTGCAGCCCTTCGCCCCGCAGTTGGAAGGCCGCTCCATGCTCGTCCGCCGCGCCAAAATGTTCGACGCCGAATGCGTCGCCCGCGGCTACGTTTCCGGCTCCGGATGGAAGGACTATCAGGCCACGGGCGCCATCTGCGGCATCGCCCTCCCTGCCGGCCTCCAGGAAAGCGCCAAGCTTCCGCAACCCATCTTCACCCCAGCCACGAAGGCCCAATCCGGGCACGATCTGAATATCTCCTTCAATGAATTCCGCACGGTTGTAGGCGCCAACATGGCGGACACCCTCCGCGACACCACCCTCGCCATCTACGACAAGGCTGCCGGTTACGCCCGCTCCCGCGGCATCATTCTCGCCGACACGAAGTTCGAGTTCGGCCTCGTGAACGGCGAACTCGTGCTGGCCGACGAAGTGCTCACCCCCGATTCTTCCCGCTTCTGGCCCGCGGACACTTACGCCCCCGGCGGTCCGCAAAAAAGTTACGACAAACAGTTTGTCCGCGATTACCTCGAAACGCTCGATTGGGACAAACGGCCGCCCGCCCCCGCCCTGCCCGCGGACATCGTCGCCAAAACACGCGCCAAATACTACGAGGCCTATCGCGTTCTGACAGGAAAAGAACTCGAATGAACTGGCTGGATATCCTCCTCGGAGCCGTCCTGGCCGCATCCACCATCGCCGGCGTCATGAAAGGCTTCGCCCGCACCGTCGTCGGCATCACCGCCACCGTGCTCGCCTTCCTCCTCGCCATCTGGTTCTACGGAGCCGCGGGCGCCATCTACGCCGAATACGTCAGCTCCCGCGCCGTCGCCAATTTCCTCGGCTTCGTTACCGTCTCCGTGCTCGTTCTCGTCGCCGGAGCCCTCATCGGAAAGCTGCTCGCCATGCTCTTCAAGTGGGTCGGCCTCTCCTGGCTCGACCGCACCTTGGGCGGATGCTTCGGCCTCCTGCGGGGCCTGCTCGCCGCCACCATCATTGTCATGGCGCTCATGGCCTTCAGCATCAAACCGCCGCCCCAGTCCGTCGTCGATTCCGCCATCGCTCCCTACGTCATCGAGGCCTCGCGCCTCTTTTCCCGCATGGCCCCCCACGACCTCACGCAAGGCGTCGCCGAAAGCTACGAGAAAATTCAGAAAATCTGGAACGACACGGTCGGTAAACCGCCCCGCCGCGCAAAAACTACGGAAAATTAATTCATGGATCTGCTCATCTTCGATTTGGATGGGACGCTCATCGACTCCCAGCGCGACCTCGCCGAGGCCGTCAACGCCACCCGCGCCGGGATGGGAATGGCCCCCCTCGAACTGGCCACCATCGCTAAGTACGTCGGCAACGGCGCCCCCGTGCTGGTCCGCCGCGCGCTCGGCGAAACCGCCAGCGACGAGGACGTGAACCGCGCACTCGCCTTCTTCCTCGATTACTACTGGAACCACCTGCTCGTCCACACGGTCCTCTACGACGGCGTGCGCGATGCGCTCGAGGCCTTCCACGGCCGCAATATCGGCATGGCCGTCCTCACCAACAAGCCCATCCGCTTCAGTGAGGCGATTGTCGATGGCCTCGGGCTGCGCAAGTACTTCTTCCGCGTCTACGGCGGCAACAGCTTCGATTCGAAAAAACCCGACCCCTACGGCATCCACCGCCTCATGGAGGAGCGCGGCGCCGCCCCTTCCCGCACCCTGATGATCGGCGACAGCGCCATCGACATCAAGACCGCCCGCAACGCCGGCGTCAAAGCCTGCGGAGTCACCTATGGCTTCCAGCCCGAAACCTTGATCGCCGAGCCGCCTGATATTCTGGTGAATCACATGGCGCGGCTGATCCCCATCGTGTTGCGCTGACAAAGCAAGACAAGCAGCAGGAGCACCCATGGCACAAGACAAGGTCCTCATCGTCATCGGCGACGCCGCCGAAGCGCTCGATACGTTTTATCCGTTTTTCCGCCTCAAGGAAGACGACTACCAGGTCGTCGTCGCTGGCCCGGAAAAGCGCGTCTACCACCTCGTCATGCACGAAATCCCGCCCGGCTGGGACATCACGCGCGAAGGCCCCAGCTATCACATGGCCTCCGATATCGCCTTCCGCGACGTCAAACCCGAAGAGTATCTCGGCCTCTTCATCACCGGCGGCCGCGCGCCCGAATATATCCGCTACAACCGCGATCTGATCGCCATTACCCGTCATTTCTTTGAAACCGGAAAGCCCGTCGCCAGCGTTTGCCACGGCGTTGAAATCGTCGCCGCCGCCGATGTCATCCGCGGCAAGCGCGTCGCCACCGTCGCCAAGTGCGCCTACGATGTCGAATTCAGCGGCGGCACGTTCGTCAATGAAGCGTGCGTCCGCGACGGCAACCTGGTTTCCGGCCGCACCTGGCACGACAATCCCTATTTCATGCGCGAATTCATGAAAATGCTCGCCGGCGCCCGCGCCGCGCAACCATGACCCGCCGCTCCCTCCTGGCGTTGCTCGCCGCCCCGCCCCCCACCCCCCGCATCCGCCTCTCCATCGGCACCTACGGCATGCAGGAGCTTGAAACGGACCGCGCCCTCGCCCTCATACAAAACACCGGCTACGACGGAGCGGAATTGTGCCTCATGCCCGGATGGCCCACTGAGCCATCGAAACTCGACGCCGCCGCCCGCCGCCGCATTCGTTCTACGCGCTTCCCCATCCCTTCCTTACTCGAGAACTTCAGCCTCTTCGCCGACGATGCGGCGCACCACGCGACGCTCGACCGTATTCGCCGCGCCGCCGCCCTCGCCCACGACATCGCCCCCGATTCTCCCCCCATCCTGCAAACCGTGCTCGGCGGCAAGCCCGAACAGTGGAACTCGCACAATAAGCTCATGGCGGCGCGCCTGCTCGATTGGGCCCGCGTGGCCGGAGAGAACAATCTCCGCCTCGCCGTCAAAGCCCACTTCGCGAGCGCCTGCAACGACCCCGGCAAACTCCTCCACCTCATCGGCCAGGTCTCCCATCCCGCCCTCAACGGCCTCTACGACTACAGCCATTTTCAGCTAATGAATATCGACCTCTACGAAAGCCTCCTCCAATTACTGCCCCATTCCCTCTTTCTCACCGTAAAGGACGGCCGCCTCTCCGGCGGCAACCCGCAATTCCTTCTTCCCGGAGATGGCGCCATCGACTACGATCTCTACTTCCGCACCCTCCGCCAGCGCAACTACAGCGGCTGGATGCTGGTCGAAATCAGCCGCCAACTGCAAGCCCAGGCCGGCTACGACCCCGAGCGCGCCGCCCGCCAATCCTACCGCTTCCTCAGCGCCGGCCTCCGCCGCGCCGGCTTGCGCCCCTAACCAACCTCCCGCATCCCTCCTGTACCATGGCCATATATGCAACCCGCCAGCCCGCCGCCTCCCGCCGCTGAAGGAAGGCCCTCCCGAGTCGGCGTCCTGCTGCGCGTGGGCATTTTCGCATTTCTCGAAATTGCCGGCCTCGCCATCCTCTCCCCCCTCATGTACCCCCTCGCCGGCTACCTCGTTTCCGCCGCCCTGGGAACCTTCGCCGCCGCCGCCATCGCCAACACCATCGCCATCCGCGTCTATGAGCGCGGCAATCTCTCCTACGTCGGCCTCGGCTGGACCCAGGCCTCGTGCCGCAACCTCTGGCTTGGCATCGCCGCGGGCGCCGGCGCCGCTCTCCTCGTGCTCGTCCCCCCACTCCTCACCGGCGCCGCCCACCTGCGCCCCGCACAGGATTGGGACTTCAGCCCCGTCAGCATCGCTTTCCTCGCCATCGTGCTGCTGTTCGGCGCCATCGGCGAAGAACTCCTCTTCCGCGGCTACGGATTCCAGGTCCTGCTCGGCGTCGCCGGCGAATACGCCACCATCCTCCCCATGTCCGTCCTCTTCGGCCTCGCCCATTCCAATAACCAGAACGCCAGTAATCTCGGCCTCGCCAACACCATGCTCTGGGGACTCCTCTTCGGCCTCGCCTTCCTCCGCTCGCGCGACTTGTGGCTCCCTATCGGGTTGCATTATGGGTGGAACGTGACGCTACCCTTGTTCGGAGTGAACCTCAGCGGATTTACAATGAAGGTAACGGGCTACTCCATGGAGTGGAATGTCTCCGCCCTGTGGAGCGGCGGCGAGTACGGGCCGGAAGCGGGGTTGCTGACGACAGCCGTCTTGGCGCTTCTCTTCTACGGCCTGGGCAAGGCGCCGGTCGTGCGGCAGCATTCGCACTTCTACCAGCCCGAAGATTGAAGGAGTGTCTCCCGATGCGCGCATTGCTGGTTGCCGGATTCCTCCTGGCGAGCGTCCTGCCCGCCCCCGCCCGCAAGCTCACCGACGATGAACGCGTGGAGATCCTGCGCGGCCTCACCGCCGAATACGCCACCCTCAAAACCATCCTGCCGCGCTCCAAAAAACCCCTCGAAATCAACGCCGACGGCTCCTACGACAAGAAAAAATGGGAAGAAGCCGGAAAGGAATTCGGCCCTGCCGGCCGCCTCGGCGACGCCATCCAACTCACCAAGGTCACCATCGAAGACGACAAGATCGTCCTCGAAATCAACGGCGGCTTGAAGAGCGGCCGCAAATGGTACGAACGCGTCGAAGTCGGCATGGGCTCCCGCACCTCCCCCATCGGCGGAGGCGGCAATCCCACCCTCGGCAGCAACATCGCGCTCCTCTTCCCCAAAGGCGTCCCCCCGCTTTCCGCCGCTGAAATTAAGAAAATCCTCCTCCCCGTCATGGACTTCGAAAAACGCTCCGCCACCGAGCAATTCGTCAGCACCCTCCCCCCGGAAGTACAAAAAGCGATCAAGGACGGCCGCGTCATCGAAGGCATGGACCGCGACACTGTCATCATGATCCTCGGACGCCCCCGCAACAAATCCCGCGAAACCAAAGACGGCGTCGATTTCGAAGATTGGGTCTACGGCAATCCCCCCGGCAAGATGACTTTCATCACCTTCCAGGGCAGCAAAGTGTCCAAGGTGAAGGATACCTATGCCGGTCTCGGCGGCAGCACCGCCGCCCCCCTTCCGCCCCGTTAGCCGCGAAACGGACTACCGCTCCGGAACGGCGAACGTCAGACTCGCCCAGAAACTCTCCCAATCGGCTGCCTTGGCATCGGCGCAGCGCTCCATCACGATCGCGTGCATGCGGTGTGGACCCGCCGCTGCCAGCGGCGCTTTCAATCTTCCGTTGGCATCCGTCCGGCCCACCACCTTCACCACCGCCTTGCCTCCCGCCAGATACGCTACCTCCACCGCCACATCCGCCGCCGGCTTGCCCCGAAACAGCACCTGCACCGGCAAGTCCGCGCCCGGCCGCAGCGCGTAGGGATCCGCCTCCGGCACGATCTCGATGGTCAGCCCTGCCGGCCGCCCGTGGAAGGCATCCCCCCGGCCTACCCGCACCAGCGACTTCACGTATTTGCTGTAGCGTTCGCGCCCCGGCTTCGCGCTCTCCCCATGCTCCTCCCGCCACTTCTGCACGTGCCCCAAATTCTCATGCTTCAAATACGAAGCGAACTTCGCCGGCGCAAGCTCAATGAAATTCGGCAGCGTCTGCCCAACCAGCACCGCCGTGCCTTCGCCCGGCACTCGCACCGACGCCACCGTCCGCTTCGCCTCCGCCCGAATCCCCTCGAACTCCGCGCCCCCCGCCTGCATCGTCACACGCGTGTTGCGCAAGCGCTCCGGTTTCACGCTCGACGAGCCCACGGGGAACGCATCCCCATTCTGAAAGACAACGCGCAGCGGCCCCGGCGCGGCCAGCACGAATTTCTCCGGCATCAGGTAAAGATCATGGGCCTCGGCAGCCATGCTGAACAACAGAGCAAGTAGCAGCATACGTTTTTCATAATCGTAGCACGCCACTCCCCGTCGTTACGCTGGCCCCCTTCCCGGCATGATACCGTGTAAGGTTCCTCATGCCCCCAATCGCACGCTGGATCCTCTTCCCTGCCCTCACCATGTCTCTCGGCTGGGGGCTGCGCGGATACATCGGCGGCGGCCCGCTCGGCGCCATGATCCCCGGCGCCCTGGTGGCGCTCTGCCTTTGCCTGCTGCTCGACCGCCGCGGTGACGACGCGGCCATCGTCGCCGCTTGGGGCGCCGTCGGTGTCGGCTTCGGCGGCCAGATGACCTATGGTCAAACCATCGGCCTCGCCCTCGCCGAATCCACCCGCGCCTGGGGCCTGACCGGACTCGCCGTGAAAGGCGCCATCTGGGGCTTTCTCGGCGGCGCCGTCATCGCCCTCGCCCTGCTGCGGCACAAATTCCCGCGCCGCGATCTTCTCATCGCGCTTGCCCTCATGGCTATCGCCACCTTCGCCGGTTGGAAACTGCTCAATGAGCCGAAGCTGATCTACTTCTCGCACCCCACCGACAGGCCGCGCCCCGAAATCTGGTTCGGCTTGCTGGCCGGCGCGGCAGCCATGCTCGCGTGGCTGCGCAACGCAACCCTCGTGCACTTCGCCCTCATCGGCGCCGTGGCCGGCGGCATAGGCTTCGGCTTCGGAGGCTACATCCAAGTCCTCGGCATCCCCTATCCGAAACCCCTGATCGGCTATTGGAAACAAATGGAGCTTTTTCTCGGATTGATGCTCGGCGCGGGACTCGGCCTGCCCGCCTGGCTGCACCGCCACGAACTCGGCGGCACGCCGGTCGAGAAGCGCTCCAACATCGCCATCGCCCTCATCATCCCCTTCGCTCTACTCGCCGAAGACATGCCCGCCCGCGCCGGCTACACCTACCTCGGCGCCCTGCTGCTGGCGCTCGCACTGCTCTACACACCCTCGGCGCGGCACATCGCCGTCACGATGACGTATTGCGCCTTCGCCATCGACTTTCAGCGCAACCGCCCGAATCTCGACCAAACCGCGCTCTGGGCGTTTGTCGTCGTCACCACCGTCGCCGTGGCTTTCCTGGTGGAGAAGTTCCGCGAGCCGGCCCCGCTGTTCCTGCTGTTGCTGATCACATCGGTGGTGAATTCCATGATGAAATCGTTCCTGCCCGTGCCGCAGGATGTGACGCACCTGGCTGCGATGGAGACCCTCTTCGCGCTGATTGCCCTCTCTGCCGCCTGGCTCGCCCCGCGCAAATCGGCGCTCGCCGCCTGAACGGCAAGTTCAACTCGTCCGCCGCTGCTGGACCGCACAAGCCGCGCTGCCCGCAACGCCAGTCCAAACGGCATCCCGAGGCCATTCCACAATCCCCGGCTCTCACCGGCGCCGGACATCCAACTGGCGCAGCAATTCCCGCGCCTTGTCCCTCGCCTTGGCGTCATTGCCCGCCGCAGCTTTCCGCAAATGCGGCAACGCGCCCTGCACATCGCCCGTCATCAGCAACGCGCTCGCCAGCCCGCCATGCGCCCGCCCCGATTCCGGCAACAGCCGTAGCGCCTGGCGGAAGCGCTCCGCCGCGGCCTGCCCTTGCTCGCGCGCCAGCAGCAAGTCCCCTAACAGCAAGTGCGCATCGCTGAACGTGGGATCGTCCTTCAGCGACTGCTCCAGTTGCCACTGCGCTTCATCCGTCTCCCCCGCGCGCCCCAGCGCCATGGCGAAGTTGTAACGCGTCCCCGCATTGCGCGGGCGCAAGCGCAGCGCCGTGTCGAAATGATCGCGAGCCCCTTCCATGTCCCCATTTGCCGCCAGCACGGCGGCCAGGTTGCCGTGCGCGTCCACGTAATCGGGCTGGATGCGAATCGCTTCGCGAAAGGCGGCGATGGCCCGCCCGCCGTCTCCGCTTTCCAGAAAAATGTTCCCCAGGTTGCTGTGCGGCTCGGGCAGATCCGGATCGAGCGCAATCGCCTGCATCATCGCCGAAACAGCGTCCTGCATCTTGTCCTGCGCGCGATATGTCAGCGCCAACTCGTGCCACGCCGCCGCGTTCTTCACCCCCAAGGCCAGCGCCCGCTTGAGCGCCGCCGAGGCTTCCTCCAACTGCCCGCCGGCGCGCAACGCCGAGCCCAATTGCTGCCATCCGAACACCAGCTTCGGATCGCGCCGCACAGCCTCGCGATAGAGCGGCACGGCTCTCTCCAATTGCCCGCCCGCGCGATAAGCCTCGGCCAACCCGGCATGAAACTCCGCCCGCGCGGCCGGATACCGCGACAGCGCGGCGCTCAGCCTCGCGATCCCTCCTTTGAGATTGCTCTCCTCGATGGTCTGCGCCAGGCCCAGGTACAGTTCGTTCTCCGGCGATGGCGCCAGACGCGGCGGGTAGTGCAGCACCACTTCGCCGCGATAGGCCTGCTCACCCGTTTCATGCCGTTCGGCGCGCGCCGCCAGCAGATCGCCCGCCGGTTGATTTCGCTGAATCCGATGGTCCGTCGCCAGCGAGTGCACCACGTCTTCGGTGCGCCGCTTCGGCATATGGCAATCGGCGCATCCGGTCCGCGGCCCATGGCTCGTCCTGGCGTGGCAATTCCCGCATGCGGCATCGTAGTGCCGCACCGCCTGCTCCCCGCGCGGCACATCGTGCGGATTGTGGCAGGCGCGGCATTCCAACGCGCCTTTGCTTTCCACATAACACTTCGATTGGCGCAGCCGGTAAACCGCATTCACGATCTCGAACTTGTCCCCGCGCCCGGCTTCAGGAGCGTGATCGAAGAACAGCCAAGCCGAGCTCAGCGGCTCGCCCGGCCGGTAATCGAACGGGCCGCGGTCGTAGCGCGGCAGCGAATTCGGCAACGGAAAGCTGGTGGTCTCCAGGTGGCACTGGATGCAGATCTCTTCTCTCCGTTCGCGGCTGAGGCGCGCCGGATTGACGATGGCGGCGCGGATCTCCTCGCGCTTGGCCCCGGCCGCCGAAGCCGCCTTCACATGGGCCTCGCCCGGGCCATGGCAGCGGCTGCAATCGATGCCTTCCGGCAAAGGGTCCACGTACACCGCCTCGGCAAACGGCCGCTCATGCCCGGGCGGAATACGCGGGTAGCCGTTGTGGCAGAACATGCATTC
>JAEUQG010000283.1 GCA_016789755.1 Bryobacterales bacterium
GGTTTCCTCCATTGACACCGCTATGAATACGTCCGAAGGCGACATGGATCCCTCCGGAAAAGCGCTCCTCACCTACGGCACGCTCGATGAATACCTCACCGGTGAGCACGACAAGATGGTCAAATACGTCTGGCGCTTCGAGTCCCCCGACGCCTACACTCTCGAAGTCCACGACCTCCCTATCGGCGAAAAAAACACCCAGGTCATGAGCGTCAAATACACCCGCAAGCAGAGCCGGCAAATGTAAGAATGTTGGATCGAAACGGCAGCGGCCCGATGTGATTCGGCGGGCTTTCGATATACTTCCTAGAGCTCATGTTGACCATCGAACGATTCCTGCGCGGGCTTCAACACCTCGCCGCAGCGTTCACGCTATTGTCTGTTTCCTCTGCCTGCGTGCTTGGACAGATGGCAGCCGTCCGCACCGCGCTGGCGGAAGGGGAGAAAGCCAAGGCGGCAGGCAAATGGGCTCTCGGGGTGGCCGCATTTCAACGTGCGCGGGCCGCGGCTGTCCAACTGGGCGATGCGGCTCTCGAAGCAGAAGCACTCGCCGGTTCCGGCCACTGTGAAATGGGCCGTGACCGTCTCGACGAGGCCATGAAGCTGGCCGAACTGAGCCTGGAAATCGCCAGGCGGACGGGCAACAGGCGGGGCGAGGCGGCCGCGATCAAACTGGTTTCGCAAGTGCACTACCGGCGCTCCGATTTCCATCGGAACCTGAGCGCGCTCCAGCAGTATCTGGCCCTGCAGCGGGAGCTGGGCGACGAAGCCGGTATCGCGATCGCCTACAACAACATCGGGAATACGTTGCGCGTCATCGGCGACAAAACCGGCGGACTTGAACATCTGATTGAGGCCGAGCGGAGGTTCGAGACCCTGGGCAATGACAGGTCGCGCGGAGTGGTCCTTAATAATATCGGCACGATTTACATCGAGTTGGGAGATTACGACCGCGCCCTGGAATTCTGTCACAAGAGCCTTGCCTTGGCCGGCAAGTTCGAGGACAATTTCGAATTCACCGGCGCGGCCCTGGCCCGCATTGCGCTCGCCGAAGGGTACCGGGGCAATTACCGCCAGTCGCTGCAATTCCATCGCCGGGCGATCGAGCAACATCGGCGATCCGGAAGCGTTTGGGGGGTAGCCGAAGAGTACAACAACATTGCGCTGGTGTACCAGGCGCAAGGTAACCACGAACTGGCGGCCGAAAACTTTCGCCGGACCATCGCCTCAGGCCGCGCGCTGCAAGATAAGGGTCTGATGAGCGAGGGACACAACAACCTGGGCATGGAGTTGCTGGCACTGGGCCGGCCGGCGGAAGCCGCAGCCGAGTTCCGCAACGGTATCGCCATTTCGGTCCGCATTGCTACGCCAGGTCTGCAAGCAGAATGCCGGCGTGGGTTGGGAGCGGCCCTGACCCGCATGAACCGCTACGCGGAGGCCGCTGCCGAACTCTCCAGGGCAGCGACAGCACAAAGATCCATCCCCGATTTTCCGAATCTCGCGCAGACCCTAATCGCTCTCTCTCAACTGCGCCTGAAGGAGAACCGTCCGGAGGAGGCATTGGCCGAGGCGGCGAAAGCGCACGAAGTGCTCGCCACGATCGACCTGCCCGAGGTGCTGTGGCAGGCACACGCGGCCACCGCCGCCGCACGCATGCGTCTGGGCCAAGTCGATGCGGCCGCGCGATCGTATGAGGGCGCAATCGAAGTGATCGAATCGCTGCGCACCCGTGTCGCCGGTCCCGCCACTACGTTGCCCACCTACCTGGCCGACAAGTTGGAACCATACCAGCAGCGAACGGCCATCGCTTTGACACGCGGAAACGTAGAGGAAGCGCTACGATTCGCCGAGCAATCGAGATCCCGCGTATTGGGAGATGTCCTCGGCTCCACTCGAACGGATCTGGACAAGGCGCTCACGGCCGACGAACGCCGCGCCGAGCGCCAGTTGAAGAATCGGCTCGCCAGTCTGAATCTGCAGCTTGCCAGACACCCGGCCGATGCAAGCTTGAAGCAGGCGCGCGATCTGGCCCGCGCGGATCTGGAAGCCATGCAGACCGCGTTTGACGCCGCGCACCCTGAAGCGGCCTTCTTGCGGGGCGTTACTCCTGCTATGTCCGGCGCCGCCATGGCAGAGGTGGCGGCCCGCGCCCGAGCCGCCATCCTCAACTACGTTGCGACGCCGCGGAACACCTATGTTTTCCTTATCCGGCCGGGCGCCGCTGTCAAGGCGGTTAAGCTCCCGCTCGGACAGCAGGCGCTCGCCCCAAAGGCCGCCGAATTTCATCGCCAGCTAGCCTCGCACGACCTGGGCTACGCCGAACTTGCGCAAGAGATGTACCGGCTGCTGGTCAAGCCCATCGAGGCCGACCTGGCAGGGCAGACGGCCCTGGTCATCCTGCCCGACGGTCCGCTCTGGGATGTGCCGTTTCACGCCCTGCAGTCGAAACCCGGCCATTTCCTCATCGAGGACTTCGCGATCTCGTATGCGCCATCCATGCGCGTGCTGGACCAGACAATGAAGCTGGCCATGAAACGAGGCTCCGCTTCCGCGCCCCGGGGCCTGCTGGCGCTGGGAAATCCGGCGGGCCAGCCGCCCTTGCCCGAGGCCGAGCGCCAAGTCCGTGAGATCGGCCGGCTCTATGGGCCGGAGAGCCTGATTCTGTCGGGAGAAGCGGCCAGCCGCGCCCGGCTGCGCGCCGAAGCGGCCGGCTATCGTGTGGTTCATCTTGCCTCGCACGCGATCTTGGACGGCGAAAACCCGATGTATTCCCACGCGCTGTTGGCACGCTCGCCGAACGACCCTGGGACTCTTGAAGCACGCGAGCTGATGGAGTATGACCTTCAGGCAGGCCTGCTGGTGCTATCGGCGTGTGACACGGCCCGCGGGCGGGCGGTGGGCGGCGAAGGAATCAATGGATTGGTGTGGGCCGCGTTCGTGGCCGGCGCACCCACCACCGTCGCCAGCTTGTGGCGCGTGGAAGCGGCCAGCACCTCGGACCTCATGGTTCACTTTCACCGTAACCGGCTCGACGCGGTGAAGCGCAGGGAACCAGGCGCAACGCCGAACGCCTTGCGCAAGGCGGCCCTCGGCCTCTTAGCGGGCGGCAGGTATTCGCATCCATTCTACTGGGCCGGTTTCGTGACAATGGGAAGTCCGTTGTAAGGATGGGCCCGGAGTTGGATCGCTATCTCGCCGCCCAAGACGATTCCGCCGAACAAGCAAGTCTGGCGGAATTGATCGCATTGGCGGAACCGGTAATCCGCCGCACTGTTCTCGCGCGGCTTGCCGGGCGATGGGACGATATCGACGATGTTTGCTCTGAAGCGCGGCTCGAGCTATTGCTGCACGCGCGGCGCATGAAGAGGCAGCCGGCAATCAAGCCCATTGAGGACTTTGCCACGTATGCCGGCACGCTGGCGAGGAACACTTGCTTCCGCTACTTCCGGCGACGGCGCCCGGACCGGACCCGTCTCAAGAAACAAGTGCGCTTCGTATTATCGGACGAGGCCGGCTTCGCGACCCGGCAGATGCATGGCCGTATCTGGTGCGGACTATCGGGATGGAGCGAATCTCAGCCCCCGGGCCGTCTTCCTGATGCCGGGAGTATCCAAGGCGAGCGCGATCTCTCGGAGCTCTTGCGCCAGATCTTCTCCTCATCGGGAGGACCGGTCGAACTCGGTCCCCTGGTGGATCTGATTGCGGACATCTGGCGCATCCCAGCGGGAGGCGAAGTCGAAGTCGCGGAAGGGCCCGCAGACATTCCCGCGACGTTACCCGCCCCCGACACGGTTCTTGACCAGCGGCGCTTTATCGGGCGGCTATGGCGGGAGGTTGCGCAGCTCCCGGTTTCGCAGCGCGTAGCCTTGTTGCTGAATCTCACCGATGGCCGCGGTAGTTCGGTGCTCGCGCTGTTCACGCTGAGCGGGGTGGCCGGTTTCCGCGATCTGGCCTCGGCCCTGGAAATGACGGAAGAGAAGCTGGCCGGGCTGTGGCCCGAGTTGCCGCTGGAGGACAACGTCATCGGAACGTTCCTGAATTGTCCCCGCCAGCGGGTCATCAATCTGCGCATGGCCGCGCGAAAGCGGCTGGCCAACCGTTTGGGGAACCCGCCGTGGTGAGTCTATTGAAAGCACAAAGGGCACACTCCGCGCCGCCGCTGTTCCAGCAACACGCGCGTGCCTCAACGCGGGGGCGGACTTCGTTTTGCGCGGGTTTCATGAATGCGCCAGGTAATATGTCTGCCCCGCCGGCACTCTTGATCGACGGAGGCATTCCGTCCGCTCTTGGCTTTCCTGTCTTTGGAGGAGTCGCGTGAACGACAAGCGCCACTTGACACCTGAGCTGTTCTTCGGCTTTGAGCACAATCTCCTGCTGCCGGACGAGGTGGCCGAAGTGCACGCCCACATTGCGGTTTGTCCGGACTGCCGCCGGAAACTGGCTCGACAGGCAGACCTCGACGGCATGGCCGGCGCCATTCACGCCCGGCTGACACCGAGCCCTAGCTTCTTTTCCCGGTCAAACCTTGGATTTGCGGCCCTCGCTGCCTCGCTCGTCTTCGCGTCGGGAGCATCGCTCTGGTTCGTCACGCACCGGACGCCGGACGCGGAGGAGACATCTGTCGCCGTCCGGGAAGCGATGAAAACCGGCCACATCGACCTTCCGGGGTTTCTCAACGATCTGGAGGAGAAGCAACAAACGCTCATGGGGGGCTCGGCCACCGGCTCCGGGCGGTTGCTGGCCCCGAGGGCTACGGCGGTGCTCGGTCCGCGCGTCACCTTCCGCTGGGAGCCTCAGCCGGGCGCATCAAGCTATCGGGTGGGCGTTTTCGATCTGAACGGAGCAGTTGTGACGACGAGTCCGGATGTCGCCGCCACTGAATGGTCCCTCGAAACAGGTCTCCAAGCGGGACGGGACTACCAGTGGCAGGTGACCGCCATCCAGCCTACCGGTGAGCGGACAACCCTGCCGCCACCGTCGCAGACGCCGCCCCGGTTCCGCCTTGCCGATTCCATGGCCGCGGCGCGCCTTCGGGCACTGGCCGACAGCCGCAAAGAGGAACATTTCCGGCTCGGCGTCGAGTTCGCGCAGGCTGGACTGCTCGACGATGCGCGCCGGGAACTGACGCGGGCCGCGGAGTTGGAGCCGATGCGGCAGCAGATCCGAACGATGCTCAACGAACTGGCTTCCGCTCCCCCACGATAAATTTTTCGATTCGAAAGGCAATACGAATCGGGGCCGGGTTCTCTCAACGGGTACGCCTTGAACAGAGTATGGCGGAAAGAGGAAGCGGCCAACATGACAAACCCAACCACAGAGGCCAGAAGGCCGGGCTCACAAACTAACTAGGAGTGCATGTTGATCGAGCCTGCATTGCCGTGGCGTGGGTCCACCGTGCAGTCTCTCTCGACGAGTTCCGCGCTTCGGTGAAGGAGGACACAGTGAAATTTCGGACGATCAACAGACCAGCGGCGCTCGCGGCCGCGATAGCAGCAACGGCCGTTTTACACGCCCAGCAGATCACAACGATCGCGGGCACGGGGGCGCCGGGTTCGACCGGAGACGGGGGCGACGCCACGGCCGCCCTCCTCACCTCTGCTTCTTCCCTCGCCGTCAATCCGTTGGGGGATCTGTTCATCCTGGACGCAGCTAACAACCGCGTTCGCAAGCTGAATGCCAGCGGTACGATCTCCACGGTTGCCGGCAACGGAGAAATTGCCCCTGCGATGGAAGGGCCGGCCACCGCGTCACCTTTTGTCCAACCCTACGGCGTCTCCTGGGGTGGCGACGGCCGGCTCTATCTCGCGCTCAGCGAAGGGCTCTATGCGATAGATGACGGCGGACAGATGCAGACGGTCATTGGGGACCGATCCGTGCCCGTCGTGGCCCTGGCGGGCCGCACTGTGTACCTCTCCGACTTCGCCGGAATTTACCGGCGCGAGCCGGATGGCGCTCTGACGCTCGTCGCAGGCTCACTCGAGAACGGCAACACGGGCGATGGCGAACCAGCCACCAACGCGCGCTTCGGCTTCATTTCAAGTTTGGCGGCCGATCGTGCTGGCCGCCTATGGGTGGCCGACTCCGAGCACCGGCGGATCAGGCGCTTCACACCGGGTGGCTTGATCGATGCGGTGGTTTCTCTCCCCGCTTTTGAGGAACTCGCGCAAAACGGAGCCCGCCCGCCCCACGAGACACACGCGTGTTCCTGGGACCCTGGCGGCGCGGAGCGTGCCCTTTGCGCTTTTGACTTGGCCGTGCCCATTTCCATCGCAGTCGACGCCGCGGCCAATCTCTATATCGGTGATCCGGGTCTGCGGCGCGTCTACCGCGTCCGCGCCGGTACAAGCGATCTTGAAACGATCGCCGGGACCGATCAGGATGGTTCGACCGGCGACGGCGGAAAGGCGAGCGAGGCCTCCTTTGCGGCAATCGCCGGAATAGCGGTGAACTGCCCCGGAGTTTCCATCGGCGACACTGCCCGCGTGCGGCGCATTTCACTCAGCGACCCGCTGATTGCGCTCAACGGTGTTAGGGATGCGGAAAGCGGCGAGGCGGCGATTCGTTCTGGCCGCGCTTTCCGGATCGAAGGCTGCCATCTGTCGGAAACCGTGCAGCGTGCACCCGAGAGCCAGGCCCTTCCGACACTGTTGGGCGGCGCGCAGGTGCTGGTGAACGGCACTCCGGTGGGCTTGGCGTCGGTAAGCCCGGGCTTGATCGAAGCCCGTCTCCCGGATGGGTGGACGCGGCAGGAGTCCGCGACACTCCGGATAGAGGTGGTGGGAAAGCCCGCCGTGCAAACGCAAGTAGCCATCCGGTAGGAATCCATGCCGCGGGAGGCGGCCGCCGCTTGCCGCTGTCGATGAGTACACCTTGTCCGTGATCTGCATATTCCAGTGAATGAGCCACATAGATAAATAGAAACGGAGAATACTGCGATGCCCGCCCCCCAACACCCACATTGGCAAAACGATCCCATGATCCTGAGTGCGACGCGTAATGCCCCAGCGCTGAAGCTCGGCGCCGCCGGATCCGGAGTCCTCAAGCTGCACGAGGCGCTGGTGCTGATCGGCGCCCCGCCGGCCCCTGGCAACCCCCAGCTCTTCGGCGCGCCCACCAAAGCCCTGGTGGAGACGTTTCAAGCGCTCTACACGCTGGCGCCAGACGGAGTCGCTGGCGCCAAGACGATTGCCAAGCTGGACGCCTTACTGATGGCGCCGGCCCAGCGAAAGCCGTGGAAGACGGCGCCGAACGCTCCGCATCAATTCGGCGACAAGGAATCCTTCTTCCAGCGCGTGAACGCAGAGGGATCCGAGATCGCGCGCCGCCGTCCGCGCCCCCTGCCTGTGAGCGCGTTACTGGCGTGCGCGGGAGTTGAGTCCGGGTTCGGCACAGGCAAGATATTCAAAGCCACCGGCAATCTCTTCAGCCTCCAGAAGTGGCCGAAGGTGCCCTTTCCATCCACTGCGCTTGGCACGCAGTGGATGACGACCGTGATCTCCACGAATCCCCACAAGACGGCCTTGGCGCCATTCAACCGGGCCGAGGGTATTGCCGATGCGGTCCGGCAGTGGTGCGAGTGGATCGAGCACTACGGGGAAGCCGACGGCCCTCCCGGCAACCAACACGGCGGGGTGTACAACCGGGGCGCAGTCAGCAGCCGCGAACGGCTGATGACGATGGTACGGAACCCCGCCGAGTTCGCAGGCAATCTGTGGTTGGTTTCGTTCGGCGAGAAACAGCACGCGCACGTCTACGCGAAGGTGCTCACCGAGAACAACTTGACGCGGTTCGATTAAGCGGGGACAGGCCACGCGCCATCGATGGGCCGTATCGATGGCGTAGATAGGACAAGCCGCTACCTTATTGCCGCGTCACGTGATCCAGGATCACGGAGTTCGCGATCGCCGTTTCCTGGCCCTCCGATTCCACCACCACGTGCGTCGGAGTGATGGCGGCCAGTACGCCGCGCTGCCCGGCGATCTCAATCGGTTTGCCCACCTGCAGCACCTTCCGCGCATAGAATCCCGCAGCCATGTTGCGTACAATATCCCGAGTCCCCAGCCCGAAGGAAAGTCCGAACGCCAGGGCGGCTCCTCCCAGGACGAAACTGGTGACAATGCGCACGATATCCGTATCGATCTTCAACTGGGCAATCGCCATCATCGCGCACACGAACAGAATCGCCCCCGACACCAGCCGTCCCAGGGCGGGGGCGAAATCGATCCCCGAACTTTGTGCGGATTGCTCCACCGTCTGCCCCGCGAACTGGCCGACGGCGCTCCCCAGCACCAGCAGCAACAGCGCCGCGACAATATTCGGCAAATAGGCGAAGAAGGCGGCAATCGCGCCGGAAATCGCGGTGAGGCCCAGGGCATCCACCGCCGTCTGGGTGAGCAGCATCAGCACCAGGAAATAAGTCATCCTGGGCACCAGCAGCGTCAATTGCTGCCGCAGTCCGAGCCGCTGCAGTGCCTTGTCGATGCCCACTTTACCCACCAGCGAATCGAAGCCGACGCGGGTGAGCACAGAGCGCAGCAGCGCTTCGATCGCTTTTGCCACCAGCAGCGCGCCGATCGCCAGTACGATTCCCACAGCCACTTTCGGGGCCGCGGAGATAATCGAATCCACCAGATTGGTGAAAGCCTGCAGCAGTTTGTCCTTCATTACTTCGGCTCCTTTCTGCCCGTTAGGGATTGCGCCACGTGCCCCAGAAGTTCAGCCATTCCCAACAGCGCTGCCCGCGGCATGTGCCATGAGAATGTGGCGACTTGGGATGCCGCCGCGCGGCGGTGGATCTTCTTTCGCACCCGCGCCAGAAACTCCGCCGACGCCTCGTGCTGCTGTCCTTGCAGCAATTCAATGGGCTCGCCTGCATCGTCGTGGTTCATGATCTACCCTGGCCCTCCACCGCTTCATATAGGGTGCGGAATTGCTCGCGCGCCCGTTTGATGCGCATCTTCACCGCGGACAGGCCGATGCCCAGAGACCCGGCAATCTCTTCATAGGAAAGATCGTCCATGTCACACATGATCAACGGCACGCGCAGAGTCGCCGGCATGGCGTTCAAGATCGCCTCCACCTTCCGGCGCGTCGCCTCTTCTTCTAATTCCTGTTCCGCCGCCGGCGCCACACGCAACTCCGCACGCCCCTCAGTCCCCTCCTCATCCAATCCCACCGAATACCCGTGGCTCTGCTGCTTCTTAATATGGTTCAGGCAATGGTTGACTTTGATGCGCTGCAACCAGTGGCGGAATGACGAGCGGCTCTCAAATCCGGGCAAGCCGAAAAAAGCCTTCACGAAGACCTCCTGCGCGAGGTCTTCTGAAACGCCCTGGTCGCGCGTGAGATACCGGCAGTTGGCCAGGATGCGGTTCTGGTGCCGCAGGACCAGTTCTTCGAACGCCCGCAGATCCCCCTCCCGCGCGGCAAGCGCCTGCGCGAGCAGATCTTCATCCTCCAACTGGGAAAAATCCGGCGGCAAGGGCACGTTCGTAGTGGCCTCAGAGTTATAAGCATCCCATAGACCGGGACACTGTGCAGAGAAGATTTGTCACATTTTCTCTGTTGCCGATGTGACTTTCCCGGCTACGCGCCGGTCAACCTTTACAGAGACAGCTTGCCCGTTCGTGAAGCAGTCTTTGCGGGTAGATGCCGCGCCGGAGGTGCCGGCGGATGCCCGTTACCGGCGGGGGCGCGGTTTGCGGGAAATCGGGCTCCCGCTTAATCGATATCATGCGATCCTGGAAGTCGAAAGGAAGTCCACTTTGAGTATGAAATCCAGCTTTACTCTTGCTTTTGCCCTATCCTGCGGCTTCACGGCCCTCGCCGACCAAATCGTCCTGAAGAACGGAGATCGAGTCACCGGTAGCATCGTCAAGAAGGATGCCAAAACCGTCACGGTGAAGACCACTCATTTCGGGGTGGTGACGGTTGCTTGGGATCAAGTCGAGTCCATCACGGCGGACAAGCCTCTCAACGTTGTGCTGCCGGACGGCAAGACGGTGCAGGGCACGCTCGCCACTTCCGAGGGCAAAGTGGAAGTCAAAGCCGGGCCCCAGACTCAGGCCGTTCCTCTCCCCCAAGTCGGCGTCCTGCGCGACGATGCCGAGCAGAAAGCCTATGAGCGTCTGCTGAAGCCCGGTCTCGGCGATCTCTGGACAATTACCGGAACGCTTGGCCTTGCCGCCACGGCGGGCAACGCGAAAACCTTCTCCTTCGCCGTACCCGTCACCGCGGCCCGTGTCACGAACACCGACAAAACAACACTCTATTTCAATTTGATTCGCGCCTCCGCGCTGATCAATGGCGTGTCGGCGACCACCGCACAAGCCGTCCGCGGCGGATGGGGGTACAATCGCAATCTCCATCCCCGCATTTTCTGGAACTTCTTCAACGACTATGAATACGACCGGTTCCAGAACCTCGATCTCCGCGTTGTTCTCGGCAGCGGCGTCGGCGTCGGTGTCTGGAAGGGCGAGCGTGGCCGCTTCGATGTCGTCGGCGGTTTTGCCTACAACCGCGAATCCTTCGACCCGATTCGCCCCTTGCAGAAGTTCACGCGCAACTCGGCGGAAGGTTATTGGGGTAACGACTGGGTGGTAAAAGTCTCCAGCCGCGTCGCGTTCAATCAGTCTTACCGCATGTTCAACAATCTCAAGGATTCCGGGGCATACCGCCAGAACTTCGACATGGGCCTGTCCACGAAGCTTACTAGCTGGCTCACCTGGAACGCAGCCCTCAGCGATCGTTTCCTGAATCGCCCGGCGCCCGGCCGTAAGAAGAACGACGTTCTGTATACCACAGGCCTGGGCTTCACGCTCTCTCGTTAGTAGCCTGTTGCAGGCCGGGGCGAAAGCGCGTCCCGGCCCCTTATCCACTCGAAAGGTACGTCAATGTTCAATGAGTTCAAGGCCTTCGTCATGAAAGGCAACGTTTTCGATCTTGCAGTCGCCGTCATCGTCGGGGCCGCCTTCGGCGCCATCGTCACCTCGATGGTGAACGATGTCCTCATGCCTCCCATCGGCCTCTTACTCGGCAGCGTCGATTTCAAGGAGCTCTTTCTCAGTCTCAACGGCCAGTACTTCCCCACCCTCGCCGCCGCCCGTGCGGCCGGAGCGCCCGTCCTTGCCTACGGTCTCTTTCTCAACGCGGTTATCAATTTCCTGATCGTGGCAGGCGTGATTTTTCTCGCCATGCGCGCGGCGGAACGCTTGCGCCACAAACCCGAAGCTCCGCCGCCGGCCACCAAGGATTGCCTTTACTGCTGTTCTCCAATTCCGCTCAAGGCGTCGCGCTGCCCGCACTGCACGTCAGCCGTCGGTCTCGCCGCCGCGCGCAGTTAACCCTTCCCTTTCTTCCGATCGAGTAACACCTGCTGGCTGTTCACTGCCTTCTCCCCCTTCGCACAAACGGCGCGCCGATATGACCCGTCCGGTTGCATCAGGCGCGCCTTCACGTTGTCCGCCAGGTAGGCCGCCAGCACTTTCTCTCTCAACTGCCGCACAAACGTCCCCTTGGTGACCGGGAAAATGGCCTCCACCCGCCGGTTAATGTTGCGAGGCATCAAATCCGACGACGCCAGGTAGACTTCCTCCTCCCCGGCGTTGGCGAAATAGAAAATCCGCGTATGCTCCAGAAAACGCCCGACAATACTCCGCACCGTGATGTTCTCGCTCACCCCGGCTATCCCCGGCCGCAAACAGCAAATCCCCCGCACTATCAAATCGATCTTCACCCCCGCCTGCGACGCTTCGTATAACAGCCGGATGAACTTCGCATCCCCCAGCGCGTTCATCTTGAAAATCAGCCGCGCCTCCCGTCCTTCCTTGGCATGCTGCATCTCGCGCTGGATCAGTCCCTCCAGCCGCTTTCTGAGATTAATCGGAGCCACCAGCAGCTTCCGGTAGTCCGACTTTGCCGAATAGCCGGTCAGATAGTTAAACAAATCCGAAGCATCCGCCCCGATCTCCGGATCGCAGGTAAACATCCCCATGTCCGTATAGAGATGCGCCGTCACCGCATTGTAGTTGCCCGTCGACAGGTGCACGTACCGCCGGATTACATCCCCTTCCCGCCGTACCACCAGCGCCACCTTGGCGTGGATCTTCAACCCCATCAGCCCGTACACCACGTGCACGCCCTCGCGTTCCATCGCCCGCGCCCATCCAATGTTGCTCTCCTCATCGAACCGCGCCTTCAATTCCACCAGCACCGCCACTTGCTTACCGTTCTCCATCGCATCCAGCAGCGCTTCCACCACCGGAGCGTTCTTCCCCACCCGGTACAGCGTCATCTTGATCGCCAGCACGTTCGGATCGCGCGCCGCTGCCCGCAGGAAATCGAGCACCGGCTGGAACGAATCGAAGGGATGATGCAGCATCTGGTCCGACCGCCGGATCATCGCGAAGATATCCTCATCCTCGCCTGCCGTCAGTCCCGCCGGCACGAACGGCGCTTCCTTTAGCGCCGGCCTGTCCAGTCCGCCGATCGCCCGCAGCCGCACCATCGCCAGCGGCCCGTCCACACGGTAAATATCCGAATCCTCGATTTCCAGGTTCTCCCGCAGAATCTCCAGCAACGACTCCGGCATCGCCGGATTGACCTTCAGCCGCACCACCGCGCCGAAGCGCCGGTTGCGCACACCTTCCTCCACCATGTCCAGCAAGTCGCCCGCTTCCAACTCCTGAATGGCGGTGTCCGCGTCGCGCGTCACATGGAACGGATGGGACTCTACCACTTCCATGCCTGGAAACAAATGCTGCAAGTTGGCCTGAATCACCTGTTCCAGCCACACGAACGACACTGGGCGGCCGTTCAACTTTGCGGCCTTCTGCAACGGCAGCAATTGCGGCAGCGAATCGGGCACCTTCAACCGTGCAAAGTGCTCATCGCCCTTCGTATCGCGAATCAGCACCGATAAATTCAAACTCAAATTGGAGATATGCGGAAAAGGCCGCCCTGGATCGAAGGCCAGCGGGGTCAGCACCGGGTACACCGTATCCAGGAAATAGCGGTCGGCATAGCCGCGCTGCGCATCGTCCAGCTTTTCGTAATCGAGCACCGAGATGCCGTGCCCGGCCAGTTCCTCAAACAGCGCCCGCCGGCAAATGTGGGCCTTGGCCATCAACTCCAGAACCCGGCTCCGAATCGCATCCAGTTGCTGCCCCGGCGTCATTCCGTCCGGACCCGTGTCCGAAATCCCTGCATCCACCTGGTTCTTCAGTCCCGCCACGCGCACCATGAAGAACTCATCCAGGTTCGATCCCAGAATCGAGAGAAACTTGACGCGCTCGAGCAAAGGATTCGCCGCATCCTCCGCCTCTTCCAGCACACGCCGCTGAAACTCCAACAAACTCAACTCGCGATTGACATAGAGTGCCGGGTCATCGAACACAACACGTTTCTCCGTGCGCGCCGCGGCGGCACGAGCGGTCTTAGCCATGAGTTTCTCCTAGATATCGCGCGGCCGGACGTAGTACTCGACCGCTTCTTCCCGGCCCAATCTCTGCGGCTCTTTCTCCGCCTCCGGATGTGTCTTGCGGAACCGGTCGAGCACCAGATTCTCCATCTGCTCGACCACCTTCGGATTCCGCTTCGCAACATCGGTGAATTCACCGGGGTCCTTATCCAAATCGTACAACCGCACGTACCTGCCCGGTGTGGGCGTATCGATATCGTAGCCGTCACCCCTCGCCCGCTTCCCCGAACAAAAGATGAATTTCCACTTCTTCGACCGCACAAAGACTTCTTCGTTTTCCAAGTACTGGCTGAAGATATGATCCCGCGGCGCATCGAATTTGCGTCCCTCCAGGTAGGCCTTCAAGGAGTGCCCGTGCTGCACCGGCAGCGGATCGACATTCAGCACATCGAGAATCGCCGGCGCCGTGTCGATGTGCTCCGTGAAGTCCTTCACCACACCCTGCCGGATGCGCCCCGGATAGCGCATGATCAATGGAATGCGCAGCGCCGGCTCATACCCGCAGTGCTTCTCGAATCGCCCGTGATGCCCCAAATCGTACCCGTGATCCGCCGTGTACACGATGTAGGTGTCGTCCTCCAGGTTCAGTTGCCGCAGCTTTTCGAGCACCTGCCCGATGCTCCGGTCCAGATACGCCACCGACGTATAGTAGGAGGCGATAATCCCCTTCTTGTCTTCTTCCGATAGATCGCGAAAGATCTTCGGAATCTGCCAGCCATCCTCCGGACCCACCTTCGGCGCAGTGAACTTCGACGCCGCAATCCTATTGCGATCCTCCACCGGAAAATCGTACGGCGAATGCGGCTCATGAAAACTCACCCACAGCGCGAACGGCTTGCTCCGGTTCTGCTCCAGAAAATCCGACGCCAGCTTCACCTGGTAGGCAGCTTTCATTTCCACGTCGTACCGCGGATAGGGCAGCTTCTCCGCATTCAGCCAGATCCGCGCCGGATCGCGGAACGGCCGCCACTGCGGCTTGGTGCGAATGTCCGCCGGAATCGGCCGCGGCTTCACATCGCGGGCCCATGCCTGCGCCAGTTCCCGCTCCGTCATCATGTAGTCGAAGCCGTGCAGTCCCGGCGCCGCCGCCCGGTTGAAGTGCATCTTTCCAATCACTCCCGTGGTATACCCCGCCGCTTTCAACTGCTTGGCGATCGTCGGCTTCTGATCGCTTAACGGCGTCGGCAATCGAGTCACGCCAGCCATCGACGGCATCTGCCCCGTGAAGAAGCTCTGCCGCGACGGAGTGCACACCGGTGAGTTGCAGTAATGGGCTGCAAACCGAGTCCCCTCCGACGCCAGCCGGTCCAGATTCGGCGTCTCGGCCAGTTTGTTGCCGTCGCATCCCAGCACGTATCCGGCATGATCGTCAGCGATCAGAAAAAGAAAGTTCGGACGACGCCGCGCCTGTGCTCTCGCCACACTCGCCGCGCCCGCGGCCTGGATCATCGTTCTCCGGGTCAACATGCGATTACTATACACTGGAGCAGATCCATGACACGCAGACACCTTCTTTCCTTTGCTGCCGTGCCGCTCACCGCCGCCACGCCGAAAGCAAAGCTCACCTCCCTGGAGATCTTTCGCCTCCCGGTCAACAAGCGTGGCGATTGGATCCTCGTCCGCCTCCACACCGATCAAGGTGTCTCCGGCATCGGCGATGCCTCCCACGGACGCGACCCCGTCACCATCGCCGAAATGCAAAAGCTCTTCGAGCAGATGAAGGGCCGCAGTTTCGCCGACATCGAGCAACTCCGCAAGCTCGGCCTCCCCGTCGCCAAACAGCATGGCGTCAGCGGCGCCTGCGCCCTCAGCGCGCTCGAAATGGCCATGTGGGATATCGCCGGCCAAATCTACGGCGTTCCAGTCTACACGCTGTTTGGAGGCAGACTCCACGACCGCATCCGCAACTACGCCAACATCAATCGCGCCAATTTCGACCGCTCTCCGGCCGGATTCGCCAAATGGGCGACCGATGCCGTGAAGAATGGCTACGACGCCATCAAGCTCGCCTCCTTCGACGGCTTCCCCCGCGACGCCTCGCAGGCGGAGGCCCATATCCGAAACGGCCTCGATTGCGTCAAAGCCGTGCGCGATGTCGTCGGCCCCAGCCGCGACATCCTGGTCGATGCCCATTCCAACTTCACTCTCGAACGCGGTCTCAAACTAGCCGAAGAGTTCGAACCCTTGAATCTCTTCTGGCTCGAAGAAGTTTGCCGCGGCATCCCCAACCTCGCCCGCATCAATCAAGCCGCTCGGATGCCTACCGCCGGCGGTGAGAGCATCTTCGGAACGCACGGCTTCCATCCCTACATTCACGGCGGCGCCGTCGACATCATCATGCCTGACATCAAGTACTGCGGCGGCCTGCTGGAGTTGAAGAAGATCGCAGCCATGGGGGAAGCGGCGTCGCTGCCCGTGTCGCCGCACGGCCCGGCCAGCCCGATCGGCAACATCGCGGCCGCTCACGTTTGCGCCACGCTCCCCAACTTCCTCATTCTGGAACTCGGCTATGGCGAAGTGCCCTGGCGCGCGGATGTCGTCACTCCCGCTGAGCCCATCAGTAAGGGCTATCTGACTTTGAACGACAGGCCGGGCTTCGGCTTCCAGCTCAACGACACGCTGCTCCGCAAACAAGCCACCAAGGTGCAATAACCTCCCATGCGACCCACCCGCGTCCGCCACACCGTGTTGTGGCTCACCGTAGCCGCCTACATGATCACCTATATGGATCGGGTGGTCATCGCCAGCGCCGTGCCCAGCATCAGTAAGGAGTTCGGTTTCAGCCTCGCCACAATGGGCGGGATCCTCGCCGCGTTCCGCTGGGGCTACGCGCTCTTCCAGATTCCTGGGGGCTGGCTCGGCGACCGTTTCGGCCCGCGCCGCGCGCTGACCGCGATCGTCATCTGGTGGAGCGCCTTCACCTCCCTTACTGCCGCCTCCTGGGGCGAGTTTTCCATGCGCGCCTTTCGCTTCCTGTTCGGAGTCGGGGAAGCCGGCGCCTTCCCCATCGCCACGCGCAGTCTCTCGCGTTGGATCCTCCCCACGGAACGCGGCTACGCCCAAGGCATCACCCACGCCGGTTCCCGCATCGGAGCGGCCCTGACGCCGCCCATCGTTGTCTGGCTAATTGTCAGCTATGGCTGGCGCATGCCCTTTTTTGTTTTCGGCGTCCTTGGTGTCCTTTGGGCCGCCGTCTGGTTTTGGTATTACCGCGATACGCCCGAAGAGCATGCGGCCGTCAACGAAGCGGAGCTCCAACTCATCCGCGGCGCCGCCGGCCCGGCCCGTAAGCGTGAAACGAAGGACGTTCCCTGGCGCGCTATCCTTTCCAGCCGCAATCTCTGGACGCTGTGTCTGATGTATTTCTGCTACGGATACTGTCTGTCGGTTTACCTCGATTGGTTTCCCACTTACCTGAACAAACACCGCGGTTTCAACCTCAAGGAGATGGGCTTCTACGCCAGCCTGCCGCTGTTTGCCGGCACGGCTGGCGATCTGCTCGGCGGCTGGATCTCCGATTGGATCGGCCACCGTTCCGGGAATCTACGCTTCGCCCGCAAGGTGGTTGCGATGACCGGTTTTCTGCTGGCCGCCGCCGGGATTCTTCCGGCGACGCTCACTGAGGACGCCGTACGTTCTGTGGTCTTTTCCTGTATCGCCGTCTTCGGTCTGGAACTGACGGTCGGCGTATCCTGGGCGGTGCCGCTCGATATCGGCGGCGACTATGCCGGCAGCGTCAGCAGCGTCATGAACACGTTCGGCAACATAGGCGGAGCCATCTCGCCGACGGCCCTCGCCTACCTTGTCGAATCCTACGGCTGGAATCAGCCGTTCCTGGTTGCCGCGCTGATGTGCGTTATCGGTGCGCTGCTGTTCTGGCGCATCGACGCGTCTAAACCGATCCTCAGCGCCTGAGCTCTATCTCAGAATGAGAGTCGCAGCCCTAACTGAACCGTCCGCGGGTCGGTCGCGCTGGTCACTTGTCCGAAGTTCGCCGCGCCCACCGTGGTGGCCACACCGAAGTAGTTGAAGTGATGCGGAGCGTTGTAAATCTCCCCGCGGAAATCCAACTTGTACCGCTCTCCGAAGCTGAAGAGCTTCTGCAGCGAGACGTCCCAGTTGTTCGTCCCAGGACCGTTGATCGCATTGCGCCCCAGGTTCCCGAACACACCGTTGGCCGCGTTGGCGAACGCCGCCGTATTGAAGAACCGCAGCGCCTGCGAGTCCCCGGCATACGGATCGCCCACCACATCCGGACGCTGGTTGGTCAACCCCGTGCCCGCGGTGTCGCCTTGCACGCCCAGATTCAGCGGGCGGCCGGTCTGCAGCGTCGTGATGCCCGACACCTGCCATCCGCCAAGCACGTTTTTGTACCATTCCCCGCCGCTTTGCCAGAACGGTAGCGGATACACGTAGCTGAGCATGAGGATATGGCGCCTGTCGAACTCCGTGCGCCCGCGGTCGCGCAGCGGGTTGTAGCTGTCCATCGGCTGCTCATTGTAGTTCGTGGCGTCGGCAATGTTCTTGCTCCAGGTGTAGGAAAGGTTCAATAGCCCTGCACGCCCGAACTGCTTACGCAATTGCGTCTGCAGCGAATGGTAGTTGAACTTCGCGTTCGTCACCAATTGCGTGATGTCGGCGTAGCCGCGGTAAGGCCGTAGCGCGTTGACATTCGCTCCGGCGTTGGCCTGCCGCGTGCCTTCCCGCAGTTGATTCAGGTTCAATTGCCGGTATTGGTCCCAGCCGTTCGAGCCGACGTAGGCGACGTCCAGCAGCAGATCTTTCACCAACTTGTGCTGCACACCCAAGCTCCAGTTCTGCACCTTGGGAACCTCCACGTCGATGTCGTAGGAGGACACGTTCGACGGGGAAATACGCGTGCTGCCGCCCGCCGGATTCTCAATGTTCGCCGAGAACAACTGCGATTCCTGAATGAAGGGCGGATTGTTGACGCGTCCGAAGAGGAAGTTCCCCTGGACGCGCTCATAGAACATTCCATAGCCTCCGCGCAGCACCGTCGTCTGCCGGCCCGTCACATCGTAGGCGAATCCCAGGCGCGGGCCAAGGGTGTTGTAGCGCCACGGTGAGATCTCTTTCGGCAGCCCGCGGAAGATCCGCTGGACATCGGCGTCCTTGGCGTTGGGAATGCGCGCCGCGGCGAAATCGGGGAAGCCTGTCCCGCCGGCCACCAGTCCGTTGACGCGGTCGCCGGTGCCCGGCGTGATCAGTCCGGAGGCGCGGTCCACCGTGGGCGCCTTCGACGCATCGTAGAACCGGGGCGCGAACACTGACGCGTTCTGCAACTGTGCATACTGCGGCTGCATCAGCATGTAACGCAGCCCCAGGTCGAGCGTCAGCCGCTTCGATACCTTCCAGTTGTCCTGCGCGTAAAACTCGCCTTGCGAGAAACGGAACCAGCCTTCCCGCCCGCTGGAGGCCTCCGTATAGGTGTTGAAGTTCCCCAGCAACGCATCGGCCAGAGCGTTGCCCGAAGACAACGCATGCCCCGGAGCGAAATTCACGCTCCCGTTGATGGCCGGCTGGTTGTCCTGATTCTTGCGGCTCCGCATCGCCAGCACCCCGAACTTCAGATTGTGATTCCCCACCAGCTTCGAGTAGTCGTCCTTGAATTGGAACACGCGGTTGAAGTTGTTCCAGTTGCGCGGCGTCGTGTTCAGCGCGTTGAACCCCGAAATGGCAATGTTCGGAATCGACCGCTCGTTGTTGTAGATCATCGGATAGTCGATCTGGTTCGCCTGCCGCGAGTAGTCGTTGAGAAACAGGGGGTTTGCCGCGAAGTTGGTTTGCAGAATCACGTTCCCCGTAAAGGTGAACTGAAAAGTGTTCACCGCCGTCGGGCTCTTCACCCAGGTCCACTTCGCCGACGTATTGGTCCCCGGAATCAGCCGCTCATAGGTTGCCGTCTGCCCCGTGTTCTGCAGCGACGTGTAGTAGTCGCGCATGTAGTGGACTGCCACCGTGTGCCGCTCGTTCAGCAGATAATCCACTTTCCCGATGTATTGGTTGGTGTTCAACGGATCGGGAGGCAGGAACAGGAAGTTGCCGCCCGTGCCGGTGAAGTTCGGCTGCGGATACAGGTTCACCAGCCGCGACCCGTTGCGCGAAAACCGGCTGGCCGGAATAATGCCGCCCGGAAAGACCTGCCCGTTGGCGATATCGCGAGGCTGCGCAGCCGCCGCGAGCGCGGAAAAGTCGCCTCGCCGCTGCGCCGGCAGCGGGATATTCCAGAACTGCGGAGTGCCGCGCCGCAGCCGCTTGAACTCAGTGGCGGCGAAGAAGAACAGCTTGTTCCGCTCCGTGTTGAACTTGCCGGGAATGGTTACCGGCCCGCCGATGTTGGCGCCGAAATTGTTGAACCGCAGCTTCTGTTTCGTGCGCGAGTTCCAGGAATAGGCATCGAAGGCGTCGTTGCGGATGAACTCGTACAACGTGCCGTGGAAGTCCTTCGTCCCCGTCTTCAGCGCGAGATTGATCACTGCTCCCGAATTCTGCCCGTATTCAGCGTTGTAATTCGTGGTCAGCACTTTGAATTCGGCGATCGCGTCGGGATTCACGTTCACGAAGTTGTTCCCGCCGCCGCCGTTGTCTTTGTTATCCGCCCCGTCCACGTTCCAGGAGAACGTATAGTTGCGTCCGCCGTTCACGCTCTGATTGCTCATGTTGGAGCCGAAGCCGCCGAACAGATCGAAGCTCGAGCGGTTGTTCGTCGACGTGCCGGGAATCAGCGCGAGCAATTGCGCGAAGTTGCGTCCGTTCAATTGCAGTTGCGTTGCCTGTTGTCCGGTCACCAGCCGTCCCACTTCCCCCGAACTGGCTTCCACCTGCGCCGCGTCGGCAGCCACCGTGACGGACTCGGTCACGCCGCCCACCTGCAGTTCAATATCGACATCCACCTTCGCCCCGATGGTCAGTTGGACGCCACGGCGCGTGTATTTCTTGAAGCCTTCGGCCTCCGCCGTGACATCGTAGGCGCCAATGGGAATGTTGGCGATCACGAAGTAGCCGTTCTCATTCACCGGCGAAGTGCGCACCAGGCCCGTCCCCGTGTTGGTGACAGTGACGTTGGCTTTCAGCACCATGGCGCCCGATGGGTCGCGCACGAAACCGGCGATTTGCTGTGAAGTGTACTGTGCCCGGACGGACGCAGCGGAAAGAAAGACAAGCGCCGAAAGCGCGAATTGACGAGACAAGGTCATAATCCACTCCCCTTGAGAGGCAGTTCAGTTGTCAGCCCAACAAAGACCATCCCTGAATTGGAATTAGTTTACCAGGAATTTCTTGCCGCGCAATCGTCTTGTTGAATGGATTGAATGGAAAGAGAGAAGGGCTGCCCACCCTCTTCGGATGGACAGCCCTTGGTGTTGTAAATGCGATCTGGTCCCTTAGTACGCCGCGAAGAACACCTTCGTCGTCGCCTTCGAGAACCGGCCTTGCGAATCGGTTACCGTGAGCTCAAACTCGTACTCGCCGAAGGCGAGCGGATTGAACCGCACGGTCGGAGTTGCCGTGTCCCCGCCCAACAGCAGTGCCGGCTGGCGGCCTACCGCGCGCCACGAGAACCCGATCACCAGCCCTTCCGGATGCCGCGACCGCGTGCCATCCAGACGGACTTCCTGGTTCGTCGTAACCTGGTTCGGACCAGCGTCGGCGATCGGGCCGCCGGAGCCTTGCGGCTGCGTGACCTTCACGTCGGCACGGGCAATCTGCGAGCCGCGGCGGCCGAATGCCCGCAGCGTGTAGACGGTGTCGGCCGTCGGGTTCACCGTGATGTTCCCGCTCGTTCCGACCACGCCCACGCCGTCGAGGATTACTTCCGTCGCGCCTTCCGTACTCCAGGTCAGCACCACCGGTGCGCCCGGACGCGGAGAGGTGGTCGGATTGGCCACGAAGCTGAGGATGCGCAACGCCGGCAGCACCGTTACCGTGGCTTCCGCCGTCACTGTGCCCGAGCCGTTGCGCGCCGTCAGGACGTAGGTAGTAGTAGCGTTCGGAGTCACGTTCGTGCTGCCGGTAATAGCCACTTCACCCACCGTGCTGATGCTGACATCGGTGGCATTCTCCACCTGCCAGACCAGCGACGCCTGTTCACCGTTGACGATCTCCGCCGGGGCCGCCGAGAAGCGGACGATCCGCGGCATGGGCGCCGGAGTCACCCGGATGGCGACCTGCGCCGTCGTTTGGCCGAAGCGGTTGCGCGCCGTGATCGTGTAGACCGTGTTGCCGTCCGGCGTCACCGTCTGCGATCCGCTTTGCGCCACGCCGCCCACGCCGCTGATCTCCACCGTGTCGGCGTTCTCGGTCTGCCAGTTCAACGTCGTCGACTGACCCGCCACGACGTTCATCGGCGATGCCGTGAAGAAGATGATGCGGGCTTCCGGACGCTGGACGGTGACCGTGATCGTTTCGCTTACTTCGCCGCCGCGGTTGCGCGCGGTCAGCTTGTAAGTGGTGGTTTGATCGGGAGCGACGTTAGTCGATCCGCCGCGCGTATCCACGCGTCCGATCGGATCGAGAGTGACCTCGTCGGCGTTCTCCGCCGCCCAGGAGATGGTGGTGGTTTCACCCGCCCGGATCTGCTGCGGATTAGCTACGAACCGCGTAATGCGGACTTGCGGCGTACGCGCCACCGAGACGTTGACGCGAGCCACTGAAGAGGCGCCCTTGTCGTCGGTCACGGTGAGGCGGAAGGAGTAGCTGGCGCCCTCCGCCGCGGTGAACGTGGTTTTCGCCGTATTGGCCCCCGCCAGAGCCACCGACGGTCCCGCGGTCTGCAGCCACTGGAAGGTGATGGGGTCGCCTTCCGGATCGCTCGAACCCGATCCGTCGAGGGTAATCTGGCCCGGGCTGATGCCGATCTGATCGGGGCCGGCATCTGCCAGGGGAGCTTCGTTGCCGGTCCGCACTTTGCGCGTGATCAATTCATAGCGCACGCGCGGCACGTCCGCCGGCACCGGATGCGCCGCGGTCTTGAACTCCTTCGGCCGGATGAAGTTGCCCAACTGGATGCCTGCCACGACGCGGCCGTTGTTGCTGCGGCCGAGGAAGGTTTCGTTCATCCCGCCTTCGAGCGTAAAGGCCCAGTATTGATTGAGCGGGAAGACGAAGCGTAGCGTGCCGCCGGGACGGTCCGCCCCGCCGTAGCTCTTCAAATAGCCGAGGTTACCTTCGAGGTAGACGTCCTTGTACAGGCCAAGCGTGGTCTGCGCGCCGATCTGATCCACCGCCTTCAGCAACGTTTCCATCGTGAGGGTGCGGGTCAGCACTTCGCGCCGCAGCACGGCGTTGTCCAGGAACGCCTTGGTTCCGAACATACCCACCTTGCCCCGTCCGAAGATGTAGTCCAAGGTCAGGGCGCCTTGTCCGAGCGTGCCACCGGCGCGCAAGTCGTTCAACTGCACATTCTTGAAGCTGCTGAACAAGCCGGCCTGCACATCCTTGTAGCGGCTGACCAGACCGAGGTCGAACTGCCCTTCCTTGCGGTCACGGAAGTAGAGGTATTCGCCCTGTCCCTGGAAGGCAAAATGCTCCTGGAAGGGAGCAAAGTAGCGCGCCTTGCCGGAGAAAGTGAGCTTGCCGCTGTCATCGGCGCCGGCGTTTAGGCCTAGCAAAGCAAAGCGCGGCATCTTCGATTTGGCGATCGCCTCGGAGGCGGCCTTTTCCGAGATGGTGCTGGTTTCGCTCGACGAAAGCGGTTTGGGCAGAGCGGCGATCGCCTTGTCAGTGCTGGCCTGTGCGTTCTTGAGGCCATCCACTTCCTTGCGCAGCGCGTCATTCTCTTTCTTCATGTCGCGCAGCATTTGGGCGATCTCGTCCAGCCGGTCGAGCTTGTCCAGCTTACGGCTGATGGAATCGCAGCAGTCTTCCTGCTTCTTCATGGCGTCGGCGAGGGACTTCTGCAGGCCTTCGATGACATCGCCGATGCCGCCGTCGCCGACCACCTTGCCGTTGGCATCGGTGACGGTGATGTTGACACGGCGGTTCATGAACCGCGCTTCGCGTGAGGTGCCTGGCACCTTGGGATTGCGCTTACCGCCGCTCGAAGCGGTGATGCGCGAGGGGTCGGCGCCGTACTTCTGCAGGAAGTCCTTCACCGCCTGGGCGCGTTTCAGGCCCAGCGATTCATTCGACTTGGCCGATCCGCGGTCGTCCCCGTGCCCAACCAGGGCCACTTTGTGTCCTGGGTTCTTTTTGAGTAGATCCGCCAGCCGCAAGAGGCTGGGGTAGCCATCCGTGAGAACGGAGGAGTTGGTCTCGAAATTGATTTCCTCCCAGTCGTCCTTGGATGCGGTGGTGTTGTTGCCCTGCGCGAACAGGCTTGCCGCGGCGAGAGCAAATAGCGGTAGTCGCCCACACAACCGGCGATTCATGTATTGTAGTTCCTCCTCGGAGAGAGTGCTTTTTCGGTTTCGGGTAATTTTTTCCCGATTTCTTACGTCTAATGCCCTCAGACTGCGAGAGCGCCTAACTGCTTGCACGCGGGATGCCAGTCCCGCTTCAATCGATAACACCCGTGATTTGATTCTTATAGAGGCCGGGTCGGGCAATCTCCATCCAGCGCCCTGGATACTCCACGACCCGGAAGCCGTACTTCTCGTAGAGGCCCTGCGCGTCGCGCGTGACCAGCATCCAGCGCCGGAAGCCCATGAGGCTCGGGTGGGCCATCACGCACTCCATCAACCACTTCGACACACCTCGACCGCGGCGATCCTCCCTCACATACACATCGGCCAAATATCCGAAGGTCGTTAGGTCGGTGATGACCCGCGCCAGGGCAATTTGCGCGGCGCCTTCGTAGACGCCGAATACCACGGAATTGCGCAGCGAACGGGCGACGATTTCCTTAGGGATTCCTTCGGCCCAATAGGTGGATTGGAGGAACCCATGTACCGTGTCCAGATGCAACAAGAGCGGGTTGGTGCTGACCAGCAGGTCGTTGCGGCGCCAGGCGGCGGGGAGAGCTTTGCAGTCGGGAGCCTCCCAGGCGGTGCGGGCGCTGTCGCTTTTGGCAACGTCGTAGCTGTAATAGTCGCGAAACAGACCGCTGTGGCGGCCGTATTCGCCGACAAGGGCGCGCACGCCTTCGGCGCCGGGGATGCCACGTTCCTGGAGGAAGGCGTGGCAAACATAAACCCAAAAGAGGGTGAGGGTTTCGTGGTACCGGCTGGGGTCGACACCGCGCGCCTTGGCGTAGCGCTGGATGCCGGCGCGGGCGGCCGCGATGGCCCCTTCGAGCGGCCGCTCCAGCAGATAGCCGCCGGCCATGGCAACATGGGCGGCATGGGTCCATTCCGCGGCGGGGATGGCACACTCCTCGAAAGACTCCACGAAGGCGGCGAGGGCTTCGTCGGAAGCCAGCTCCCGAGCCGTCGCATCGTAGATCATTGCTCCATGATACAATCTTTTCCAAGGCTGATGCCAGAGATCGCATTGGATTCAATAGACCAAGAGGCGATCCGCATTCTTTCCGAAAGAGGGCGGGCCACTTGGGCGGAACTCGGCGAGCGGCTGAAGCTTTCTCCGCCCGCAGCCGCCGAACGTGTGCGCAAACTGGAAGAGCGCGGGGTCATCAAGGGGTACACGGCGGTGCTCGATCCCGAGACTCTGGGACTGTCGTTAGCCGCTTTCATCGCGGTGACGTTGAGCGATCATGCACAGCGCCAACGATTCCTGGAGGCGATCGCGGAGATTCCGGAAATCGAAGAATGCCATCATGTGGCCGGTGACTACGACTTCTTGCTCAAAGTGCGCTGCGCGGGGACACGGGACTTGGACCGGCTACTGACGGAACAATTGAAAGGCATCGCCGGGGCGGGGCGGACGCACACGACGATAGTGCTTTCAACGCAGAAGACGAATCCACGAGCACTTTGATAATGGCCGGATCACAGCGGAAATGGAGCTTAGCCGGAGGCGTGTTACGGCGTCACCAGCGCCGGAGCGCCGTCGTCGTCTTGCGCAGCAGCAGCGCGGGCCTGCATTTGGCGTTCCAGCCGGATGGCGCGATCGATGAGGAGCGTGATGAAGGCGCGTCCGCGCGGGCGCCCGTTATTGACATGCAAAGCGAAGCGCTGCCAGAAGACCAGGGCAGCGAGGATATCGGCATCGCGGAAGACGTTGCCCGCGCCGGTTTTCTCCTCGACGGTCTTGATGAACTCGGCGAGCGCCGTGCTGACCTTTTGCTGCACGGATGCGGCAATGGCGTTCTCAGAAACACTGTCGTAGATCAGTCCGCTCTGACGGGTGCGGTAGGTTTTTACCAGCCCTTCGATGGCATCGCGCATGTCGCCATCAACCGCGCCTTCCGTTTCCGCGAACCCGGCCACCAGGAACCGCGCGAAGAGGTTGATGAGCGGGTCAATCCGCTCCAGATGCTCCTCGGTGAGGTTGATGTCCATGTTGGGGATGTTGCCGGCAATGACGTAGTGTTCGTGTTGCCGGGCTTCGAGCAGGTACTCGCAATTGAGCGGGCAGGCGACGCTGTTTTCCCTTGCTTCGCCGCAGCAAGGGGCGCAGATCTGGTTGTTTATGCCGGGGCAGAAACGGCGCGGTTTGCGCGTTTCGCAGAGATTGCACTTCACGGCTTTATCGTATCATTAGGGCAATGCCCCGATCGGACATTTACCTGAAGATTGTCGTCGAACACGAGCGCGACGAGAAGCCGGAGAAGCTGGCCGACGAGATCTGCCGCCGCATCGAGAAGCTCTATGGCGTACGCTATGCGGAAGTCTCCAACGTCACCCGTAGAGAAGAGGGCTGAGGGGCACGCGGGCAAGGCGCACCCCTCGGCTTGGCCGACTACAGGCAAGAGGAGGCAGAGGGGCGCCTACTTGAGCACGGCTGGGTCAACGCCTTTGGTATCGCCACTGGCGACGAACCGGATGAAAGCAATCACGTCGGCAATCTGTTCCTTTGTATAGCCGGTGGATTCTGGCGGATGCTTCCAGGTGCCGTTGTCGCGGATCGCATAGATGGAGTCGCGTGGAACCACCATTTTCTCCGGCGGAAGCTCATTGAGGTTGTAGAGCGTGACTTCCTTGTCGTTCTCCGCCGCGATCATGGCCGCGAACTTCTGCTTCACTTTCGTTTCCACCTCTTTGGCGTAGACCGTACGGGTGGAGAGCATCGAAATTTCAAAGGCCTTTGGGGCAACACGGGCGATCTGGGTAAGATCGGGGCCCACTGGCGTGCCTTCCTTGCCTAGCTGATGGCAGGTGGCGCACTGGGTTTTTTTCGACGCATCGAAGAAGATTGCTTTTCCACGTGCGGCCTGCGCGGGGGGATCCGCCGCCAAAACCGGGAGCGCAACCAATGTCAGGACAACTGCGAAAACCATGGATCGAATCATGGTCATGCCTCCTTCAAACACGAAAGATTATGCACGCTGGGTGCCAACCCGGAATACGCTGAGGCGTAAAGAGTTCGCCGACCGGACGGGTGCGCGAAATGCCGCACAAGCCGGATAATGGGCGTAGAGGTGCGCAGCGGATGCGTTTTGCGGTTGCTCTCCTGATGTTGCTGCCGGCGGCGCAAGCGGCGGCGGCGAAGCGAGTTCTTTTTCTCACCCATTCGGCGGGATTCCGGCACGATAGCATCGCCGCGGCCGTCCGTTCCTTCGGGCAGATTGCGGCGCGAAACGGGGTGCTGGAGATTGTGGCCACCGAAGACGTGAGCGTAATCAACGCCACGAACCTGCAAAGCTACGATGCAGTGTTCTTCTTCACCAGCGGGGAATTGCCGCTGAACAATCAGCAGAAGCGCGACCTGCTGGAGTTCGTACGCGGCGGTAAGGGATTCGGAGGAGCGCACAGCGCCACCGATACGCTCTACACCTGGGAGGAATATGGGGACCTGATTGGCGGGTATTTCGACGGCCACCCATGGGTGCAGGAGGTTCGGGTGGATGTCGAGGATATGGCGTTCCCGGGTTTGAGCCGGATGGGGGAGAGTTTTCGCATCGTTGAGGAGATCTACCAGCACCGCAGCTTCTCGCGCGATAACGTGCGGGTGCTGATGACGCTCGATACGCGCACGGTGGACTTGAAGGCGGCCGGTGTGAATCGCACTGACGGCGACTTCGCGCTGACCTGGTGCCGGCGGTACGGAAGTGGACGGGTGTTTTACACGGCGCTGGGACATTTCGACGAAACGTGGCTCGATGCGCGGTTCCAACAGGTATTGGAGGGAGCGTTGTTATGGCTGACGGGAGAGGTGGAGGCCGATGCAACGCCGCGGGTGGCGGCAACGCCGGTAGTTGGCGAAGGAGGAGTGGGAAACGTGGCAGGGGCAGCGGTGCAGCATGCTCCTGGGTCGGTGGTAGCCATCTATGGGCGCAACCTGACGCACGGAGCGACGATGCAGGCTTCTCGCGTGCCGCTGCCGGACCGGATCGCGGGAACGGCGGTGCTGGCAGGCGGCCGGCAATTGCCGCTGTACTTCGTGTCGCCGGGGCAGGTGAACGCTCAGTTGCCGTTCGATCTGGCCCCGGGGAAGGAGGTAGAACTGAATGTGCGCAGCGTGAACCGCGAAGGCGATTCCGTGCGGCTGCGGATTGGGGAGGCGGCGCCGGCGCTGATTGCCGGCGCGCGCAGCGGGAACACACTGGTGCTGTACGCGGCTGGGTTAGGCGCAGTGCAGGGGAACGTGCCGGCGGGCGAGGCGGCCGCCTCCGGGTCGGCGATTCGGACGGTGAGGACGCCGGAGGTACGGGTGAACGAAGCGCGCGCGGATGTTGCGTTCTCGGGACTGGCGCCTTTGTTGGTGGGGATCTATCAGGTCAATGTTGTACTGGCCGGGCAGAGCGGGCCGCTGGACGTGAAGATGACGATGGGCGAGGTGGAATCGAACACCTTGCGCGTGCCATAGCTCTTATTTCCCCCATCGCCGCCGATAAGTGGCATACGGCGCGTCGTAGGGCGCGCACCCTAACCCATGATCAAGCAGTTAATGAAGCGTATCGGTGGGCCTTCGCCAGGATCGCTTTCCGGTTCCATGCGGAAGATGGACAGTCTGGAGACATTGTTTGCCAGCGCACTGGAGAGTTACGCGGCAGCGCTCGATAGCGTCTCGGAGGCAGCGAGCGACTCGCCGCGCGGGGCGCGCGAGGAGTTCCGCCGCAAGTTGAAGCAGATCCGCGGGACCATCCGGGTGGCCCAGGACGACGATACGTTCGCCGAATGCCGCAGGCAGTTCGACGCCGAGGTGCGGCGGTTCGGACGCATTGTGGAAGACCACGCGCAGACGCAGGAGCGGGACGCCAAGGAAATCATGGCGATCGTGGCGACGATGGCGGATTCCATCGCCAGCCGCGAGAAGCAGCATAACGTACGGTTCAAGGGCATCGCGCGCAAGTTGCGGCTGCTCACCACAAGCAGCGATCTGGCCGAGATCAAACAGCGGCTCTCGGAGGAAGTCGGGCAGTTGGATAAGTATGTCGATGACATGGCTCGCGATACGCAGGCGGCGCTCGACAGAGTGCGGACCGGTCTACAGGCACGGCAGGAGGGGCGGCGGATCCAACCATGGATTGAGGAAGCCGTCGATCCGGTGACGAAGTTGGCGGGGCGGCCGGAGGCGCTGGCCGCGCTGGCAGCGCGGATGCGCCAGGATCTGGGATTCTGCATCGTGCTGTTTGCGGTGGAAGGCTACGCGGAACTGAGCACCCGGCAGAGCCGGGCGTACATGGACGGTTTGATGGCGGAGTTTGCGCAGCGCATGCGCTCCCTGCTGCCTGACGTGCCGGCATTGTGCCGTTGGAACGAGGCCGAAGTAATGGCGTTGCTCGAAGGCAATCTGCCGGACGCCGCCGGGCGCGCCCTCGAGATGGAGCGGCGGCTGAGCGGGGCCTACTCGATTCGCACGGAGGCGGGCGAAGAGCGGGTGGCGGTCAGTTGCGTATCGAGCGTTCTGCAGCCGTTGCGAGGCGAATCTGGACCGCAGTTGCTCGAGCGTTTGCGCAACGGCAGGCGCAGGGAGCCGGCGCTGCTGGAAAGGTAACCGTATGTTGCGAGGAGTGGTGATTGCGCCGGACGCGGCACTGCGATTCGGCATCGAGGATGCAATTGCGGCCACGGGCCATGTGCTGCTGCTGCGGTCGTTCGACCGTTACTTGAGCGTGGAGGAGATGCAGGGTTATCATCGGGCGCATGCACCGCAGGTGCTGTTCCTGGATGTGGCGACGAATGCGGAAATGGTGGCGGCGGCAGGCGCCCTGGTGAAGGCGCTGCCGGGATTGCAGGTGGTGGCGCTTGGCGGCGGCTGTGACGCTTCGCTGCTGATGCGGCTGATGCATCTGGGTCTGCGGGAGTTGCTGTATCCGCCATTCGACAAGTCGTTGTTTCTGGAGACCTTGGCCCGGTTGCGGCAACAGGCGCGGGAGACCCCGGCGGCGGCGCAGGAAACGACGGATCTGGTATACGGCTTTCTGCCGGCAAAGGCGGGCTGCGGCTGTTCGACCCTGGCGATGAACGCGGCCGTGGCAATGGGGCGGATGCTGGAGGGGCAGGTATTGCTGGCGGATTTCGACATCAACTCCGGCATTGCGCGCTTTCTGCTGAAGCTTTCCTCGGGTTTTTCGGTGCAGGACGCGCTGGACAAGGCGGGGGATCTGGACGACGGAATGTGGCAGGAGTTGGTGGCGCGGGTAGGGGCTCTGGATGTGCTTGCCTCGGGTCAGATTCAGCGAACCTTGCGCGCGCCGCAGGGCGCCGTGCGGCGGCTGATCGAGTTTGCGCGGGGAAGATACAAGGGGCTATGCCTGGATTTCTCGGGCGAGTTGGAGGAGCATTGCCTGGAGGCGTTGGAGGAATGCCGGAGAATTCTGCTGGTGGTGCAGCCGGATTTGGCGACCGTGTATCTGGCGCGTGAGAAGCTGCGTTTTCTGCGGGCGCTCGAACTGGAGGACCGCGTAACGGTGCTTCTGAACCGCTGGCAGCGGCACGCCTGTTTGTCGATGGCGGATATCGAAAGTGTGATCGGGCTGCCGATCCAGCACACGATCGGCGAGGATGGCGAGGTGGTGTACAAGGCGCTGCTGGGCGGGGCGCCGGTGGAGCCGGGAACCGAATTGGGCAAGGAACTGGCGCGGTTGGCGGTATTCCTTTCCGAAGCGCATGGCGACAAGGCGGAGGTGACTCCGAAGAAGCGGATGGTGGAGTATTTCTCGCTTCTTCCGGCCAAGTACACGCTGTTTCCCGGGCAGAGGTAAGCGCTATGCTGACACCATGCGTTTCTGGTGTGTCTCGCTGCTGCTTGCGGCAACTGCCGCCTGGGGCCAGCCGGCCTCTCGATTTGCCTTTTGGCCCGGAGCCAGCTACGATCCGGCGATCCCGGAGTTTCAGAAGGTACTCGGCTACGGGCCTGGAGAACGGATCAGCTCTCATGCGAATCTGATGCGCTACATGGAGGCGTTGGCGGCGGCCGCGCCGGCGCGGATGAAGATCTTCGAGTACGCGAAGACGTGGGAAGGGCGCCGGCTGATTTATGCCGCCATCGGGTCGGAGGCGAACATCAAACGCCTGAGCGAGATTCAGACCGCGATGAGAAAACTGGCCGATCCGCGGAAGACCCCAGAGGCGGAAGCGAAGAAGTTAATGACCGGGCTGCCGGCCGTGGTGTGGCTCGGCTACGGTGTGCATGGTAACGAGATCTCGTCACCCGACGCGGCGCTACTGACGGCGTACCATCTGCTGGCGGCGCGGGGGGATCGCATGGTGCAGGACATTCTGGCCAATACTCTGGTTCTGATCGATCCTACGCAGAATCCGGATGGGCGCGACCGCTTCGTGCACAACTTCGAAATCGCCGAGGGCTTGGAACCCGATGCCAGTCCGGCGGCGGCGGAGCACAACGAACCGTGGCCGGGCGGGCGCACAAACCACTACTACTTCGACATGAACCGAGACTGGTTCGCCCTGACGCAGCCGGAAACGCGGGGGCGAGTGAAGACGCTGCTTGAGTGGTATCCGGTGGTGTTCGTCGACTTGCACGAGATGGGATCCGATTCCACCTACTATTTCGCACCGGAGGCCGATCCGTTCAATCCGCATCTGGCGAAGGATCTGATGGAGAGCCTGCAGTGGATCGGGAAAAACAACGCGAAGTGGTTCGACCAGTTCGGCTTCAGTTACTTCACGCGCGAGGTGTACGACAACTTCTACCCTGGCTATGGGGCAAGCTGGCCGTGTTACTACGGCGGCGTGGCGATGACATACGAGCAGGCCTCGGCGCGCGGGTTGATCATGCGCAAGAGCGATGAAACCGTGTTCCATTTCCGCGATACGGTGCGGCAGCATTTCGTGGCGTCGCTGTCCACACTGGAGACGAGCGCCAGGTATCGCGGGCAGTTACTGGACAAGTTCTATCGCTTCCGGCGCGATGTGGCGGAGGAAGGGGCCAAGGAACCGGTAAAGGAATATGTCTTTCCGCGCACGGGGAACGTGACGGCGGTGGACAAACTGGCGTCGAACCTGGTGGCACAGGGTGTGGAGGTGAAGCGGGCGACGGCAGCGGTGAAGGTGGATGGCAAGGATGTTCCGGTAGGGAGTTATGTGATTTCGCTGGCTCAGCCGTCCAAACGGCTGATTCGCGTGCTGTTGGACAAGAACGTGCCGCTGGAGACGGAATTCGTAAAGGAGCAGGAACGGCGCCGGGCGCGCAAGCTGCCCGATGAAATCTACGACGTCACAGGCTGGTCATTGCCGCTGCTGTATGGAGTGGAGATGCTGACGGCATCGGCGGCGACACAGGGTTCGTTTGAAGCTGTGCAGGCAGGGTCGATGCCGCAGGGGAAGTTGACTGGGACTGATGCCACGGTGGCATACCTGGTACCGTGGGGCACATCGGGCGCGGGGCGGCTGCTGGTGGCGGCGCTGCGGCAGGGATATCTGGCCTGGAGTTCGGACAAAGCGTTCACACAGAACGGCACGAAATATCCTTCGGGGACGCTGATCTTCAAAGTAAAGGAGAATCCAGCGACGCTGGGAGCGGCGATGGCGAAATTGGCCGCCGTACATGGCGTTGAGGTGACCGGCACGAATACGGGATGGGTGGATGATGGAGTGAACTTCGGGAGCCGGTACGTATTTCCGGTGAAGAAGCCTCGCGTGGCGCTGGCCTGGGACCGGCCGACATTGGCCGGATCGGCAGGGCAGACCCGGTTCGTGCTGGAACGGCAGTTCGGGTTGCCGGTGACTCCGGTGCGCGTGCAGCAACTGGCAGGCGATGAACTCGACCGCTTCCAGGTGTTGATTCTGCCTGAAGGGATGGGATACGGCACGGCTCTGAGCGCGGGGTCACGAAAGATCAAGGATTGGGTGGCGGCGGGGGGAACGCTGATCGCGCTCGGCAGCGCGGTCTCGTTCCTGGCCGATCCGAAGGTGGGTTTGCTGGCGGTATCGCAGGAGAATCGGGCTAAGGGCGGGGATGCGGAGAAGAAGAGCGAGGATGGGCGGGTAGCCGGAAAGGTGATCGCCAAGGCCGAGGAATACGATAAGGCGATTCAGGCGGAGAAGGAGCTTCCCGATGCCGTGGCAGGCGTGCTGGGCAAAGCGAAAGTGGATCGTGAGCACTGGATGGGCGCGGGCGCGCCGGAGTTTGTCTATGCGATGGTGAACGGGCGCGAAATCTATACACCGGTCAAGCTGGACAAGGGAATCAACGCGGCAGTGTATGTGGGTCCGGAAGAGGTGGTGGCTTCGGGCTACATGTGGGAGGAGAACAGGAAGCAGATCGCGTACAAGCCTCTGGTGATCGTGCAGCGGGAAGGACGGGGTAATGTGATCGGGTTCACGTCGGATCCGAATTACCGGGCGTTCATGGACGGGATGAATGTCCTGTTCCTGAACGCGGTGCTGCGGGGGCCCGCGCGGGCCCGTTAGTTACCGGCGCGGAAGTTGGCGATGGCTTCTGAGGTGCGCAGAGCGCGGTTGTAGACACGAACACGCTGGATGCTGTTCATACGCAGAGTGGGTGCTCCGCTGAGTCCGCGCAGATCGCGGCTGAAGCGGCCCTACCCGAACTGGCGTTGCGTGCCTCCATCGTGGAGCTTGCCGTCGACGACGAAGGTGATGATTTTCGGGCCGGCATCGACGATGACCGCAATATGGTGGCGGGCGCCGGCAGAGATCGCGTTCCGATCGGAGGCCCAACGGTTCTCAGTGCGTCCGTCGTTAATGGCGATTTCGACGGCGCCATTGGCAGCGGTGTGGACAACGAAACCTTTGCCGTCCGGAGTGCGGTTGTCGAGCAGGACCTGGCCGGGAGCGAGGGAATCGAGGCTGGTCCAAAGATCGATGCTGACTCCGGCGCGCGTATCGCGTGTGCCGTGGCCTCCGCGATTGCGTTCGGTGAATGCGGGCAGATCGGGAAGTTGCGCCGCGCCGGAGGAAGCGGCATCGAGGAGAAGCCCTTTGGTCACCGGCGTGCGGTTGTCGAACTGGCTCCACATGCCTTCGAGCAGCAAGGGGTCGATTTCGTGGACGCGGGCGATCTCTTTTTGCGTTTCGGTGAGGTAGTACTTCCCGCCTTCTTCGACGAGGTCGGGATAGCTCATGCGCATGATTGGGTCGTCTTCGTAGAGGGCGATTTCGGGCTGGGACCAGCGGATGATCTTGCCTTGCGGGGAGTCGGCTTCGACGCCGCCGGCTAACCAGACGGGGTTGCGGTCTTCGTAGGCGATGGTGCGGCGGCGCGGATGCTCGAGAATGAAGCGCCCGCCGTGATTGTGGAACCAGTAGACAAACTTGCCGTTCTCACAGCGCCAGGCGAAGTTGGCCGCGCGCGGGTGTTTCATGAGGCGGCCATCGGCGTAGCGCATGTATTCGGAAGGCGACCAGGTGCGGCCGTCGTCGCGGGAATAGGCGTAGGCGGAGTGGCCGTCGATGGTGCGGAAGACGACGAACAGCGAGCCGTCGCTCAAGGTGGAGAAGCTGTGTTCTTCGGCGATGGGTCCTCCGCCGGAGGGTGTGCGGATTCCCTTGTCGCCCTCAGGGAGCGTCTCCCAGTGGAGCTTCGCCGGATCGCGTTCGGTGAGGATGTTATCGCTACGTAGGAGCACGCCTTCACTCGATGTAAAGAAGCCTTCACCGAAGCCGCCGACCTTGTGCAGCGGCACGTAGCCGGCGTTCCGGTGGAGGAACGCCTTACCGACGGTCCAGAAGAATTTGATCTTCCCCTGGTAGACGTTGCGCTTGTCGATCTCGAAATCGCGCTGGGGGATGTCGTAGCGCTGGGCGGACCAGGTACGGCCGTGGTCGTCGCTGTATTTGAAGACGAAGTGACCTAGAGAATCGACGCGGCGGACCCAGCCATCGCGATAGGCGGGCTTGTCGCCGATGACCTGGCGGATGTTGCCGGTGTTGTGATTGTAGAAGACGTAAACGCGCCCGGAGGGGATCTTGAGCATCACGGCGTAGGAAGCTTCGGGACCGTTGGAGGGTTCGACATCGACGGCTTCGGACCATGTCTTGCCGAGATCGGTGCTGCGGCGTGTGACGATGTGCTGTCCACCCGCGCCTTCCTGCCCGGGCCCGGTGGTGACGACGCAGAGCCAGGCCCCATCGTTGGTTTTGACGACGTAGGGCTGATCGGAATAGCCCTCGTCTGGGATGACCGATCCGTTGGCGAGGTGGCGCGGATCTGGCGTTTGCGCGTGGAGCGCGACGGAAGCAAAGAGGATGACGAGAGAGCGCATGGGCATTATCAGAATATTAGTTTCAAGGAGAACTGCATTTGGCGTTCGCCGGTGGCGGAGCTGATGACTCCGAAGTCGTTGGCGCCGAGGTTTTCTCCGGGAGTGAAGAAATACGGGGTATTGGTGAGATTGAACGCTTCGGCGCGAAAGAGCAGCGAGAAGCGCTCGCGCAGGGGGAGGTTCTTCTGCAAGGCGAAGTCGTAATTGATACGGCTTGGGCCGCGGACATCGGAGAGAGTACGGCTGACATTGCCGAAGGTGAACGGATCGGGCACGGTGAAGCGCAAAATATCGAACCAGCGGTTGAGGCGTGATTGGGGAGACCCGGAGAGTTCGGCGGATTGGCCGGTGCTATTGGGGCGGAGAACTCCGCCGCCGACGCCGCTGTTGCCAGTGGACGTGAGGGCAAGGGGGAAGCCTTTGTTCCAGGAGAAATTACCGGTGACCGACCACCCACCGGCGAGCCATTGCAGCGGGGCCGCGGCGCTGTTCAGCAGCGCTTTGCCTTTGCCGAAGGGGAGATCGAGGGTGTGACTGAGGACCAGGCGCTGTGGAACGTCGCCTTCGGAGAGGCTGCGCTCGGCGGCGAGATTGTAGATATCCTGCACCGGCGGCACGAAGGCTGTTTCCCCAAAGACGCGTCCGCTGCCATTGTCGATGAGCTTGGAGTTCGTGTAAGTAAGGAGGATGGAGTAGCCTCGGGCGAAGCGCTTTTCCGAACGCAACAGGAAGGAGTGATAGGTGGAGGAACCCATGTTTTGGGCGACCGCCGGCGAGTTCGTGGTGACCGAGGTGTACTGCGGAGAGGGCCGGAGTAACTGCGATTGGGCGATGGTGCGCGCGGCGAGGGTGCCGACATCGGCGATGCCGAAGAACGGATTCGTCACCTGTTGGTTGAGCGCCGCGCCGAGTGCCTGGTAGCGGGGGTGAAGCTGGTTCCAATTGCCGGATACGGGGATGCGCGTGCCCTTGTTTGCGGCGTATCCGGTCTCGATCAGCCATTGTTTGGGAAGCTGGCGTTGGAAGGTAAAGTTCCACTGCTGGTTGTAGGTGTTCGATTTGTTGCCGCGGTCCATGATCAGAAGGCCTTGGCCGAGTTGGGTGCGGTATTGCGGGGTATTGGGGGCAAGCAGCAGGCCGTCGGGGTAGGGGTTGTCGATGGTGTTTAGTGGAGTGACTCCGTCGAGGCTGGACACCCAGGGGGTAGTGATTTGCGCGCCGGGCATGCCGAAGTTCTGCGCTCCGGTGGTGCCGAAGCGCGGAGTGTGGAAGATGCCGTAGCCGGCTCGGATGACGGTGCGGTCGTTGAGGCGATAGGCGAGGCCGAGGCGAGGGCCGAAGTTGCGGTAGGTGCTATCGAACTGGCCGCGGGGTTGCCCGTCTTGACCGGGATAGCGAAGCACACCGGCGAGATTGGGGAGAGCGGGGATGCGAACGGGGAAGGGGGCATCGAAATCGAATGTGCCGAAGCGGTTGTAGCGTTCGGTGCGCGGCTGTTCGTATTCCCAACGCAGCCCGGCGTTGACGGTGAGGCGGCCCAGGCGGATGTCGTCGTTGAAGAAGAACGAATAATACATGTTGCGGATGGCGGCGGCGGGAACGCTGCCGATGGAACCGGTGCCGAATCCGGTCAGCATGCTGGCGACGCCGCTGCCGGCGGTGAGCGAGGCGCGCAAGGGATCGGGGCCCTGGGTTTGGCCGAGGCCGAAACTGTAGCTGCCGGAGGGGGCGCCGCCCTGGAACGGCGTCTGGTTGTAGAGGCGCATGTCGGCGCCATAGGTGAAGGTATGGCGGCCGTGATATTCGGTTTGTTCGGCGACCAGTGTGTAGATATCGTTGCCGCGCAGGATACGGTCACCGCTGGGCGCGCCCAGTCCCGTGAAGTTGGCGATGCCGATGGTGGGATAGACCTGCTCTTGGACGGCGGCCGCGACGTTAGAGGAGAACCCGATGTCGGTGAGGCTCACTTTACCTGCGGAGCGCGGCGTACGGCCTTCGAAGCGGCGCACGGCGCCGAGACGCAGATTGAGGATGCGCGAGGCGGAGAGCGTGGAAGTCATGTTGACGACGCCGGTGAGCGCGTGGCTGATGGTGGCGCCCACCACGGTGTCGGCGATGTTGTTGAAGGGTCCGGATTGTCCGGTGTCGCCTACGTTGCGGCTAAGGCGGGAGAAGATATTATGTTTCTCGGAGAAACGGTGGTCGATGCGGAAGGACCATTGATCGGAGTCAACGAAGCTGGCGGGGTTCCAGGCGTAGTTGTTAATCAAGGCCGGGCCGGTGCCGGGTTGATTGGGAGCGGGCATGAACTCGAGGAGGCGGCGGCCGACGCGGCTTTGCTGCGCTTGCGGGATGATGTTGCCGGGGTAGGGATCGCGCAGGAATCCCCCGGCGGGATTGGCCCGGGTGGTGAAAGGACTGTAGACGACGACGAGATTGCCTTGGGCGTTGAGCCGCTGTGAGAAATCGCCTCGGACTTCGGCGGGAGTGGGAACGGTGAGAATGCCGGCGCCTCCTCCGATGTCTTCGCGGTGACCCTGGTATTCGCCGAAGAAGAAGGTCCTGTTCTTGACGATCGCTCCGCCGGCTGATCCGCCGAACATGTTGAAGTGGAAGACGGGGCGCAACTGCCGGCGTGCGTTGGAAAAGAAATTGTTGGCTCGAAGGCGGTCATTGCGGAAGAACCAGAACGCCGACCCATGCAGCCCGTTGGTGCCGCCTTTGGTGATCACGTTGATGGCGCCGCCGCCGCTGCGGCCGAATTGGGGGCCGAAGCTGTTGGTAAGAACTTTGAATTCCTGAGTGCCGTCGGGGGTCGGTGAGATGGCGAAATTATTGTTCTCGGGAAGCATGATAGAAACGCCGTCCACCAGATAGTCGTTGGTGCGGAAGCGCCCGCCGTTGATGGAGATGTCAGAGAGGACGAAGAGAGGCGCGCCGATGTCGCCGGTGGAGGCTGTGCTGCCGATGGCTCGCGGGTTGACCTGGACGCCGGCGCTCAAGCCCACAAGGTCGAAAATGTTGCGGCCGCGGATGGGGATCTCTTCGATGGAACGCGTGGTCACCACTTGGCCGAGCGAAGCGGATTCGGATTCGATGAGCGGAGTCTCTTCGCTCACCGTAAGGCTGACACCGACGTCGCCGACCTCCAGTTGAAAGTCGATGCGGAGGCGGCCTTCCAAGGGCAGGTTGAGCTTGTCGCGTACGGAGGTCTTAAATCCGGAGTTTGCAACGGCAACCCGGTACGTGCCGGGGCGGAGGTAGTTTGCTTGATAGAAACCGGTGGCGTCGGTGGCGACGCGCGTGGTTTGATTGGTCTCGGCGTGCGTAACCTCGACGTTGGCGGAGGCGATGGCGGCGCCGGTCGGGTCTGTCACCGCGCCTAAGATCGCGCCGGTGATGTTCTGCGCGGGGGCGGGGGCTAAGACGAAGACAATGGTAGAGATGAGCAGGCGACGCAGCATGGAGACCTCCTGGCTGGAAAACTGATACGACAGTTTAATATTGGCTAGTCTATGCGGTTTCGGCTAGACTGTCAATGAAAAGTATGAAAACTGAAGTGCCAGTTTTGTCGAGGCGGAAGCCCGCCGATTACGCCGAGTCGGCTTACCGGCGTTTGTGCGATGCGATTCTGGAAGGGCGGCTTATGCCGGGGACTCCGTTATCGCGGCGCGTGCTAGCGGCCGAGTTCGGGATGAGCACGGTCCCAGTGGGGGAAGCCCTACTGCGGCTGGAAGCGGAAGGGCTGGTAGAGAGCCGTCCGCGTGCGGGCAGCCGGGTGCGCATTCCGACAGCGAGCGAGATTCAGGGCAACTACGAGTTGCGCGAGGCACTGGAGACGCATTCCGCGCGGTTGTTTGCCGAGCGCGCCACCGACGCGGACCGCAAGGCGCTAGTGGCGGCGGCGGAGAAGCTGGATGCGATGTTCGACGAGTTGAAGCGAAAGCCGTACAGCGCGGCGCGGCACGCGCAGGCTGAGCGAAAGCACATGCGCTTCCACATGCTGATTGCCGGGGCTGGCCGGTGCGTGGAACTGGAGAACGCGATCGAACGAAGCCGCGTGCTGCTGTTTAACTGGTTGTTCACGATGTCGGCGGAGTTCGGTGAGCTTCCCGGGGGTTGGCATGGCACACTGGCCCGGAAGCTTGTGGGCGGGAGTCCTAGGGAGGCGGCGGAGGCGATGCGGGTTCATGTGCGGTACCGGAAGGATGAAGTAATCGAGAGGCTCTCCGAACTGGCAGGCCCCGAGACGGCTCGGATGGCGCGTGGGCCGCAGCGGCATCGCAACGGAGGATCGCGGAAGTGATACGTTCCCGAAGGGAGTTTCTGGCATCCATGGCGCCGGCGCCCGTTGAGCGGGAGATGAATATTGTTCTGATT
>JAEUQG010000305.1 GCA_016789755.1 Bryobacterales bacterium
GTTCCAATGGTCGATGACGTGGAAGTCGTTGGAGCCGTCGCCGAGGGTGAGGGTGTAGCGCTTTTCGCTGAGATCTTCGAGTTGGACGGAGGCGGCGGCAGCGAGGCTTTTCATGGCTTCACGCTGGACGTAGGCGACGAACTCATTGTCTCTGAGGAGGAGGCCCATGTCGCGATAGAGGTCGGCTTGGGACTTGAGCGCTTCGATTTCTTCCCGGAGGGACGTGGCTTCTTGGATCTGGCGGAGGGTCTGCTCGAGTTGGGCCTGGAGGGTGGCGATGGACTTCATCATGGAATCGCGGAGGGTGGAGGCATTGCGCAGTTGGGCCTGGAGCATGAAGAGACCGGTGTCTGGGGGTAGCTGGGCTTTGCAGAGCCTGACCTTCTGTTTCGTTTCTGCGATGGCAGCTTCGAGCGATTCGATTTTTTCTTTGAGCGAGAGCTGCCTGGCCTGGAGATCGATGCCACTCGAGAGGGATTGCTGGAGGGCTTTCTGGGCCTGGTCGCGGTCGAACTGAAGGGCGTCGCGGCGCTGCTTGGCGTTGTTCTGGTCTTCGAGCGAGGCTTCGAGTTCGGTTAAGGGAAGCGGAGCCCAATCGGGGAACCGGGCGAGGTCGGCGGCGACGTCGCGGAGTTGGGTTTGCATCTGTTTGATGGCGGCGTCGAGGTTGGCGATGTGCTGTTCGTCGAGCTGGCGGCGATGTTGGGAGGCGGTGAACTGCTTTTCGGCGGCGTGGTGTGCGGCGAGGGCGTCGTCGTGTTGTTGGGAGGCGGCGGTGAGCGCGTGGCTGGCTTCGGCTTCGGCGGCGATGAGCGCGTCCAATTGGGCAACGGTGCGTCCGCCGGCGTTGCGATTGGCTGACTCGGATTGGGCGCGGGCCTGTTGGGCGGCCTGCAGGGCTTTGCGGGCTCGTTCGAGGTCGTCGTGAGTGGCGGCGGCGAGCTGAGGGATTTTTTTGACGGGCTGCTGACAGACGGGACAAGGCTGGCCGGGCTGCAAGCGGGCGCGGAAGTCCTGGGCGCGGAGGTGTTCGAATGCAGCTTCCGCCTGTTCGACGGAGAGCCCTTGGGGGACGGCTTCGAGATCGTTGCGCCACTGGCGGAGCAACTGGGCGGGCGTCAGTTGTTGATGGGCGTGGCGTGCGGCATCGAAGGCGGCGTGGGCGTCGTGGAGTTGTTGGCGGGAGGATTCGAGGAGGGCGGCATCGGCGGTGAGCTGCGTTGCCAGTTGGGCGGCTTCGGCGGTTTTCTGCTGACGCTCTTTGCGGCTGGCGACGAGGCCGGCTTCGAGCCTGGACTTCTGACGGGCGAGGGGCACGGCCTGATGGAGTGCGACCCAATCCTGCTCGGCGTAGCCGGTGGCGGTGATCTGCTGATCGACCTGGGCGATGCGGGCTTCGCACTGCTGCTTGGTTTGGAGGGCGGCGGCGGCGTCCTGGGCGGCTTTCTGCAAGGCGGCGCGGGCGGCTTCGAGATCAGTGGCGGATTGCTTATCGCGATCGCGGAGTTGCTCAAGTTCGGTGGCGATGGGGAGGAGCGCTTCGAGCTGCGCAGTGAGTTGCTGGTGAGTCTTGAGCGTCTCCTGTTCACGGCGGAGCTTGTCGCGTTGAGCGTTGGCGGTTTCTTCGGTGGCGGCTCCGTAGGTGGCCGTGAGGAGGCCCTCCTTGGCCAGGACTTGTGCCTGCAGGTCGCCGGCGGTGCGGTTGGCCTGCTGCTTCATCACTTCATAGATGTCGATGCCGAGGAGGGTTTTGAGGATGCCGGTAGTGGTGGCAGTGTCGCCGCGGAGGAAGCGGTCGAACTCGCCTTGGGGGAGGATGACGGCTCGGGTGAAGGCATCGAAGTCGAGGCCGATGATGCTTTCGATGCGGCTGTCGGTTTCGCGGACGCCGCCGGCGATGGGGACCCACTCACCGTGCTTGAGCTCTTCGAGAATGACTTGGGTGGCTTTTCGGCGGTTGCGGGCCACCTTGTATTTTTGGGGACCGACGGCGAATTCGAGCAGGACTTTGGCGGTGTCGGCGCCGAGGCTGACGAGGTTGGTTACCTCGCGGGTTTGGAGGCGGGGGGTAATGCCGTAGAGGGCGAAGAGGATGGCATCGAGGAGCGAGGTCTTCCCTGCCCCGGTGGCGCCGGTGATGGCGAACAGATCGAGGCCATCGAAGTTGACGGCGGTACGTTTGCGGAAGCTGGTGAAGCCTTCGAGCTCGAGTCTAACGGGACGCATGGGTGGCCTCCTCGAGGAGTTTGAGGAAGGCTTGGCGGTGGGCGTCGGGGAGGACCGCACCTTTGCGGGATTGGTAGAAGCGCTCAAAGAGTTCGAGGGGAGTTTTGCGTTCGGCCGGTGCGGCGCCGGGCTGTTCCAGTGTGGGGAGCGCGACCTGCACATCGAGGGCGAGGGGGAAGAGTTCGCGCACCTTGTCGGCGAGCCCTAATTGCGGCTTTTCGAGGTCGACGGTGATGCGGAGGTAATCGCCGTTGTTCCACTCCTTCGCTTTGGCGGGCAGTTCGAGGAGCGATGCGCGCACGTCGCGGAGGCGGCGGCCGGCGGTGATGGGGATGCTGTTCATCTTGGCGGTGATGCCGGGTTTGGCATCGACGATGGCGACGCGTTTGATTTGTTCCTGCTCGCCGAAGTCGAGTTGGAGGAGAGAGCCGGAATAGTGGCCCGGCGAGGGAGTGGGGACCTGCTGGGGGCGGTGCAAGTGGCCGAGCGCGATGTAGGATGCGGCGGTGGGGAAGCGAGGGGCGGGGATGGCGTAGGGCTTGGCGAGGTGGATGGCGCGCTCACTGCCGCCGGCTTGCGCATCCATGACGAAGAGGTGGCCGAGGAGGACGTTGACGGCATCGGGGGTGAAGCCCTCGCAGAGCATTTCGATCATGGCGCTCATGCGATCGGCATAGGCGGCTGTACAGTCTGCCTGTACGCCCATGAGCAACCCGGCGTCGATGAGTTTGTGTTCGGCGACGAAGGGGACGGTGGCGACGCGCAGTTTGTGGTTACCGATGGTTTGTTCGAGCACGCCGCCGGCGCCGGGTTCGGCGATGCCGGGGCGCAAGTGAATGCGCATGGTATCGAGGAGAGGCTGGAGAGCCTCGAAGCGTTTGGGGTGATCGTGATTGCCAGCGACGACGATGGCGGGGACTTTGAGTTCGGCGAGGCGTGCGAAGAAGCGGAAGACGCACTGTTCGGCTTCGGCGGAGGGGGCGAGGGAATCGAAGACATCGCCGGCATGGAGGAAGCAATCGATCTTTTCGGACTTGACGATGTCGAGGACTTCGTCGAGGGCGGCGGCGTGTTCGTCCATGCGGCTGCGGCCGCGGAGGCCTTTGCCGATGTGCCAGTCGGCGGTGTGGAGGAGACGCATGGTTTACTTCCTTGGGAACGGGTTGCTTTTCTTTTCGGCGAGCGCTTCTTCGGGCCTTGTGGCCCAGGCGGGGAACGGGAAGTTGACGAGCAGGGGGACGGGGATTTCGGGCTGGCTGACGATGACGGAGCCGGGTTTGAGGATGCCGGCGCGGGCGCGGCTGGGGGCGGGGAGAAAGGCGTATTCGTTGTTCTGGGCTTCGGCGAGATCGAGGCGGCCGACGACGCGGAAGGAGGAATTGGCGACGACGCGGCGCTCGATCTGGCTGGCGGTTTGTTCGGCGCCGATGAGGATGACGCCGAGGCTGCGTCCGCGCTCGGCCATGTCGAGGATCACTTCCTTGATGGGGCTGCGGCCTTCGCGGGGCGCGTATTTGTTGAGCTCGTCGAGGACGACGAAGGCGAGGGGTTTGCGGGAGCCTGTTTTCTCTTTGTCTTCAAACATGCGGCGGAGGACGACGCCGATGACGAAGCGTTTGGCGCGGTCGTGGAGGTTGTGGATGTCGATGACGGTGACTTGGGCGCGGCGCCAGTCGATGGTGTTTCTTTCGGGGTCGTCGACTTTGCCGCGGATGAGGTGGCCGACGCGGGGGACGGCGGCGCGGAGGCGGCGTTCGAAGGCGGCGATGGTGCCGGGCGCGTAGCCCTGGGCGGGGTTGGCGATGATGTGCTCGACGAGTTCCTCGAAGGTGTCGACGTTGGGAGCGTATTGGGCGAGCATCGCTTCGACGCGTTCGGCGACGAAGGAGATCTGGTTGGATTCGTCGTCGGCTTCGGTGAAGAGATAGCGGAGGTAGCGCTGTTTGCAGAATTCGGCGATGGTCCAGGCGAAGGGGGCGACGTCGCTGCGCTTGCCGGTGTCGGGGAGCATGTGGTCGTGGCCTGCCTTGACGGGGGCGTAGATTTTGACGTCGGGGAAGGGGCCGGGAGTGAGTCCGAGTTTGGCGTAAAGGGCGTGATGATCGGGGGGGAGGGCGGTATTGGGCTTGTCGAGGAAGAGGAGGTCTTCGCCTTTGACGTTGAAGATGAGGGCGTGGGTGTTGGCGGCTTCCCCGCCGAGGAGGCCGCTGTTGAAGATGCCGTAGAGGAGGAAGGTGGCGTAGGTGGTTTTGGTGGCGACGCCGGAAATGCCGCTGATGTTGACATGGGCGCCGCGGGAGCCATCGAGGAATTCGAGGTTGCCGTGGACGGGCTCGCCGTCGCGGGCGAGGCCGAGGGGGAAACGCTTCTTCATGGCGTCGAAGAAGAGGGCCTGATCGCGGTCGGGGCCGGTGGCGAGGAGGACGGGATCGCCGGGCATGGGGGGGACGAAGATCTCGGGTTCGACGCGGGTGACTGTGACGTGGGCCTTGACGACTTGCTGCAAGGGGAGGACGCCTTCGCTGCCGAGGAAGACGTCGCTATCGAGGCGCGCGCCTTCGTGGCGGGCGGCAAGGATGTCGACGATGCCGTACAGGGATACTGTACGTCCATCGCGGAGGTCGCGGTTGACGAGGACGATGTCGTCGAGCTGGAGGATTTCGCCGGCGGGTACGGCGACCCAGAAGTTGAGGGGCTGGGCGTCGGCGGTGCCCAGGACTCTGCCGATTTCTCTGTTCATGCTGGTTTCCTTCAAGTGGAGCATGTTTACGGGGAGTTCGCCAAGCGTGGGGGGGCGGCGGTTTCGCCCGCGGCTCAGGAATGGGCCGATTGAGTTCCTGCGCGGTTTCCAACCACTCGGCGATGACCGTCTCGACGCTGGCACGTGCCTCTTGCCGGGTAGCGCGATCGGCGGCACACCCGGCAAGTTCCGGGACTTCGGCAATGAGGGCGGCGGCGCTCCAATAGAGAACTACTTCGTACTTCGTCATTGCGTTCCTTCCAAATCTCAGCGATTCCCGGTGAGTGAAGATGGATGACTCCCCTTTATGCGGTCGGCGATGCCCAGCCGCAGAAGCGAAGCCCGCAGGTCCGCGAAGCGAATGCCGTCAGGGTCGAGGAATGGATGTTTTTAAGGTGTAAAGGCGAGAACGCCGCATTTCGATTCTTGTCCTGTCCGGGGTTCTGCTCTAGTCGCCTCTGAGCCGTCGCTCGGCGTCCATGACGTTGGCGAGAATGGCGTTGATGCGGCTCAAATGGCCCGGCCCCTTGGACCTCAGCCAAGTGAGCACATCGTCTCGGACGCGGAACGAGATAAGCGTCGTTTTCGATCGTAGGCGATTCGGCACCATTTGCGCGAGTTGCGCGTCGGTCAATGGCGGTATGCCGGAGACATCGATTTCCGAGTCCGGCTTCTTGGCTAGCCGCGCAAGCCGTTCGCGCTGAGCCCTCGTGAGGGGACTACTGAAAATACGCCCGGCGCTCCTGCGCACGAGCTTTTCTGGCCGGGATGATACGGATGATTTCTTCGCCATCGCTAGCCTCCCTGTAGACGTGTACAACCAGTAGCAGCGGTTCCAAGCCTGCGGCCAACCCAAGAGCATGCCATCGCCGCTCGACCTGTCTTGTCGATAGCATCGGTCAATTCAAGTGTATATACAAGACGCGCGAGAAGCAGAGCGCATTTGGCACATTTGCGGGGCACCACATTGGGACTCAATCCTATTGGCCAGTGTGCGGAGGGCGCGTGGGTTTGCCACGATCCCGGCCAAGCATGATGCGGAGGATAACTCTCGGAGACGTCGAGATCCTACGGTTTGATGGGGCATGAGGGGCTAGCTTGCTAGACACCGGGGGTACGGGCGAGGGATTTTTCGATGGCACGGCGGAGGAGGGTGGGGTCGCCCATGCGGCGGCGCATTTCCTGTTCGAGGGCTCCGACGGGGAGGAGGTTTTGCGGGGCGCGTGGGTCGCGGGTGGAGGAGGAGGCGAAGCGGGGGAGCATGGCGGCGGCTAGGGTGGCGAGAGAGGTGGCGCGTTCGATGCCGACGGCGGCTCCGATCTCGATGCGAACGGCGCCGGCGAGGGGGTGATCGAAGGGGCGGGGATCGGCGAGGCGGAGGAAGCAGGAATAGCGCTCGTAGGTGGCATCGACGATGCGGAAGAGGGGGGTGCGTTCGCCTTTGCGGAGGGTCTCGACCAAGGCGAACTGTTCGGGTGCGAGGTAGGGTTCGAGGATGCGCTTAATGACTCCGATGACGTCGAAGCGGCCGGTGGCGCGATAGCTGAGGCCGTCGACGAAGACGCAGTGTTGGGTGGAGGCGAGTTGTTCGGCGATGCGGGATTCGGCGGTGCGCATGAGGCTCTGGAGTTCGGCGAGGACTCCGTCGGGCGAGTTGTGTCCGGTGGCGTAGGGATGGAAGGCGATGGGGCGGCCACCGATGTCTATGTCGAAGGGCTGGGCCTGGCCTTTGCCGAGGATCAGGTAGCGGGCGAGGTGGATTTCGCCGAATTGGGCGGTGTTGTCGTGGGCATGGACGTAGCCGGCGGCGAGCGTGCCGAGGAGTCCGTGGACGAGGGCGCCATCGTGACCGGCGAGGACGCGGGCTTCGACGCGGCGGACGCCATCGACGAAGCAGCAGGGGGCGTTAGCGTGAGTGGGCGGAATGGAGGCCCAGTGGGAGGATTCGACGGCGGCATCGACCTGACGGGGGATGGAGGAGGCCTCTTCGATAGCGAGGGGGGAATCGAATTCAGCGGGCCAGGGGTCGAGACGGAGACGCATCAACGCGACCCATTATAGACAAAGACGAGTTGCAACCGGATCTCAGTGCCTTTGAAGTCATCGGGGAGCGGGGGGAAGGGATTGGAGGCGCTGATGCCGGCGACGGCGGCGCGGTCGAGGGGGTCGGCTCCGGAGGGAGAGGCGATGATGAGCTTGGGGACTTTGCCGTCTTTGGAGATGGCGAACTGGACAACGACTTTGCCGCGGCGGCCGAGGCGGGCGCTTTCGGGGATGACGGCGAACCAATTGCGGCGGACGGAGGTGAGGACGCGAAGGAGGTAGGGGCGGAAGTCGGCGCCCTGGGGATCGCTGAGCAGTTCGAGGGAGCTGCCCATTTTGCCGGGCGTGGGCTGCTGGCCGAGCGATTGGCCGAGGGTGGGGATGGCGTCGGTTTCATCGCCGACGACGGTGCCGCCGCCGGGGCGTTTGGAGACGCGGGCCATGGCTTCATCGATGTTGGCCTTAGGCATGGGGATGTTGACTTTGGGGGAGGAGATGCCTCCGGCGACGTTGCCGGCGCCGCGGCCGGTGCCGGGAACGTTTTCGAAGGTGAGCTTAGGCTTTTCGTGGGTTTGGATTTGGGGCGGAGGGGGGGGGGCCGATTGGTTGGAGAGGCCGAAGCCGGGGGGCGGC
>JAEUQG010000361.1 GCA_016789755.1 Bryobacterales bacterium
CGGGGACGAAGGCGAGGGCAACGGCGGCAAGCATCTGGCCGCGGACGGCGCCGACTTTGCTGCGTACGGTTTCGACGGGGACGGCGAGGCGCAGGACGTGATCATCGAAGGGGATGGCGACGTAGAGGAAAGGGGTACCGAGGGTAGGGCTGGGCCGGATGACCCAGCCTTGCCTTCCTTGGAGGGCGGCGGCAACTTCGGGGCGGTTGCGATGATTCTCCATGCGCATGGGGTCGGCTTCGGAGTCGCGCACGACCGTGCCGTTGCGGTCGACGACGGTGAGCCGGCCGCCGAGGGCGTCGGCCATGGATTGGAACTTGCGCTGGCCTTCGGGATCGAAGATAAAGAGGGCGAGGAGGCGGCCCTTGGAGGCGAGTTCGCTAGTGAGCGTTTGGATGTGAGAGCGCTCAGCGACTTGAGAGGCAAAGTGGTCCACGGCGACCAAGGCCACAACGAGGATGCACACGACGGCCAGGATGAGTTTGGCGAAGATTCTGCCGGTCAAGACTTTATTGTAGCTTTGGGGCGTAAAGGCCATGAGCCTGGATGTAGGCTCGTACGGCGAGGGGCAATTCGGTTGTCGGCAAGCCTTGTGTCAGCTTGCGGCGGATATCGGAGCTGGAAACGTGAAGAGCGAGCGATTCCAGGCGGTGAACGCGGGCGCCGGGAGGGGTTACGTAGTTGTGGCCGGGGCGTGTGACGACGATGAAATCGACCATGGCTACGACCTCTCCGGTGCGATGCCAAGTGCTAATTTCGGCGAAGGCGTCGGCGCCGATGAGGAAGTAGAGTTGCGCGGCGGGCGCAGCCGTGCGGGCACGATGGATGGTGTAGAAGGAGTAGCTTTTTTCCGCGCCTTGTTCCAGGCGGGAAGCGATGAAGCGGGCGTCTTCGCGGCAGGCGAGTTCCACCATGTGCATGCGGTGCTCATAGGGTGTGTTGGTTTCGCTTTTATGGGGCGGATGGGCGGCGGGAACGAACCACACCTGGTCGAGTTGGAATTCGTCGGCGGCTTCGCGGGCCACGATCAGGTGGGCCCGGTGGACCGGGTCGAAGGTGCCGCCAAACAGGGCGATGCGCAATCTGAAACAATGCCTCCGGTGGGATAAGAACCCCCAAGGTAACATAAAAGGGAAAACATGTTTGATACAAAACATCCGGAAGTGTTGCGGGCGTTGCGCCATGCGCTGGAGGAGGATATCGGCGGCGGGGATGTGACTACGCGGTCGACGATTGCGGAAAGCGCGCGGGCGCGGGGCCGTTATTTTGTTAAGGAGGGGCTGACGCTGGCCGGAGTGGAACTGCTGGCGCCATTGTACGAGATGCGCGGCGGGGTGGAGGAATTGACTTTGCATCATGCCTCTGGCGAGCGGCTGGAGACGGGCGCATGTGCCGCATCCGTGGTGGGCAAGGCCTGGACGCTGCTGGAATGCGAACGTACGGCGCTGAATTTCCTGCAGCGTCTGAGCGGGGTGGCGACGTTGGCGCGGCTCTATTCCGATGCGGTGAAGCATACACGGTGCAAGGTGCTGGATACGCGCAAGACGACGCCGGGGCTGCGGCATTTAGAGAAGATGGCTGTTGCGGCGGGGGGCGCGACGAACCACCGGATGGGGTTGTTCGACGCGATTCTGATCAAGAACAATCACATCAGCGCCGCCGGGTCAGTGAGCGAGGCGCTGCGGCGTGCGCATGGTACGGGGCTGGCGGTGGAGATTGAAGTGCGGACGAAGGCGGAACTGGAAGAAGCGCTGGCGGGGGGAGCGAAGCGGTTACTGCTGGACAATCTGAGTCCGGCGGAAGCGGCGGAGTGGATCCGGCACATCGGCGGACGCGCTTCGGTGGAGCTTTCCGGGGGGATTACGATGGAGACTGTCGCGGCGTATGCGGAGACCGGAGCGGACTTCGTATCCTGCGGGGCCATGACGCATTCGGCTCGGGCGATGGATTTGAATTTCCGCGTGGAGTTGCTGTGATGCTGGACATCGATCTTATTTGCGAGAGCCTGCCGGGGCGTACGGTGTTGTGGTTGGAGCAGACGGATTCGACGATGCTGGATGCGGCGCGGCTGGCGGAAGGCGGGTGCCCATCGGGGACGGTGGTTGGGGCGGAGGAGCAGACCGCGGGGCAGGGAAGGCACGGGCGTTCGTGGGTTAGCGGCCGCGGCGAGGGGTTGTATTTTTCCATTGTCCTGCGGTTGCCATTGGAGCCGGCGCAGCAGCCGATGGTGACGATGGCGCTTGGACTTGCGGTGGCGGAGGCGATTGCGCACACGAGCGGGGCGGCGGTGGATTTGCGCTGGCCCAACGACGTCATGATTGGAGACAAGAAGGTGTGCGGGATTCTGGTGCAGCAGCAGCACACGGCGCTGATTTGCGGCATCGGGATCAATGTGAATCAGGATTCGTTCCCTGCCGGGATTGCGCCGATTGCGGGCAGTTTGCGTCTTGCGACGGGCCGCAGGTTGAACCGTGAGCCGATGGCGATCGAGGTGCTGCGGGCCATCGACAGGCACGTGGAGATTCTTGTGAAGGACGGGCCGGAGGCGATTCTGCGGCTGTTCACGGCGGCCTCGAGTTATGTGCGGGGGCGGCGGGTGGTGGTGGAACAGGGGGACCGGGAATTGCGCGGGGTGACAGCGGGACTGGATGGCGGTGGCTTTCTGATCCTGCGTCAGGACGACGGTTCGGAGACTGTGATTCTTGCCGGCGGAGTGCGCCCGGAACGGACGGAAGGATAACGCGATGCTGCTTGCACTGGACGTCGGCAACACCAATGTGACGATAGGGATATTCGAAGGGGAGCATTTGACGCGGAACTGGCGTTTGCGCACGGTGCATGAGCAAACGGCCGATGAATGGGGCATTCTGCTGCGGAATCTGTTTTCGCTGAGCGGACTGGATACGGGGCAGATCAAAGGAATCATCGTAGCGAGCGTGGTGCCGATTCTCGATGCGAATCTGGCGCTGATGGCGGAACGCTACTTTCACACGGAGGCTATGTTTGTAGGGCCGGGGAGCGATACGGGGATCCGCGTACTGTACGACAATCCGCGCGAGGTGGGCGCGGACCGAGTGGTGAATGCGGTGGCGGCGTTCCACAAGTTCGGCGGTCCTTGTATTGTCGTGGACCTGGGCACGGCGATTACGTTCGATGCGGTTTCGGCGAATGGCGAGTATCTGGGCGGGGTGATCTGCCCGGGGATCGGCATTTCGATCGGCGGGCTGTTTGCGAAAACGGCGCGGCTGCCGATGGTGGATTTCCGCGAGCCGGAGAAACTGATCGGCACGAACACGGTGGGGAGCATTCAATCGGGGCTCTATTTCGGGATGATCGGAATGATCGACGGGATATTGGAGCGCATGGTGGAGACAATGGGCGCGGCGACGAAGGCAGTGGCTACAGGCGGGCAGGCGCATCTGATCGTGAAGCATTCGCGTTTTGTGAAGACGCTGGATGAAGACCTGACGCTGGACGGGTTGCGGCTGATTTGGGACAGGAGGAGGCGTTGAGCGAGGATTGTCACGAGCACTGGCCATCGAACTACTTCAACTACTTCACGGAAATTGAGGAGCACTTTCAGCGGCAGCGGGGCACGAGTTTGTTCCTGCTCTCGCCGCTCGACTGGGCGCTGATCGAGATGTGGAAGGACGCGGGGATCCCGGTGGAAGCGGTGCTGCGCGGCATTGAGGCGGCGTTTGTGAAGTGGCGCGCGCGAAAGAACAAGATCCAACAAGTGAACTCGCTGGCCTACTGTGCGCAGGCGGTGTTGGAAGAGGCCAAGCGCATGGCGAACAATCTTCCGGCGGCGCCGGCGGCGGAAGTGGAGGCGCCGTTTTCGGCATCGGAGCTGGAGGCCTACCTCAAGCAGAATGCGCAGCACATCCGGCAGGCGGGAAAGGCGCCGATGGAAGAAACGGCGGCCGCGCTGGAGAGGCTGGCGGGCCAGGCGGGGGAGTTGCTGACGCAACTGGAGGAACTGGAGCAGCGATTGACGGCGATGGAAGACAAGCTGCTGGCCATTGCGCGGGCGGAACAAACGGAGGACGATTTGTTTCAGGCTCGGAAGGAGTTGGATTCCTATCTGCGTCCGTACCGCGGGAAGATGACGGCGGAACAGCTCACGATGCTGGAGAAGCAGTTTTTGGACCGCCATCTGCGGGAGAAGGTGGGAGCGCCTCGATTGAGCCTGTTCTACTTGCGCTGAGCGAGCAGGGCTTTGACGGCATCGGCGGCAAGGACAGCGGCGTGCTTCGATTCCGGCGGCAACCCGCCGGCGGCTTCTTCGACAACGCCGGCAGAGACAGAACGGAGTTCGGCGGCGGTTTTGCCCTGCATCCATTCGGTCAAAACGCTGGCGGTGGCGATGGAGGCGGTGCAGCCGCGCGTCCGGTAGCGGACGAGGGCAACGCGGTCCTGGTCCCATTGCACGCTCAGGCGGAGGGTGTCTCCGCAGGCCGGATTGGCAACCTCGACGATCTGCGCGGGAGGCGGTAGTTGGCCGACGTTGCGGGGGTTCTGAAAGTGGTCCAACAACTTTTCACTGAGCATCGAATAGAATCAGAGTATCCGTGATCGCGTCCAAGGGCTATTTTCCCATCCTCCGGCAACGTGTGCGCGCCAGGCGCTTCCGGGCTCTATTCCTGTTTGTCACTTCGCGATGCAACTCGCTGTGCCGGACGTGTTTTTATTACGACAAGCTGAACAGCCGCGACGATTTGACGTTCGAGCAGATAGAGACGATCGCGCGGACTGCGCCGCCGTTCGAGAAGTTGTGGCTATCGGGCGGCGAGCCGTTTCTGCGGCCGGAACTGGCGGAGATTGTGGCGCTGTTTGCGCGGCGGAACGGAATCCGGAATGTGAATCTGCCGACCAACGGGCTGCTGCCGGAGAAGATTTTCGCGGCCGTGGACCGGATGCTGGAACTGGCGCCCGAGGTTTCGATCGATCTGAACTTTTCGCTGGATGGGCTGGCGAACACGCACGATGCGATTCGTGGCGTGCCGAATAATTTCGTGCGCACGCTGGAGACGATACGGCGCGCGGAGGGGCGGTACAAGGGCATCCGGCGGTTGCGGCGCAATGTGCTTTCGGTGGTGACGACGGAGAACTACCACGAACTGATCGAACTCGGCCTGCAACTGGCAGAGGGGGGACGGATCGACGGGCAGTACTTCGAGGTGGCTCGGGGAGAGATGCCGGACGGGAGTCTTTCGAAGTTTACGCGGGAGAATCTTGCGGTTCTGCACCGGCAGTTGATGCCGTTTCACAGGCACTACGCGAAGAAGCTGTTTGCGCATTTGCCGGCGGCGGTACGGCAGTTCGCCGCCATGTATTACCTGGGGAATCTGCGGATGCACTTCGATTTGCACGAATCGTGCCATGAAGGTCCGGAGAAATGGCCGATGGCTTGTACGGCGGGCGAGACGACGATGGTCATCGACCATAACGGCCGGTATCGGGCGTGTGAGATGCGCGGCATCGTGGGGGATCTGGCTGAGCATGGTTACGATGTGGGCCGGGCGCTGGAGTCGCGTGAGATGCGCGAAGAAGTGCAAGCCATTTCAACGGCGAATTGCTGGTGCACACATTCCTGTTTCATTCAGGAAAGCTCAAAGTTCTCACCGCAAGTTCAGTTGTTCCGTATACCGTGGGCATGGATGCGGCAGCGCTGGCACCGCCTGCCGGCGATTCCGACGCGGGAACTGGAACGCTTCCGCGCGCTGGAGGCGATCTAGGTGGGAAGGAACTATCGAATTCCGGTCGTTGCGGGGCTGATTCATCAGGACGGGAAGTTGCTGATCTGCCAGCGCAAGGCGGGAATGCGGCACGGGTTGAAGTGGGAATTTCCGGGCGGCAAAGTGGAGCAGGGCGAATCGCCGCGCGCGGCGCTGGCCCGGGAGTTGCGGGAGGAGTTGGGTATTGAGGCACGGATCGGGCGCGAGGTGTCGCGCTATGAGTTTGTGTATCCGCGAGGGGCGACGCTGCTGTTGATTTTTCTGGAAGTGAAGGAGTTCGAGGGGGAGCTTGCGCCGGCGGTGTTCGAGACGGTGAGGTGGGAGGATCGGCGGAATTTGCCGAAGTACGATTTCCTGGACGGGGACATGGACATCGTGAAGAAGCTTTCCAACGGGGAAGTGTAAGGGCGCTTCAGCGGGCCGCGCTGTGCTGCGCATACAATAGACCCTCATGCAGGATCGCTGGCTGGACCGCTTTGCCGTGGTGATGGGCCGTGTGGTGCCCGACGCCATTACCGCGTGCGTGCTGCTGCTGTTTCTCCTGTTCGGCGTTGCCGCTTTTCTGGGCAATGAGCCGGCGAAGATCCTGGAGTCATACTATCAGGGCCTGTGGATGCTGCTGCCGTTCACGATGCAGATGACGCTGATCATCACGCTGAGTGCGGCGTTGGGATCGACTCCGTTTTTCCGCAGAGCCATTCAAACGGTGTCCAGGCTGCCGCAGACAACAAATCAAGTGGTTCTTGTTTCGGTGCTGGTGACCGCGGCGGCGGCGTATTTGTACTGGGGGCTGGGGATTGCGCTGGGCCCGATTGTCACCGTGTACTTTGCGCGGGAAGCAGAGCGTCGCGGGATTGCGGTGGATTTTCTGTTCCTGTTCGCGCTGACGTGGGCGGCGAACGCATCGTGGCAATTCGGGTTGTCGGCGTCGGCTCCGCTGCTGGTGGCGACGCCGGGGCACTTTCTGGAGAAAGTTATCGGGGTGATTCCGCTGTCCACTACCATTTGGGCTCCGGCATCGTTGCTGCATGAAGCGTTGTATCTGACGGCGGTGATTGTGCTGGGTTGCCGGCTGATGCCGAAGCAGCCGCGCCCCATCTCTCAATTCCCATCGACTGAGAAACTGGTGGAGATGCCGGAACCGGTGGAAGGCAGCACGTTGACGTTCTCTGAGCGGCTGGAACGCAACCCGGTGTTCGCCTGGATGCTGTGCGCCGTTCTGACGGGGTGGCTGTATTTTCATTTCGCGCGCCGCGGCGCGTCGCTCGATATCAACTCGCTGAACACGATGCTGCTGCTGGCAACGATTCTGCTGCATGGAAACTTCAAGCGCTTCACGGAATCGCTGCAGCAGGCGGTGGTGTCGTCGTGGCCGGTGATCGTGCTGTACCACCTGTATGCGGGGGTGGCAGGGCTGATTCAGTTCACGAACGTGGGAGAGAAGATGGCCGGGCTGGTGGCCTCAGTGGCGACTCCCTACACATTTCCGTTTTTCACGGCGGCCATCGGGACGCTGTTTGCGATGTTCATTCCGTCGAGCGGCGGGCAATGGGCGATTCAGGGCTTCGTCACGGTGAAGGCCGCGATGGCGGTGGGAGTATCGGTGCAGCGGGGATTGCTGGCGATGAGCATCGGGGACCACATGGGGAATCTCTGCTCGCCGTTCTGGTACATGATCATCGCGGGCATTGCCAAGGTGGATTTCCGCAGCTTCTTCGGTTACGGGCTTTTGTTTGCGGCGCTGTGGTTCGGGATCGGGGTGCTGGTGTTTACTTTCGCTCCGTGCTGAAGCAGTATAACGAGCCGCGGGTGCGCACGAACAAGCGGCCGTCGGCGATGGCGGGAGTGGCGAAGGTCTCCTCGCCCAGATCGTTGACCGAGAGCACTTCCCATTCGGGCGCGGCTTTCAACACGGACAGCTTGCCTTCGTTGCTCACCATGAAAATCTTCCCGTCGCCGGCCACAGGGGAGGCGAAGTAATCGCCGGGAGCGGCCTGGCTGCGTCCCTGCTTGAGGAGTTTGCCGGTGGCGGGATCGAGCGCGGTGACGATGCCGCCGGATTTCACCATGAAGAACGTGTTGTTGTAGAGCAGCGGCGCGGGGATGTAGGGGATGTTGCGTTGGAAGCGCCAGTGGGCGGCGGACGGTTCGAGTTTGCCCTTGCCGTTGAGACTGACGGAAAAGGCGCCGAACTGGCCGACGCCGAGATTGCGGGCTTCGTTCCATTCGGCATCCTCGAGCAGTTTGTCGTCGTTACGGTCGACCCAGCCGAAGTGTTCGAACCAGTCCTTTTCGTTCTTTGCCTCTTCGGCGGAGACCTTGCGGTCGTGATTTTTGTCCAGCTTTTCGAGCACCGCGGCGAAGCCCGGCAGCCAGGGTTCGTTGCTTCCATCGGTGGAGAGGACAAGCTTATCGCCGTGAATCAGGGGAGTGCCCATGGCGCCGTTGGAGGAGAGCGGCATCCACCACCGCGACTCGCCGGTGGTGAGGTGATAGGAGTCCAGGCGCGTGCTGCCGATGGCGATCAGTTGGCCGTCATGCACGATGGGGACCGACCAGCCTTCTTTGTGTTCGCGCCGTTCGGTGCGCCAGCGCTGTTTTCCGGTGTTTTTGTCGAGGGCGAGGAGGAACGATCCGCGCGTCTGATCGCAAATAAGAATGACCAGATCGCCGGCGACGATGGGGGAAGAAGCCATGCCGTAAAAGCTCTGGAATGGGCCGAGTGGATGTCGCCAGCGTTCTTTGCCGTCGAGGGCATAGGAGACGAGCCCGAAATCGGGGAAGAAAACGTAGATGGAGTTGCCGGCGGCAGCGGGAGTGGCCGAGGCCGGATCGTTGGAGCGATAGATCTCGTGGGAGTGGCGTGGAGCGAGTTCCTTGCGCCAAAGCTGGCGGCCGGATGCGGCATCGTGGGCGATGGTGACCAGTTTGCCGTTCTCCTTGGCGGTGACGAAAACGCGGCCTGCGGCGACGATGGGGGAAGATTGTCCGAAGGGCACAACAGCTTTCCATGCCATGTTCTCAGTAGGGCTAAACTTCACCGGGAGCGGCTTGCCATCGGAGGTTCCAGCGCCGTTGGGGCCACGAAAGCGCGGCCAATCCTGTGCCGGCAATGCGAGGGTGAGTAGCAGGGAGAGCGTCAACACGGTTCTCTGAGTTTACGGGATGCGGCGCGGGCATGCTAGTCTTTCCCTCGTGATGAAGATCGGGATTCATGCATCCGCCGGCGATGGAGCCGTGGCGGACCGGATAGGCAAGAGGCTGCAAGGCTGGCTGGGAGTGCAGGTGAGAAGGGAGACCGGAGGCAGCTTTGTGGAGCGGCTGCCGGCGCTATGGGACGTTGACTTCGTGGTTGCGCTGCTGAATCAGGCGACGGCGCCGCAGCGTTGGGTGCGGGAGGAGTGGCAGCGCGCGCTGTGGGAGGAAGCGGAAGAGAACGGGAACCGCGTGCTTTGCGCCTTGACCGGCGATTGCCGGTATCCGGAACTGATGGAGCGGCGACGTCCGCGGTACCGATTTCTGGATGCACGGAGCGGCTGCGAGCCAGTGGTGGCAGCGTTGCGGGAGTGGATGATGGAGGTGCGCCGGGGAGAGCAGCCGCGCCGGTTTCTTCCTGGCGACGATGCGTTGGTAGTAGACGAAGAGGCGATGGCCTGCTGGCACAGGCAAGCCGTGGAAGCGCCCGGTGTGGTGGCGGCGCAGGGACCCGCGGGGGCAGGGAAGACGGATCTGGCGCTGGAATTTGCCCGCCGCCATTATCCGGAGTTCGAGGACGTGATCTGGGTCAGTTGCAGCGGACGCAGTGCCGCGGAAACGGCGGGAGATGTGGGGTCGGCGATGGGGATGAAGCTGGATGCGGACACGGAGGTTAGTTGCAGCAAACTGCGGCGGGCGATGAAGGACAGGCGGCTGTTGCTGGTGCTGGACGGCGCGGACCGGGTGGGACATTTGGAATTGCTGCCGGAAAGCGGGTGGACTTCGGCGGTAGTGACATCGCGGATGGAACTTGGGGAGTTCCATCCGGCGGTGCTGCCGGCGAGGGGGAAATCGCGAGCGTGGCCGGAGGCGTTGCACGCTTGCCGCAGGGAAGCGTTGTGGCCCGCCGTGTTGCGGCGCATGGGTGTGGATGCGGACGGGTTGCAGTGGCTGGACAAGCAGGGCGGGTGGATGCGGGCTCCGGGATGTAGCGACGGCAAGCCGCGGGAGGAGTGGACGGCGAGACACGCCGAAGCGGCATTGTCGCTGGCGCGCGAAGACGCGGGAGAACAAATTCTGCCGGATTTGTTTTTGGCTGCGCGAAGACTGGTGGCGAAGGGCGATCTGCCGCGGGCGGCCGAAATTGCCAGGCGCGCCGAACGCATTGCCAGGCTGTCCCACCGCATGCCGGAGCAATTGGAGGTTCTACGGTTGATCGCCGACGCGGCGTGGGACAAGGGGGATACGGCGATTTGCGACTCCTTTGCGCGCGACCTGGTTGGCGTGCTGGAAGACATGAACTCGCTTGAAGAGGCGCACATGTGGCATGCACGCATCTCGCGCGCCCGGGGAGAGCAAATGCTGTTGCCGATGGAACCGGACTTCAGTTCACCAGACTGGTGAGGGCTTCTTTCCAGCGGGCATCGATCGCCTGAGCGTGTGCGATGGCGGGGCCGTACAACGTGAGCATGAAGTAGAGCATGCTGCCGGGGCCGCTGGGAGAGGGCTCACAGACGATGGACACCAGGGCGTCGTTCCAGTTTTCGATGACGCCGGCGAAGTGACGTTCGCCATGAATGAGCAACTTGCCTTGCAGGGTTTCCTGCGGCGAGCGAAGCTCATAGCGTGTTGACTGGTTCAAGGGGGTGAGAGCTTTGCAGACGCGTTCCCAGGCATCGGCTGCACTGTGCAGCGAGGGGATGGAGAGCGTGACGGGACTGGCGGGCTCGTGTGGGTGAAACTCGATACCGTGTTTCATGACGCGGAAGAAGGTAGGCCATCCACGGCGGGTGGATTCCATTTCCTGGTCCCAACCGGCGGAGTTTCCGAATCCGGAATGAACCAGCCGCAGCACGGTCTTGCCGCCATCTTTGGCTTCAAGGAAATAGTCCACCGCGATGCGGAGGGGCGTTTCGGCGGCATCGGCGGCATCGCCGGAGGTGTCGGCGCCGCCGCAGGAATAGGGTTTGGCGCGCTGTTCGGTGAGGCACAGGTGACGGTTCTCTTCCCAGACCTCAATCTGCTGGGTGCCTTCCATGCCTGGGCCCCAGGAGACGGAGATGGCTCCTCCTTTGCCCGGAGTGACCTTCACTTCCGGGGCCAGCCAGCGGGCAATGCCGTCGGCCTCAGCGATGGCCTTCCACACCTCGGCGGGAGGGGCGTCGATTTCAATGGACACTTCAAAAGACCGTGGTTTCTCGTCAGACATGTTGGTTTACTCCAGAGTGAGGTTTTGCGGTTCTGCTTCTTCGGCACGGGCGAGCGCGGGATGCGCGCCGACCAGAAAACGAAAGGTCCGGCCGCCATCGGCGTGTTCGTCGTGGTAGCGCGTGACGAGGGCGGCGACGGCGTTGGTGAGTTCTTCGGCGAAGGCGTGGCGATGCGCGGCGGAGGCAAAGCGGACATCCACCTGCAGAGAGAAGGTGGCGATGCGCTTGTTCTGGCGCTGTGCGCGGGCGGAGAGGACGGAAAGGTCGCGGATGGTGCGCGCGGATTGGGCCAGGAGATAGGCCGCGGAGAACTTGTCGGCGATGTGATCGGGATTGGCGGCGAGATTGCCGAGGACGAGGGGGCTGAGGAGATAGGATCGAGCCTTGGCGCGGACGACGCGCTCAACGCAATTGCCCTTGCGGCGCTCTTCGTAAAGTTCTACGAAGCCTTCGCGCTCGAGTTCGCGGAGGTGGTAGTTGACTTGTTGGCGCGGGAGGGAGAGGCGGCGGGCGAGGCCGGAGGCAGAATCGGGAGACTCCAGCAATTCGAGGATGCGGAGGCGTGCGGGGGAGAGGAGGGCGGCGGCGGCGGCGGGATTCTGGATGAGTTGGAGGGAGGCTGGGCTGGGCACAGAGCGATTGTGGCACCGACACATCGGTTGTGTCAAGACAAAATAAGTTGTCGGTAGCCGAGACATGGTAACCTAAGAGATTCAACATGTCCGATCAAAAACTGCAGATCATTCCCCTGGGCGGGCTCGGGGAGTTCGGAATGAACTGCCTCGCTATTCGTTACGGTGATGACATCATCGTCATCGACGCCGGGATGATGTTCCCGGACGCCGAATTGATGGGTGTCGACGTCGTGATTCCCGATTTCACGTACCTGGTGGAGAACCGAGAGAAGGTACGGGCGCTCATCCTGACGCACGGCCACGAGGATCACATTGGCGGGGTGGCATTTTTCCTGCGCCAATTGAATGTGCCGGTTTATGGAACGGCGCTTACGCTGGCGCTGGTGGAACGGCGGCTGGAAGAGCATGATCTGGAGGAAGATCCGAAGCTTCACGAAGTGAAGCCCGGCGACGAGATTGAGGCGGGGCCGTTCACAGTGGAATGCGTGCATGTGACGCACTCCATCACCAGTTCGCTGGCGCTTGGGATCCGCACGCCGCTCGGCCTGATCGTGCACACGGGCGACTTCAAGATCGATCAGACGCCGATGGACGACATTCCGTTCGATCTGCACAAGTTTGCGGAGTACGGCAGGGAGGGGGTGCTGCTGCTGCTTTCGGATTCGACGAACGTGGACCGTGCCGGTTTTACGGAAAGCGAACGAGCGGTGCGGCCGCGGTTGGAAGACCTGTACCGGCGGGCGCAAGGGCGGCTGGTGATTTCGTGCTTTTCGAGTTCCGTCCACCGGCTGCAGCACATTTTGGATCTGGCCAAGGAAAGCGGACGGAAAGTTGCGTTTCTCGGCCGGAGCATGCTGAGTGTGAGTGAGATTTCGCACAACCTGGGGCTGTTGCACATTCCGGACAACATACTGCTGCGTCCGCAAGACATCATGCAGGTTCCCGCCGAGAAGGTTTGCGTTGCGATTAGCGGAACACAAGGCGAGCCGATGTCGGCGATGGCGCGCGTGGCGGTGGACAATCACAAGCATCTTTCGCTGCGGCCGCGGGACATGGTGGTGCTGAGCGCGCGAATCATTCCGGGCAACGAGAAGCCGATTTACCGCATGATTAATCACGTGGCGCGGCGCGGGGCGGAAGTGGTGTACGGATCGATGAATCCGCCGGTGCATGTGTCGGGGCACGCGAGCGTGGAGGAGTTGAAGCTGATTCTGGCGTTGGTGAAGCCGCAGTATTTCATGCCCGTGCATGGCGAGTACCGGCAGTTAGTGAAGCATGCCAAGCTCGCTTCCGATGTGGTGGGCGCGCACATTGACGAGAGTTTTGTCATCGAATCGGGCGAAACTCTGGTGATCGACAAGCGCGGGGCGAAGAAGGGCGAGCCTGTGACCGTGGGCCGCGTCTGCATCGACTCGGGGAGCGTGGATGAGGTGGTGGAGGACATGGTGATCCGCGACCGCCGGCATCTATCCGAAGACGGGTTCGTGCTGCCGATCATCGCGATCAACAAGCATACGGGCAAGAGCGAGACTTTGCCGGAGATTGTCTCGCGCGGTTTCAAGTCTCTGGAAGATGCCAGCGACCTGATGAAGGAAGCCAGGCAGGTGGTGGCGCGCACGCTGGAGAATTCGAGTGCCGAAGAGCGAACCGATTGGGGCGTGATGCAGGAAAAGATCCGTACGGACCTGCGCCGGTTCATAAACAAGCAGACGTCGCGGCGTCCGCTGATCATGCCGGTGATTCTGGAGGTTTAGGCGTAAGGAGCCATGGCGGTACCTGAAACGTATCTGGAAGACGCTTCCGGCTACAAGGGCGAAGCAGCGGAGTTGTTTGTCCCGGCATCGGAAGAGGAACTGATGGCGGTGTTGGCGAAGGCGCGGGACGCGCGGATGCCTGTGACCATTTCCGGCGCGGGAACGGGGATTGTTGGGGGGCGTTGCGCTGAGGGCGGGTGGGTCATTTCGATGGAGAAGTTCCGCCGCCTGGAGATCGGTGACGGATTCGCGACAGCCGGCGCGGGCGTGCTTCTGCGGGAGATTCAAAGCGCCGCGGCGCAGAAGGGGCAACTGTATGCTCCGGACCCGACGGAGAACAGTTCGGCGATCGGGGGCAATATCGCGGCCAATGCCAGCGGTTCGCGGAGTTTCCGCTACGGCGATACGCGGCGGCATGTGCGGGCGTTGCGTGTGTTGTCGATGGATGGATCGGTGCTCGAGTTGCGGCGCGGGCAACCCGTGCCGTTCGATCTTCCCGCGGTTTCGATGCCGGCTACCACGAAACACTCGGCGGGCTACTGGCTCAAACCTGGCATGGATTACGTGGATCTGTTCATCGGGTCGGAAGGAACTCTGGGTATTGTGACGGAAGCGGAATTGCAACTGCTTCCCGCTCCAAAACATTTGTTGACCGGAGTGATTTTTTTCAGCGGGGACGAAGCAGCGCTTAGCGCGGTGGAAGCGTGGAGACCGGTCGAGCGGCTGCAGATGCTCGAATATATCGACGCGCCTTCGCTCGAACTACTGCGATCGCGCTTTGAAGATATTCCGCGCGAGGCGCGTGCGGCGTTGCTGATCGAGCAGGAATTGGAGCGGGAGGATTCCGAGGACATTGACGCCTGGGCCGACCGGCTGGTGGAGAGCGGCGCATTGGACGAGGCATCGTGGTTTGCGGCGACGGCGGCGGACCGGGAGAGGTTCCGCAAGTTCCGCCATGCGTTGCCGGAACTGGTGAACGATACGGTGCGGCGGAACGGATACCTGAAGCAGAACTCCGATTATGCCGTGCCGATTGCAAGGAACGGAGAGATGCTGCGCATTTACCGTGAGCGGCTGGAGGCGGAGCTGCCGGGACGGTACGTGATTTTCGGCCACATTGGGGACGCGCATGTGCACATCAACATTCTGCCCGCGTCGCAGGAGGAGTTCGACCGTGGCAAAACGTTGATGGTGGAACTGGCCCGGGAGGCCGTGCGGCTGGGCGGCACCGTGGGCGCCGAACACGGGTTGGGAAAACGCAAACGGCACTTGTTGGAATTGCAGTACACTCCGGCCGAATTGGACGGTATGCGGGCCGTCAAGCAGCGTTTCGATCCGCAGTGGCTGCTGGGGCGCGGAAACCTGTTCGCTGCACCCGCCGTGTTACCCTCCTAGGGATGAAACATTTCTCCGCTGTGCTGTTTTTGGCACTGGCGGCCTGGGCGGAGGGCCCGAAGGCTGCTTTTGTGCCGGCGGACTACGCCGTTCCGAAAGAATGGAAAACCAGCAGATACCGGCTGATGCCGCTGTCACCGGCCATTGTCCGACAGGACTACGAGGCTTACATGAGCAGCATCGAGCACCTGCGCTCAACTTTCAGCGACGGCAAATGGCCGAGCCCCGAACTCACCATGGCCGACGCGATGAAAGACATGGAGAACGAAGAGGCGCGGTTTGAGGCGAGGACATCCTTCGCCTACGGCGTGCTGACGTTGGATGGAAAGAAGGAGTTGGGGCCGGTATACGTGCGCCCGTCGTGGAAGACGGGATAGGACACGGTGGTGACGATGTGGGTGACCAAGGAGATGTTTGAGAAGGGCTTCGAGAAGCAGTTGTACGAGGATGTCCGGGTGTGGATGGAGAAAGCTTGGCCGTTCCGTAAGGTGGCGTATCCCGGCAAGGAGATCTCGAAGGCGGATTGGGCCAAGCTGCCCGAACGCTAGAGGGTGTCGAACCGGTGCGGCATGATACATTGATCGCGAGATCATGATGCATCCCAGACGCGAGTTCCTGCAATTGGCCGTTGCCGCGGCGGTGGCCTCGAAAGCCGATTCCGCCCCCGATACGGCTGCCGGCGAATGGCGCAACCGGCAGACAGGCATGGCCTATCGAAAGCTCGGCCGCACTAATTTTTTCCTATCCGAGTTCGTGATGGGAGGGAATCTGATCAGCCCGACCAATCACGAGCATGTGTACTGGGCGCTGGACCAGGGACTGAATTACCTGGATACGGCGCCGGCGTACGGCAAACTGGCCAGTGAGCGCGGGTATGCTCACGTGCTGCGGTCGCGGAAGCGCGACTCGTTCTTTCTCAACACGAAGATTACGCTTTGGGATGGGAATCGCAGCGCACTGTATCAGAAGATATTCCAGAGTCTTGCCGAAAGCGAGCAGAAGAAGTTGCTGGCCGCCGCCAAGGATGAGATCGAGCGGCGGCATGCGCTGGATGCGGACTATCTGGTGGAGTACTTTCCCGGCCAGCGCCGGGAGGTGGAGCATTCCGCGCTGGCGACGGTGATGGAAAAGAAGTACGGCCGGCAAGTGGATCGCGATAAGAACTACAAGCAACTGATCCTGCAGTCGATGGACGAGAGTTTGCAGCGGCTGGGGACGGACCACACGGATATCGTGATGTGTCCGCACGGGGCCTGTTCGGGGTACGAGTTGCTCAATTATCCGGAGATCTTCGACGCTTTCGAGGTGCTGCGCAAAGCTGGGAAAGTGCGGTTTCTAGGGGTTTCGGCGCATAGCGACCCCGGTGGTGTGCTGGCGGCGGCGGCGCTCTCGGGCAAGTACTCCGTGGCGATGGTTGCCTACAACATCGTGAACCACGGGTTCGTCGATGCCTCGCTTGCCAAGGCTCATGCTGCCGGTGTGGGAGTGATCGCGATGAAGGTTGCGCGCGCCGTGCACAATGGACGCAACAACGGAACGATCGATCCGCCGGAGCGTGTGGCGAAGATTGAGGCAGCGGTGAGCGGGCCGTTGAAAGTTCCGCAGAAGGCCTATGTATGGGCGCTCCGCAACGCGAAGCTGAGCGCGGTGATTTCGGAGATGGGTTCGGGCGCCATCGCGCGCGACAATCTGCCGCTGGCGATGCGGAAGAACTGATGCTTACTGGATCTGGCCGTAGATGGGGATCAGGCCGCCATTGATTTCCGAAGCTGCTTCGGAAGCGAGGAACATGATGAGTTGGGCGACGGAGCCGGGGTTGACCCACTTGGAGTGATCCCATTCCGGCATGGAGGCGCGGTTGGAAGGTGTGTCGATGATGCTCGGCAAGATGGCGTTGACGGTGACGCCGGTGCCGCGGCATTCGAGGGCCATGACGCGGATGAGGGAATGCATGGCCGCCTTGGAGACGTGATAAGCGCCCATCTTCGGCAACGGGTCGACGCCCACTTTCGAGCCGATGGCGATGATGCGTCCGCGCCCTTGGGCCAGCATGTGAGGAAGCACTTCGCGGCCGAGGTTGAACATCGAATGGAGGTTCATGTTCATCATGCGGTACCAGGCCTCGTCACTGGTCATGGCGATAGGCGTGCCAGCTTCGTAGCCGCCCACGAGATGAACCAGTTTGTCGATGCGGCGGTGTTTTTCGAGCGTGGCGCTGACGGCGCGGCGGCATTGTTCGGGATCCACCAGATCGAGTTGCAGCGGCAAGACACGCTCGCTGGCCGGCTTCTTTTCCCACTCCAAGGCGACTCCCACCACATGAGCTCCGCCGTCCAGAAAATGGCGGGTTACCATTTCCCCTAATCCACCGGTGGCGCCGGTGAGCAGCACCACCTGATCGCGAAATTCGGCCATGACGTTTCAGGCTACCATGTACGGGCGTTAGTGCGCTTCAAAGAGGTGCGTGATCTGGGGGAAGCCGTTCATGGCGAGGCGGCAGGAAGGGCCGTCGCCCCACCAGCGCGGCGCATGCCAGGTGAAGGGCGGTACGTAAACGACGTCTCCTTCTTCGGCGATGACCACGCCGACCTTCTCAATGGGGTAGCGGATCTTGCCGCTCATGATCAGCCAATACTCGGCGCCTTCGGGGTGATAGTGGCCTTTGTTGTTGGGGTCGACCGGCGGCAGTTTGGAATTGTATCCGTAGATGAAGTTGGCGGTTCCGCGATCGTCCTGGACGATGCGGATGGTCCCCTTCAGTTCGCCTTTGTCGATCCTGGCGGCCACTTCGTCGTAGGTGACGTGGGGCTTGTTGCCGTGCAGCCACTCGCTCTTCACACGGCTGTTGTACTGGGTTTTGATGAATTCGACGCCAGCGTTTTTCGGTGCATCGGCGAGATCGGCGTAGAGTGTCTTGGCTCCGGCAACGTTCGTTTCGAAGATGAGGGCCGGGGCGGAACCGGTTACTTCATAGGAAAAGAACGTCTGAAAAGGGACCTGAACCATAGAGCCCTTCTTTGCCAGTACGGGCGCCGTATCTTCGATGTCGAAGCGCACTTCGCCTTCCATGACCACCCACCAAACGCGCGTGTCGGGATGCATCGCCTTGGGATGCTTCGAGCCGGCAGGCAGGTAGAGATACTCGCTGTGCAGATGCTTGTCGTTGACGATGACTTCGCGCCATTGCTTCTTTCCCTTGTGCTTGGCTCTCAGTTCGGAAAGCTTCGTGTGCGGCTTATGAGGCTGGGTGTATTGCGCCGGCGCGCCTTTGGGGGCGTAGACAATCTGGGCGGAGAGGATGGCTGCGCCGAGTGCGGCGAATGTGAGGATTTTCATTGGCTGATCTCGGATTTTATCAGGCATGCGGGCTATTATGAAAGGGCAATGTCGAATGTGCTCCCCCGTTTGCGAATGAATCTGGACTTCATGCCCTCGCCGGTGGAGGACAGGCCGGGTTTGCTGATTCGCGATCCATTTCAATATTCCGAGGTCACTTTGATTGTGCCTCCCGTTCTGGTGGAGTGCCTGGAGTTTTTCGACGGCGAACGGACGCCGGAAGATCTGCGCGCGGCGCTGTTCCAAATCACCGGCGACCTGCGCGTGGGCGAGTTGCAATCGCATCTGATGGACAGTCTGAAACAAGCCGGTTTCCTGGAAGATGAGATCTACGCCGAACTGCGCGAGGCGCGGGAGAAGGGTTTCGCCGAGTCGCCGGAACGCTACGCGGCACATGTGGGCTCAGCGTATCCCGACAATGCGGACGATTTGCGGCAGACGATGCTGCGGTACTGCGGCGGGTCTGAAGCTGCGCCGGGCGGGCTGGTTGGAGTCGCCGCGCCGCACGTTTCCCCCGAAGGCGGATGGCAATCCTACCGGGCCGCTTACGCGGGGTTGCGGCGGGAAGATTATGCGGGGCGCACGTTCGTCATTCTTGGGACATCGCACTACGGGGAGCCGGAAAAATTCGGCCTGACGCGGAAAACCTGGAGCACGCCCTGGGGCAATGCGCAGCCTGCTACGGAGTTGATTGAAGAACTAGCCGGCAGCGCTCCCAATGCGGTGACGATGGAGGACTATTGCATCGCATTCGAGCATTCGGTGGAGTTTCAAGTTGTGTTTCTGCAATACCTGTTCGGGCCCGATATCCGAATTCTGCCGGTGCTTTGCGGCGCCTTTGCGAAGTCGATCTACGTGGGCGGCATGCCGGAAGACGATGAGAACGTGAAGCGCTTTTTGGGCACACTGGGAGAGATCGGGGCGCGCGAGGCAGACCAGTTGTTTTGGGTGCTTGGGGTGGACATGGCGCACATGGGAAGGCGCTACGGGGACAACCTGACTGCAATTGCCGGCGCAGGGGAAATGGCGGAGGTGTCGGGCCGGGACCGGTTGCGCATCGACGCCATCAATGCCTCCGACGCCAAAGGGTACTGGGATCTGGTGCAGGAACGCCGCGACGATCTGAAGTGGTGCGGTTCTTCTCCGTTCTATACGTTCCTGCGCGCAATGCCCGGCTTGCGCGGCACGCTGCAGCGGTACGAGCAGTGGAACATCGATGCGCAGAGCGTGGTGAGCTTCGCCGGGATGCAATTCGCGCGATGAAGGTCCTGGTTGCATTGCTGGTTGCCTGTCTTCCAGCGGGCGCCACCGATGCGGTGAAGATCTGGGATAAGGCGCCCTATAACTCGTTTACCGACTTGTCGTACTACGGTGGGCGCTGGATCTGCGTGTTTCGCGAGGGTGCGTCGCATTTTCCCAAAGACGGCGAGGGGATCATTCGTGTGGTGGCCAGTTCCGACGGTTCGCGCTGGGACTCGATTGCGGAGTTGCAGTTTGCCGGCCGCGACCTGCGCGATCCGAAGCTGTCGGTGACGCCGCAGGGAGAGTTGATGCTCACGGTTGGCGCTGTGATTCCCGATGTCAACGCCAAGCCGCGTGTGCGGACATTGTCGTGGTTTTCCCGCGACGGCGTGCGTTGGGGGGCGCCGGTGCAGAACGGAGAAGACGGTTTCTGGCTGTGGCGCGTGACGTGGCATAAGGGAGTCGCCTATAGCGTCGCGTATGCCGGGCGTTCCAATGTAATGCGGCTCTATGCCTCGCGCGACGGGCGTGGCTTCAGTATCGCGCTGGACGACATGGGCTTAACCGATTTCCCCAACGAAGCGACCCTGCTGTTCCGCGATGACGATACGGCTTATTGCTTTGTGCGGCGGGATGACGGGTCGAAGACTGCGTTGCTCGGTTGGAGCAAGCCGCCGTATCGCCAATGGCAGTGGAAGGATCTGGGGCGGCGCGTGGGCAGTCCACATTTCATCAACTCTCCGGGCGGCCGGATGATCGGGGCCGTGCGCTATTTCGAGGGAGAAGTGCGGCGGGTTTCTATCGTGGAGTTAAGCGAAACGAGCGGCATGAAGGAACTGCAAGCTCTTCCTTCGTCGAACGGCGATTCCGGTTACGCAGGATTGTTCTGGAAGGATGGCGAGTTGTGGGTGAGCTATTACAGCACGCATGACCGCAAGCGCACGTCCATCTATCTGGCCCGCTGGAAACCGTAAACCGCGACGCGCTTTCCGGCAACCAGCGAAATGCAGGACAATCGGGTCATAGAGCATCTTTATGAGCGTTAGACTGCTGTGTGCATTCTTTCTTCTGTGCGGCCTTCTGTCCGCACAGAGTTCCGAGGCGGTTCTTTCCGGCACAGTGTCGGATACGAGCGGGGCCGTTATTCCTGCAATTCCAGTGGCGGTGGTGAACGTGGCCACGGGTGTTCGCCAGGATGGGAAGACCAACGACTCCGGGGTGTACGTGTTCCCCGGGTTGCAGCCCGGCACGTACCGTTTGAGCGTGGAGCAGGAAGGCTTCAAGCGCGCGGTGTATAACGACATCAAGTTGGAAGTAGGGGCGCGGCTGCAGTTGAACGTGAAGATGGAAGTCGGCGCGGTAGCCGAATCGGTGCAGGTGACCGCGGAGGACGCGAACCTGCTCGGTTATGCGACGGCCAGCGTGGGCGGGATGTTGAGCGGACAGAAGGTGCTGGACCTGCCGCTTCCGGCGCGCAATGCGTTGAGTCTTGTGTACACGCAGGCTGGATTGTTGGGCGATAACTTCGCCGGGGCGCGCATCGCCGCGGTGAACGTGACGCTTGACGGGGTCAACGTGCAGGATCAGCGCAACAACAACGGAGTCTCGTCGCCTGTGTTCACGAGTGTCGATCGCGTAGAGGAATTCCGGGTGATTACAGCGCCGGCAGATGCCGAATTCGGCCGCGGGTCAGGACAGGTGCAGATGCTCACGCGTTCGGGGACAAATCAATTTCACGGTAGTTTGTTTGAATTCCACCGCAACACAGTGCTCAACGCCAACACGTGGTTCAACAACCAGCGAGGCACGGACCCGCGGACGGGCGCTGCTATTTCTCCGCGAAATAATCTGATCCGGAACCAGTTCGGCGGCCGCGTGGGTGGACCGATCGTGAAGAACAGGACGTTCTTTCACTTTCTCTACGACGCGCAGCGGATCCGCGCGAGCAGCGCGGTTACCCAGACCGTGTTCACGGAACAGGCGCGCCAGGGCAACTTCCGGTTCTTTCCCGGCGTGCGCAACGGGAACGCGGAGTCCCTTAGCCCGACCGTGGATCTGCTAGGCAATCCAGTGCGCCCCGGGGCAGCAACGGGCAACCTGGAAAGCGTTCGGCTCTTCGGCCTCGATCCGAACCGTCCGGCAGCGGATCCGACGGGCACGGTGCAGCGCTTGTTTGGGGTGATGCCGCTGCCGAATAATTTCCGCACGGGCGACGGATTGAACACGGCGGGCTACACATGGCGCCGGTCGAGCATCGACAACTTCGATGTTTGGAATGTGAAGTTCGATCATGTGTTCAACTCCGCGCACCGCATCAGTTACACCTACAACATCGAGGATGAGTACGAGTTCAATACGCGCTACGAGCAGGTGTTTCCTGAGGCTCCGGGAGGGAACATCAAGCGCCGCGATCATTTCCATACGCTGGCGCTGCTGTCCACATTGCGGCCGAACGTGCTGAACGAATTTCGTGTGGGCATTATGCGGCCGGATTACCGCGCCTATGCGCCGTGGGAGCTTGAAGAGAACTCGGGTTTCCTGCCGAAAGCGGGGGACACATCCTACATTCCGGTTTTCAATCTGGTGAGCAGCGTGGTGGTGAGCGACGACGATCCGGTGCGGCTGTTCTCGCCGTTTTATCAATTCACGGATAACGTGACCTGGATTCGCGGCAAGCATGCGTTCAAAGGGGGAGTGGATGTGCGGTTCCCATCGACCAACAGCTTCAACTCTTCCGACGTGATGCCGCGGGTGAACTTCGGCACTGGGGGAACGGCGATCCTCAATCTGGAACGCATCGCTGGGATCGGACAGAACCTGACGAACGCGCGCTCGATGCTGAACGATCTCTCGGGATCTGTGGCGAGCGTAGTGCAGGCGTTGAATGCAACCGGCGGCACGTCGCCGGAGTACGTTCCAGGGCTCTACAAGTACCGGCACTGGAAACGGAAAGAGCTGTCGATGTTTTTCAAGGACGATTTCAAGGTGACGCCGAATCTTACGCTGAACATCGGGCTGCGCTGGGAATACTACGGCGTTCCGTACGATCCGAACGGTCGAACGGCCAGTCTGGAACGGGGATCGGCGGCGATCTTCGGGCTGTCCGGCAGCAGTTTCGCCGATCTGTACCAGCCGGGGCGGCTCAGTGGCGCTTTGACACGAGTGAATCTGATTGGCCCGAAGACCGCGAATCCAGGCACGCAACTCTACAACGACGATTACAACAACTTCGCGCCGGCGGTGGGTTTGAGCTGGGCGCTGCCGTGGTTCCAGCGCAAGACCGTTTTCCGGGCCGGGTACGGCGTGGCCTATGAGCGGCAATCGTTGCGGCTTGTCGACGTGGTGAGCGGAGATCAGCCGGCGCTGCGCGAGCGCGTTCTGTACACGCAGGCGAACTACATGGACCTGCGGGCGCTACGGTTTCCGCTGGCGCCGCAAGGCGTGCCGCTGGAGACCATCCCGCTGACCGACCGTTCGCAGATCGTCCGCGTTTTCGACGACCGGCTTCGCACGCCTTACATCCAGAACTGGAACGCGACGCTGCAGCGGGAAGTGGGGAAGGGAATGGTGGTGGAGGCGCGATACGTCGGAAGCAAGGCGACAAAACTACTGCGCGGGGCCGACGTGAACGAGCGCAACATTTTCGAGAATGGCATTCTCGATGCTTATCTCGTGACCCAGGCAGGAGGCAATGCTCCGCTGCTGGACCGCATTTTCAACGGAATCAATGTGCCCGGATTGGGCGTGGTAAACGGGACGACGATTCGAGGTTCCGATGCGATGCGCGCCATCAGCCTCACGCAGGGCTACCTGGCGGGCAACAATGTGGCCACCTTTGCAGAGTATCTGAACACCAACACTGCATTCACCAACGTGCGCGGGGGATTGTTGCGGCGGGCCGGACTGCCGGAGAATTTCGTGATGGCCAATCCGCAGTTTTCCTCGGCGCGGTTGACGGGCAACTATGCCAACTCCAGTTTTCATTCGCTGCAATTGGAGTTTTCCAAGCGTTTCTCCAACGGGTGGACGTTTCAGGGCAACTACACTTTCAGCAAAGCGCTGGGCGAGGAAGACGGCGACGGCGATTCCCTGAACCTGAGTTATCGCAGCAGCCGGGACCGCAGTTTGGACAAGAAGCTGCTGGGCTTCCACCGCACCCACGTCGCCCGGTCGAGCGGGACTTTCGAGTTGCCGATGGGGCCGGGGAAACTGCTGTTCCGCAACGCCCGCGGATTCTGGGCGCGGCTGCTGGAGCGGTGGCAGGTGGGAAACATCATCAACCTGTTCAGCGGCGATCCCATCACGATCACTTCCGGGCGGGCGTCGTTCAACTCGTTCAACGCCGCCAGCACTCCGGCCACGGCTGTGGCCGACCTTGAGAAGAACCTGGGGGCTATTGTGCGCACCGGGCGGGGCGTTTCCTACTTCACCGGTCTCTCACAGGTGCGCGATCCGCAAGTGAGCCGCATCACTGCCGTGAACGGGATTCAGGCTTCCAGCACGATGCAGGCGATTGCGGACTCTTCGGGGCGGATTCTGCTCGTCAATGCTTCGCCGGGCAGTCCGGGAACGATGGGGGTTGGGTTTTTCGAGGGTCCGGGCGCGGTACGGTTCGATCTAAACGTCGTCAAGCGCGTGCGGATGACGGAGCGGCTGACGATGGAACTTCGTGGGGATGCCATCAGCGCGCTGAACAAGCCGAATTTCAGCAATCCGAACACGGACATCAATTCGGTGAACTTCGGGAGAATTACGGGTACCGATGACGGGGCGAGAATCATGGTGGTCAGCGCCCGCATCAATTTCTGACGGAATCAGTCGAGGTGGAATACTTCGGTGAGGGGCGCCATGGCGCGGTCGGCGTGCTCTCCTTCCAGATCGAAGAACCCGGCCATTTGGGTTTGCCAGCGGTGGTTGACCTCGCGGGCGGCCATTGCTTGGAGAGCTGCCTGGAAGTCATCCGTTTCGAGATAGCCCACCAGCAATCCGTCCTCCCCCAGGAACAGGCTGTAATTGCGCCATCCGGTCTCGCTGAGGGCTTGTAACATTTCCGGCCAGACTTGTTTGTGGCGCTCGCGGTACTCGGGCAGCCGGTCTTTCTTGACGCGCAGGAGAAAACAAACGCGCTGCATCAGACGAGCACCGTAAAAGTAGTTTCCGAGCGTTCCACCGGCCGGTAGAGTGTGTCGCGCTCGACCGGTTCGCGGCCTGCCTCGCGAATCAAGCGCAGGAGGTCGCCGCGGCGCATCGATTGGCTGGTGGTCGCGCCGGCGTCGTGGTAGATGCGTTCCTCAACGACGGTACCGTCGATGTCGTCGGCGCCGAAACGCTGCGCGATCTGGGCGATCTTCTCCGTCATCATGATCCAATAGGCCTTGATGTGCGGGATGTTGTCGAGCATCAGACGCGATACGGCGATGTTCTTCAAATCGTCGAAGCCGGTGGTTTTGGAGATGTGGTGGAGCGGCGTGTTATCGGGGTGAAAAGCGAGGGGGATAAACGTGACGAATCCACCGGTCTCATCCTGCAACTGACGGAGACGGATGAGGTGGTCCACGCGGTCTTCGGCTGTCTCAATGTGACCGTAGAGCATCGTGCAGTTCGACTTCAAGCCGGTCTGATGTGCGATACGGGCGACATCGAGCCACTCTTGCCCGTCGATCTTGTGGTCACAAATGATGCGCCGGACGCGTTCGATAAAGATCTCCGCGCCGCCGCCAGGGAGGGAATCCATGCCGGCGTCGCGCAATTTTTCCAGCGTTTCCCGAATGGATAGCTTCGACCGGTGCGCCAGAAACGAGATCTCCACCATGGTGAAGGCTTTCAAGTGCACTTGCGGAAAGCGTTGTTTCAGTCCGCGCAGCATGCTGCAGTACCAGTCCAGCGTCAACTCCGGATGCAGCCCGCCGACGATGTGAAACTCCGTCGCCGCCTCGCTGTAGCCCTTGCCCGCGGATTCCCAAACCTGTTCGAGGGACATGGTGTAGGCCTTGGGATCGCGAGCCTTCTTCCCGAAGGCGCATAGGCGGCAACTGGCGACGCAAACATCGGTGGGGTTGATGTGCCGGTTGACATTGAAGAACGTCACATTGCCGTTCATCCGCTCCCGCACGATATTGGCCAGGTAACCTGTCGCCAGCACATCGGGCGACTGGTAGAGAGTTACGCCGTCTTCGAATGTGAGGCGCTCGCCGGCGAGCACCTTGTCGCGGACCGGCAGAAGCCGCTTGTCGTCAAATATAGGTTCCAAATGCATGGGTCAGGATTTCGATAGGAAGAGGATATCGGCGGCCCAGAATACAAAGAATAGCATGCTGACCCAGCCGTTCACGGTGAAGAAGGCGGCGTTGACGCGGCTCAAATCGGTGGCTTTGACCAGGCTCTGTTCATAGAGCAGAAGCGCCGCAACCAGGGCCGCCCCCAGCCAACTGAGGGTTCCCAGATGAAACACGGTAATTAGGGCGGCCAATGCCAGAATCATGGCCACATGGAAGAGCCTGGAGATGGCGAGCGCGCCGGCGATGCCGAACTTGCGCGGAATGCTGAACAGTCCGGCGCCGCGGTCGAACTCGTAATCCTGGCAGGCGT